>VYFG01000086.1 GCA_009842505.1 Gammaproteobacteria bacterium
CTCAGTCAGTTACATCGGGCGGGGTGTTCACGGCCGCGAACATGAACGTTTGACCGGGAAGGCATCGTGGAAGGAAGGTTCCGTATGGGAGAACACGGATTCCTGGCAGAGTGTCAACTACAGGTCAATGAACGTGTGGAAGGCTTCCGCGAAAGTGGGGAGAGAAAATTCTATTCCGACCTCCGGCAAGAAAAGTCCTGGATGACACCGAAGACAAGGGATTTCCGGACAACCGGCGTGGTCATGAGGATTGACGAGGATTGGTTCAAGCGTCCAGGCGTGAAACAGTTGCTTGCGAGCAGCCTTCGTGATCTGATGCTTCGGGAGTTCAGCATCTCAGCCCAAGATATCGATGCAGTTGCTACCAATATAGCGATGATTCGGAACGGACAACGTGAGAGTATTTCGGATGCTTTGGTGTTGTTCGATGCCACCCACGGGACACTGCGACTGTCTGAACCTGCTTACCTCAACCTAGGCTACCTGCTCGACCGACTAGAACGATCCGTCAGCACGACACTCACAGAAGACCAAGGTATTTCGCAGGACATGATCACTGCATTCAGAACCTGGCTTGACCATCTGGAGGGTGAAAATGCCGACGCAGCTTCAACCGATGACCTGGAAGTCGGAGAAGGCTGGATACAGGTGTTCGATATCGGCAGTATTGTCGCGCGAAGGGACAATCAAGGTGAACTACACGATGTGAAAGTGACCGGCCATGAGTTCAGCTTGATTGATGACAGGGTGCAGCTCTTTTACCGATACGACATCGGTAGACCAGTGAAAGCGATGGCATCCGCTGAATCGGTAGAAGCTGTCGGGAGCGAGTGGACGGTAGCTTATCTTAACCGCGAGACTGGTGAGAAACGTAAGTCCCTGGATAACGAAGCTGACTGAATATACTATCGGACAGCCATTCTATTTCTTGAAACTTTCTTCGGCGTACAGCCTTGAGCTCCAAACTTAAAAGTACACCTGCGAAAAAAGAACTTGAGATTCTGTTCAGGTAACTTTCTGCAGGAATAAATACAGCCCATTTCTTTACCCGAATTACTCAATTCCTTGGTATATCCATCCCCTGAACCCGGTAATCCATTGATTGCCTCGAGACGCCAAAATATTCAGCCATTCGATCCAGGTCCATACCTTTTTTGATGGCATCTATAACCAGTTTTGTTGGCATCAACAATCCGGCGGCAAATCTGTTCGCCTGCGTTTCTTCATGAGGGCCGATATCCGTATTGTGGTATTTCCCAATCTCTTCGCTTCTATAGGCAGTCGTATCGTCAACTCCATTACCGATCAACTCTCTGTGGAGGATATAGTGTCCAAGCTCATGTGCAATCGTAAACCGTTTCCTGGTTTCCGGATGAAAAACATTCACAGAAATCTTGTACTTTCCATCTTTGCACTCAAGCATTCCTGAAATCCGGCTGTCCAGATATGCCTCATGCACGGATATTCCCAAAGAAACAGCAAGAGTCTTCACATTAACCGGAGCAGTCTCCATCGCCTGCGACACAAGATTCATTTGATCCGATATATTCATGATTCACCTTCCGGAGTGATGTCACCATTTTCCTGCTCACTTGCAATGGCGTTGGCGGTTTCGTCGTCTACACCCAGTATTGCTGAATAAGAAGCCAGGATTTTCGGCAGTTCCCGTTGGATGTACTCGTTTGCTTGTTTTTCAGCCACCTCATGGGCAATCCTCTCCGCTGTCTCTCGCGCCTGCGAGCCGGCCACATTCCTGAAGTGGACAAAACTGTATATGGCGGCAAGAGCCAGACCAATTGCAATGATCGCCAACAGTGCTGATATGAAATCAAGCCTCCCGATCTCGGCAGCATAATGGACGGAATCCACATACTGGGTGGAATCCAAATTGATATCAGCCAATCTAGCCTACATTCATGAGTATTTCAGTTAACAACAAACTGCTCTAGTCAACATGAGCAGTGAAAATGAGGACAAACGTGCCGAGCATCGGCATATTTTAAGTTTCAGGGGTTCCGTTACCCATTACAATTGGGAAGCGAAACACCTCAACCTCTTCGCAAGTATGGCTCCCGAGCATCGTGTTTCCCAAGCACATTCGCAAATGCCGCAAACCAACAAGATCCGTTTCACAAAGCCATTATCGCACCGCATGTCAATAGTGGTCAAATTAAGGATTTCCAGCTGAGTATTGGGCCATCATCGGATCATCAATCGCATCCCGTTGAATCTGCTGAATTCCTGACTTACTTGGATTCGGTGCGTAATCACATCGACATCGGACTCATACAAAGTCAAGGTTGCCAAAGCGCAAATCCGACAACGCCATGCGGCACGCTGGCGCCGCGAGGGTCGACCCGGTCATCATGCTCCAGGGATAGCGGCACTGGCCGGACCATCCCTTCGCGGGTCGCGGCGCAGGATTTTGCTCCCACCTTCGAAATGCGACATGGCGAGCCGGAAGGCGTCGCGCCCGACCCGCTCGCCGATCCGGCGCCCCGGTATGTCGTCGGCGGGCGGGTGGATGCCGCCCCAGATGCGCGACAGGCTGCACTGGTCGGCGGCATCGCGATAGGTGGCCCATTGCAGCACCATGTCGACGGACGGGCCATGCTCGAAGACGAGGAAAGAACCCGCGGGTACCGGAAAGTCGCTCATACCGCCCGGAAAGAAGGGATCGCCGGTGAGCGCCGTCAGCACCTCGGCGGCGGCGCGGGAGAAGGTGGAATGGCCGGACACGTAGCCGGCAAAGGGCGGCGTCACGAAGGTCGGGCGCTGGTAGGGCCACCAGTCTTCGGCGCGGATCCAGCCCACGCCGGCCGTTCCGGCCGTGCCCGGAGCCTGCCGGTCGACATTGGCGGGGCCGCGCCAGGCAAGCAGCTTGACCTTGCCGACATGCTCGCCGTTCCCGCCCGCCAGGGGGTCGCCGTCGCCGATCCGTTCGGCATGCCCGGTGGCCAGCGGGTAGCCCCCTGACGGCGGCTTCCCGGCCCCGGGACCGTCGGCCCGTCCGCTGCCGGCCATGGCCCGGAGTGCCGAGATCGGCCGGATATAGTCGTACCAGCCCTTGATCCCCCAGGCGGCGACGGCGGCATCGTGCATCGCCCCGCCGAGGGCAAAATACGCCTTCACGTCCCATTCGAGCCGGCCGAGGGCCGGCCCCGTTCCACCGAGTCGCCTGGCGAGGCGTTCGTGGTCGTTGACGGCGTTCAGGATGGTGAACCAGTGTCCGGGCGGGGTCTCGGAGTCCGGGCCGTCGGCCCAGTATTCCGCCAGTACCCGGGTATAGTCGCCGCGGGGGACCCATTGCGGCGCATAGGGGTTGCCCGTGGCCGGGTTGACCCGATGGCCGGGACCCCATGGCACCGGGTCGTAGAAGCCCGGATAATCCTCGAACCGGGCCGGCAACGGGCCGAGATTGCCCATGCCCGAGGGCGAGATGTCGATCGGGACGCCGTCATCCGGCGAGAGGTGGGACGACCAGCGGGCAACGAGGGCGAAGCCCCACCGGTATTGCCCGGAGAGCGGGCCGTCCGACATCGGCGGCGGTCCGGGATCGTGATAGACGGGGAATTCCGCGCCGCCCCGCCGGTGGACGGTCAGATGCTCTTCCGACAGGGCGAACGGCGCGACCCGGCCCCACTCGGGCGAGATGAATTCCACCGCACCGTCGATGGCATGGCCGGACTGGTCGATGTAGCGCCGCAGATCGAGCGGCTGCCAGCGGTTCGGATCCGCAAGCACCTGATTCCCCGGAAGGGACGGTGCCATGGCCGGATTGACCGGTTCGTAGAACCGGGCCGCATAGTCGTTCTTCTCGTTGGATCCGTCTTCGAGGCCGCGGGCGATATAGAACCGGGCGAGGCAGCGCCCGAACGCCGCCGCCGGGTTCGTCTCCGGGCTCTCCTCCGAAGCTCCGTCGTGATCGAGCGCGGCCATGAGGGCGTTGGCATTCCCCAGGGTCCGGGCCGCGCCCGGCGAGCGGCGGAAGCGGTGGCGCAGAATCCCAAGCGCGGCATGGGATATTGCCTCCTCGCGGGCGCGCCGGACATCGCCGTCCGCCGGCGGGCCGGGCCGGGCGCAGGGCCAGCGGCGGTCTCCGAACAGCCAGGGATCCGCCTCGTCGGACCAGCCGGCCCAGGCGTCGTACATGGCCGCGGAGAGATGGAAGAGGTTCCGGGCATGCACGGTCGGCCGCGCCGTGTCGTCCCGGATGGCCTCCAGGAGCACTTCGATCCAGCGCCGCGCCGCCGAGACGCTCCCGTCGGCCATTGGCGGACCCGGCAGGTAGTGCGGGAACGCGCGCGCCGGGCCGTGCCCCACGGTGACGGTGGTCCGGGCGGCCCCGGGATCGTCGAAGGTGATACCGCCCTCGCCTGTCCACCGGTGGAAGCTGCGGGTTCCGCGCGCCGCCTCGGCCTCGATGACGACCCGGCGCCGGCGGGATGCAGGCCGGTCCCGACGCCCCCGACGACGGAAAGCAGCTCGCCGCCGGGTTCCGGCTGGCGAATGGTGAGCCGGCGGTCGACCTGAGTGGATTCGATCCGGGTGATCCGGTTCGCCGGACCGGGCCACCTGACCTCGATGGCCCGGACCTCCGTATTCCGGCCCAGACCGAAATGCAAGGTCGTCGGAGCCTGGGACAGATAGGCGCCGCCGAGACGGACCTCCTGGACCTGCCGACCCCGGCCCGTATGCACCGTGACCCGGGCACCGACGGCGAGCGGGTTCGAATGCCAGCCCTCGAGATCGATCGCCAGCCAGCGATTGTCCGTCCCGAGGACATTGCGGTAGACCGTCGGCGCCGCGTTGTGGTTGGCGATCAGGATGTCGACCCGGCCGTCGCCGTCATAGTCGGCGCAGACCGCGCCCCGGCCCTGGCCCGTGTGGCGGACGCCCAGTTCGGACGAGCGCTCGGTGAAGGAGCTGTCTCCGTTCGCCATGAACAGCCGGGAGGGATCGTCGAGGAACGCGGAGTACTTCCCGTCCCGTCCGACATATTCCTCCTCCAGCCCGTATCCGTCCGCCTCGGCCCGGGTCACGCCGTAGCCATTGGTGTGGAAGAGGTCGACATGGCCGTCATTGTCGAAATCGGCGAAACACGCCCCCCAGCCCCAGCCGCCCTCCCGGACGCCGGCGGCGTCCGTCGCATCCTCGAACCGGCCGTCGCCGCGATTTCGGTAGAGCCGGTTGCCGGTAGGGCCTTCTCCGGACCGGCCATCCGGGTCGTGGATGCTGGTCACGAACCAGTCCATGTCGCCGTCGCGGTCGTAGTCCCCAACCGCGGCGCCCATGCCGTTCTCGTCGGTGATGACGGCATCGCGGATGTCAGCGAAGCGCCGGCCGCCTTCGTTCAGCAGCACCTGGCCGGTCCCGAAATCGCCCGCCAGCAGGATGTCCGGGTAGCCGTCGCCGTCAATGTCGCTGAAGGTCGGCGTGAAGGACACTTCGAGAGGCGTCGCCAGGCCAGGCTGCCTCAGTTCACGGATCGGCGCCATATGGGTGATGTCCTCGAACCGCCCCTTCCCGTCATTGCGCCAGAGATAGTGGAACGGCGCGTTCAGTCCGTCCGAGAACTTCCCCCACTGGGCGAAAAAGAGGTCCAGGTCGCCGTCGCGGTCGTAATCGCCTGCGGCCATCGAATACAGATCGCCCATGTCGGCGCCTGCGGGAAACGGGCCGGGCATCTCCGCGAAGCGCCCGCCGCCGTCATTGCGGAACGCCTGCGCGCCGCGCCGGTGGAGGGAGAGGAAATCCGCCGCTCCGTCCTCGTCGAGGTCAATGAAATACCCGGCCCGGTCCGGGGCGGCCGGATCGATGCCGCCATTGCCGGCACGCTCCGCGAAGCGCCGCCCGTCCCAGGAAAACAACCGGCCGGGCTCGCCTCCCCCATGGGCGACATAGAGTTCAAGCCTGCCGTCGCCGTCGATATCGACAAGGGACAGGCCGCCATCCACCAGGCGGGCGCCGGCGTTTTCCTCGCCGTCCGGTTCGACCGGACGCACCGCATAGGACAGACCGACCGCCTCGGTAACGTCGACGAAGCCGCCGCCCGGTCCCGCGGCGGGTGCGGCCTCGACCGTGGCGATAGAACCGGCCTCGATCATCGCGATCACCGATGCAATTCCGAACGCGGTACCCACGAGCCCCGGCATTGTGTGCGGCTTCGCCCGTAACAGGCTGCGTCCCGCCTCCTGCGGGCTGATTCCCGAAACCCTGCCGACACGGATCATGACGCCACTGCGCCCCGGCGGCGTTCTCGAACAGAATCCCAACCCGTATCAGCGCCCGGCGGCGGCACTGCATCGAATCCTCCGGATCGCGGGTGATGATCACGACGGCGACTCCCTCCCGGTTGGGACGGATCATCCAGCCGATGTGAATCCCACGGCATCTGCCGGCAGTCAGCCATCCCGGAGTTCCCCGCCAGTTCGGGAGAGCCCGTCCAACGCGGATTCCACCGTCTCGTGGCAGTCGATGATGGACAGGAAACCGCTCATCCCCATGACCTGCCGGCAGTGGGCCTGCAGGGATGCGATGACGAGCTTGCCCCCTTCCAGCTGGCATGACTTCGCGCAGATCAGCAGGGCGCGCAGACCGGTGCTGTTGACATAGACCAACCGGCTGCAATCCAGCACGATCCGGATCCCTCCCTGTCTGATGAGAGACGCCGCCCTGGCCTCGAGGCTCGGCGCGGTGACGCTGTTCAGGTGCCCGTCCAGCGTAAGGATGACGGCTTCCCCGTTCCGTAGCTCCCCGATCTCCATCTTCTGGCCGTTCCCCGCCTTCAAGCGGCTTCTGCCCGCAGGAATTCCGTCTTCCTGCGCATGGTCCGCAGCGGCAAGTGCCGCCGGCACAGTCTCGTGGCAGTCGATGAACGACAGCAGGCCGCTTGCATCCAGCACCGGCCGGCACTCGGACCTGACAGAGGCGATGGACAGCTCCCCGCCCTCCCGATGGCAGGCCTTGGCGCCGAAGACCAGGACGCGAAGGCCCGCGCTGCTGATATAGGTCATCTGCGCGCAGTCCAGCACGATCCGGTGGTCACCGCGCCTGACAATGGCTCCGATCCGGGACTCGAGAAGCGGAGCCCGGACCGTGTCCATCCGCCCTACCGGGGTGACGATGACCACGCTCCCTTCCTTCCTTTCCCCGATTTTCATGACTGTCCTGCGTAAACCGCTGTCTTTCCCTTCACTGGTGTCTTCATTTCCTGGGTACCTCGATATACGTCGATGTCCTTGATCTTGCCCGGCTATGCCGGCGGACCGGACGGGATGCCCCGCAACAGGCCGCACAGGCCAAACAAACCGGTTCCGGTCCGTTCCTCAACAGACCGGTATCCGTTCGTTTTCCACATGCGCCATGGCTGCATGCAGAAGGCTGCCGGGATGGCCGGCGGCAGGCCCTCCTCAAGACTTTCCGGTACGCCCACCATGCGGTAGAACCGCCTGTCGATTCCGATCTCCGTTCCGCGGTCATCGGGGATGCCAGCCATTGCCAGGGCGTCATCCGGCGCGATGCCGGACTCAGGGCGGATGTTTCCCATCTCGATGGTGACGATGTCGGTGCCGGGCTTCTCGAACCGCTTGCGCGCCTCGTACGTGGCGATCTTTCCGGTCGAGATCATCGCGCCGCCTCGGTATCTTCGAGCAGCACGCCATCCCGGATCAGCGCCCGGCGGCGGCACTGCATCGAAACCACCGGGTCGTGGGTGATGATCACCACCGCGACTCCCTCCTCCCGGTTGAGACGGATCATCAGTTGCATGACCTCCTCGGCAGTGTCGGAATCCAGCGCACCCGTCGGTTCGTCCGCCAGCACCACCGAGGGCGACCCCACCAGCGCCCGCGCGATCGCCACCCGCTGCTTCTGTCCCCCCGAAAGCTGGTCGGGCCTGTGGCCCAACCGTTCGCCCATGCCAACCTTACCCAGGATATCCCGGGCGCGCCGGCGCATCTCCCGCCGGCCAAGTCTGCGGTACACCAGCGGAAGCGCCACGTTCTCCAGCGCCGTCAGGTGATCCAGCAGGTTGAACGACTGGAACACGAAGCCGATATGGGCGTTCCGGAAGGCAGACAGGGCCCCGTCGTTCAGGGTCGAGACATCCCGACCGTTGAACCGGTAGGTTCCCGTAGTCGGCCGGCCCAGAAGGTCGATGATGTTCATCAGTGTGGATTTCCCGCTGCCGGACGGCCCCATGATCGACATGAGGTCCCCCGCCTCCACGGCCATCTGGACGCCATTGAGAACCTTGAACTCCACCGGGCCGAGCCGGTAGTCCTTGTGAATATCGACCAACTCGATCATCGGCATGATCCTGCGCCTGTGCAGACGTCGACGTCCGGGTCCCCGGGACTGTCCAGCACCCCGTGATGGATGTCCGGCTTTCCCGGCAACCCGAAAGCCCGCTTCCGGCACCCCAACCGCCCCGTCATCGTCCCACGCGGTCGACGCCAATGCCCCACCGTTCCAGCGTCGTGCCGAGCGTCCGGTCGAGTCCGGTCAGGGCGTTTCGGTAGCCCACCACCGCGTCCAACTCACGGTTCTGGGCGGACACCAGGTCATCCTCGAACCGGCTCACCTGGAAAACGGACGACAGCCCCAACTGCAGCTTGCGGCGCTCCACTTCCAGCTTGCGTTCCGACAGTTCCCGCGCCCGGTCCGCCAACTCGATCTGGCGCAGCGCCACAGCCACGTTCTGCACTGCCCGGCGGACCTGGAGACGGATCGACTGCCGTCTCTCGGCAAGATCCATTTCCGCCCGCAGGACGTCGTTCTGCGCCCGCGCCAGCGCTCTTTTCGGTTCCCTGTCCCCAAGCGGCATGGCAAGGTTCAGACGCCCTATCAGTTCCGTCCCGCCATCCCGGTGCGATGCCGTGGCGCTCAGCGAGAGATCCGGCAGCAGGTCATTTTCCGCAATGCGAAGATCCAGACGCGACAGCAGCACCCTGGTTTCGGCACGCAGCCAATCCGTACGGCGTGCAAATGCCGTCTCCAGGCTTTCCCCGAAGTCCGGCTCCACGGGCACCACCGGGAGTTCCTCCCCAGGGTCTATGACGACCCCCTCCTCAAGGTCCAGCAGATTGACCAGGTCCGAATCCGCCGTCTCCAGGACGTTCTCGCTGTCCGTCAGGCTGTACTCCCTGTCCGCCACTTCCGCCTCCGCCTGGATCAGGTCCTGCGGCGCCATGCGGCCCGCCTCCACCAACGCCCGGTTGATTCCGAGCTGCCGCCGGGCCCGGTCCAGGGCATCCCGGGCGATGGCAACCCGGCGCCGGGCACTGAGCGAATTCCGGTAGGCCGATATCACCGATCCCACGATGTCCGACGCCCGGTCCCGGAAGGCGCGAATGTGGATGCGCTCCTCCAGCCTGGCCCGGTAAAGCGGCGCGGTATCGATCTGCGGCCCGAAGCCCTTCAGCAGTGGCTGCGAGAACGTCAGGTCCACCCCGGGACTTTGGTCCCCGTCTGACAGCACCGGCTGACTGAATCGAAGCCGAAACAAGCCGCCGCTCGGAACGCGCAGACTCAGCCCTGCGGAGACATCCGCCGATCCGTCCCCGTCGTCACTTGCAATCGCGCCCGCATCCAGGCTGTATTCGGGATCGTAACGCTCCTTCGCCCCTTCCAATGCGAACCCCTCTTCCTCGCGCTCCAGCCGAGCTTCTATGGCTGCACGGCTGCCGGTGAGCGCCAGACGGATCGCCCCCTCCAGGGTCAGTGCCAGACGACCGGGCCCGGCACCCTCCTGCGCGCCCGCAGGCAACTGGAACCAGGACAGCGCCATACAGACCATACAGACCACAGCGTGAGTTGCATGCCGCGCTTCCATCGCCATCATGATTGCCCGAGGAAACGACCACGGGTGAATTCCGGGCAGGAACCGGGAAATGCCTTCCGGCTCGCCGGGTCGCATTTCGAAGGCGGCGGCAAAATCCCGCTCAGCGATCCGCGAAAGGATGACCCGGTCACCGCCACTATCCCTGGAGCGCGATGATCGGATCGACCCGCGCCGCCAAGTTGGCCGGCTGGAATCCGAAGACGATTCCGATCGTGGACGACACGACGATTCCGCTGACCGTGGCGTCCATGGAGACGAAGAAGTCCCATTCGGTAAACCGGCAGATCGTCCACGTGCCGGCCGTGCCCAACAGGACCCCTAGAATGCCGCCGGCCGCGGACAGGATGGCGGCCTCCACCAGGAACTGCTTCTGGATATCCCGGCGGCGCGCGCCGAGGGCCCGGCGAATCCCGATCTCCCGCCGCCGCTCCGTCACCGAGACCAGCATGACGTTCATCACCCCGATGCCGCCGACGATGAGCGAAATGCTGCCGGTCGCGGCGAGCAGCAGCGTCATGATGCGCATCTGCCCTTCCTGCTGCTCGACCAGCTGGGTCGGGCTCGTGACCGTGAGTTCCAGGTCCTTCCACCGGGAGCGGAACCATGCCTGCACGTTGCTTGTGACCTGCGAATAGTGAATCCCGGGACCCGTGCGGGCGACGATCACGTCGATGCCGGTTTCGGGACGGATCCGCCGCGCGGTGGAAATCGGAATGAACACGGAACTGTCCGCCTTCAGCTGGAAGGGCACCGCGTGGTTCTCGGCCGCCTCGTGAAGCACCCCGGTCACGGTGAACAACCGGCCCATCAGGGCGATGGTCCCGCCGACGACGTGCGTTGCGCCGGCGCGGCGCATGGCATTCGCGATGTCCGCGCCCAGCACGCAGAACTGCCTGTGGCGGTCGAAATGGGAGATGAATCGCCCCTCGGCCGTCTCCAGCCGGTTGATCCGCGCAAAGGCTTCCGTCACGCCGTGAACGGGACCCCGTGCCAGCTCCTTCCCGGCGTGAACGAACCCGTCGTACAGCTCGATTCTGGGTGCCGTCTCCAGGATGGACGGAACGGAGTTTGCCAGAGCCAGCGCGTCGGCGAACACGATGCTCCGCCCCGGCGCGATGCTTGCACCGTCTACGTTGCCGATGGTGACGATGTCCGTCCCAAGGGCCTCGAACCGGGCGCGGGTGGTCTCCCGGGCGATCTCTCCGATGGAGATCATCGTGATGACGGAACCCACCCCGATCACGATCCCGGTGAGCGCCAGCGCCGACCGCAGCTTCGTGCGCAGGAGGCTGCGCAGTCCCTCCGATACGCTGACCATCACGACGGCACCCCTCCCGGACCCCGCCGGCCGAGGATCCCGGGGATGCGCGCCGGGCCGGACCGGCTGTTACGTCCCTGATTAAACCGTCAGGAATGATGGTTTTTGTCCCGGACTATT
>VYFG01000036.1 GCA_009842505.1 Gammaproteobacteria bacterium
ATTGTGCATTGCACAATTCCCTTGTCCCTATTGGAATTTTGCAAGCGGCTCAGTATTCAATAGTCCAGATGGGCCTGGCCATTTCGACTGTTGCAAGTAATTTACCTTCGGGGACGTCCGTTTTTTGGCAAAGTCAGCACAATGGTATTTATCGGCACGGAAAAATCGAATTATGGTCCAGAACAGTAAACTAGTCTGTTTGCCGAAGTTGCAAGAGTCCCGCAATCTGGCTGGAAATCGCCGGAAGATGCGAATAGCACGGTATGTGATTATACTTCAGAGCCCATCATTGGGATACACTTGTTGTTCATGGAACTGCTTGAATTAACGGTATTCCTTCAGGTGTTTTTCCGGTGACAACTAAAAGTGCGGCTTGTATTGACTGAGTACGTATTGGCTTGTCAATATCCCGGGGTATGAGCAGTACCAAAACAAGTTAATGAAGCAGTATTTCCTTGTTCGAGAGGTCAGTTGACTTCCAATTTGTAACTGCGCAATTCAGAAACAAGTATCAGTCAAACCAGGTCAATAATAGGAATCAACTGAGATGACGGGATCCCAGGATCCGCTGCTGCAGCCTTTCACCCTCCGGCATCTGACGCTCAGGAACCGAATCGTCAGCACGCCGCATTCCCCCGCCTTCGCGGAGGAGGGAATGCCGAAGGAGCGCTACCAGCGATACCACGAAGAAAAGGCTAGGGGAGGGATCGGCATGACCATGTTCGGTGGATCCTCCTGTGTGGGACCGGATTCCCCGTCGGTCTTCGGTCAACTCGATGTGGGGACCGACGCCATCATTCCCTATCTGAAGAGCCTGACCGACCGGGTTCACGGTCACGGCGCCCGGACCGTTTGCCAGATCTCCCACCTGGGCCGCCGCAGCACCTGGAACGCCGGCCATTGGCTTCCCCTGGTGGCACCGTCCCGGGTGCGTGAGCCGGCGCACAGGGGGTTCCCCAAGGAGATGGACGAGTGGGACATCCGCAGGGTCGTCGGCGACTATGCCGCCGCTGCCAGGCGTTGCCGGGATGGGGGGGTGGACGGCGTGGAGGTGATGCAGAACGGGCACCTGCCGGGCCAGTTCCTGTCCCCGCACACCAACCATCGTCGAGACGGATATGGCGGATCCCTGAAGAACCGGGCCCGGTTCATGCTGGAAGTCCTGGAGGCGATCCGCGAGTCGGCGGGGGACGATTTCGTGTTGGGCGCCAGGGTGGATACCGACAGCAAGCTGGCGGACGGGCTCAGGCCCGAGGAATCCCTGGAGGCATTGCACCTGATGCAGGAGCAGGGATGCGTGGACTATTTCAATCTCAATGTCGGCAGGTTCGACAACGATTTCGAACTCGGCTGGTTTGCGGTGCCGGCCATGTTCCAGAAGCTGGCACCATGGCTGCAGACCGTCGGGCTGTTCAAGCGGGAACTCGACCTGCCGGTGATTCACGCCACCCGCATCCTTGACCTCGCCACCGCCCGCTACGCCGTTTCCGAGGGCATCCTCGACCTCGTGGGCATGACCCGGGCGCATATTGCAGACCCCTGGCTAGTCTACAAGCTGCAATCCGGGCAGGAGTCCCGAATTCGCCCGTGCGTAGGCGCGGGATACTGCATCGACCGGATCTACAACGAAGGGGACATGGTCTGCACGCACAACGTGGCCACCGGCAGGGAGAACGAGGTGCCGCAGCAGATCACCCGGGCGCGGAAGGCCGGACGCAGGGTGGTCGTGGTGGGCGGCGGGCCCGCGGGAATGGAGGCCGCCAGGGTCTGCGCGGAGCGCGGTCACCGGGTTGTCCTGTTCGAGGCTTCCGGCGAACTGGGCGGACAGGTCCTGCTCGCGGGCAGGGCGGAGGTCCGGCGGGACATTCTGGGCATCACCGACTGGCTGGCCGCGGAACTCGGGCACCTGGGCGTGGTGGTCCACTGGAATGTGCTGGCTGACGAGGAAACCGTCCTTGCCGAGACGCCCGATGTGATTGTCATCGCCACCGGGGGCCTGCCGGATACCCGCCTGGTTCCGGGTGCCGAGGCCTGTCTCAGCACCTGGGACGTTCTGTCCGGTACCCCGGTTTCCGGGGATGTGCTGGTTTACGATGACCACGGCCAGCACCAGGGCGCGTCCACCGTGGATCAGATCGCAGAAGGGGAGGCGCGGGTGGAACTGGTGACCCCGGACCGCCATGCCTGCGCCGAGATGGGATCCTCAAACTTTCCCATGTACATGAGACGATTCCATCACAAGGGGGTAACCGTCACGCCGGATTACCGTCTGCGGCGCGTGGAGCATGATTCGGATCGCCTTAGGGCGGTGTTCGAGAACGAGTTCGGCGGAGGCAAATTCATCGACCGCGTGGTGGATTACATGATCGTGGAGCACGGCACCGTGCCCAACGATGCGCTCTACGGTGCGCTGAGGTCCCACAGTGTCAACGATGGCGTGACGGATTACGGGGCGCTTTTGTCAGGCAAACGGCAGCCTCATGACGGTGCACCGGCGCTCTACCGAGTCGGTGATGCGGTCGCCAGCCGCAACATCCATGCCGCCATTCTGGACGCACGTCGCCTGTGCCAGTCCCTGTAGGGCCCCGGGCCGGAGCGGGGATACCGTGACCTGAGGACCCCGTCGTCCGGGAAACATGGATATCCTGGCCCGGGAACAGACGGCAGGATTCCGTCCGCCCGGTGTCCCTACCGCCGAAGATAGATGGTGTTCCAGAGCCCGGAGTCGCCTTCCAGTGGCCCCTCGGCGGACACTTCCCAGAGATCGGGGTCGATGGAGGGGAATGTCACCGCCCCGTGCGCCCCGATTCTGTCGGGCACCCAGGTGACATCCAGCAGATTGAGCAGCGGCATCGCGGACCGGTAGACCTGGCCGCCGCCGATGACCCACGCATCGCTTCCGCCGCAGGCGTCGAGGGCCTCTCCGGGGCTGCCGTGGCATTCCACCCCCCCGACCCCTTTCCGGGAGACGACAATGTTGCGCCGCCCCGGCAGCGCGGTGGAACCGATGGATTCCCAGGTCTTTCTTCCCATGATGATGGCGCACCCCATGGTGCGGCGCTTGAACCGCTTGAGGTCATCGGAGTAGTGCCATGGCAGGCGGCCTTCCAGGCCGATCACGTGGTCCCGGGTCATTGCCACGATGGCGCCGCGCAGGGGGACGGGGTTTTCCAACGGTCAGCGGGTCTCCCGTGGCGGCGTGTATCAGACCGCCACCTTGAAACTGATGGCGGGATGCGGGTGGTAGCCGTGGAGCCGGAACTTGTCCATGATCTCCCCGGTATCGAGATCGAGCAGGGGTTCGATGTCGTCCAGGGAACGGATGGATTCATCGATCTCCAGCTGCGGGAGTGCCCGGGGTTCCCGCCCGAGTTGCTCTCTCAGGCCGGGAATATGGTCGTACTCGGCCATGCTCCCGTCGGCCCGGGCGGTGTAGATGTGCGCATCGATCAGGGTATGGCCGAAAATGCCCGCCGTAATGCCGCCGAAACGGGCGAACAGTTCTGCCAGCAGGGAGTACCCCGCGATGTTGTAGGGAACACCCAGGGCGATATCGCAGCTTCTTTGTGTCAGGTGCAGGCAGAGGTACGGATTTCCGGCGCCGTCGTTCTGCACGTTCACCACCCAGAACGCATGGCAGGGCGGCAGAGCGCTGGATTGCGCGTTGCCGGGAGCCCAGGCGGCGACCGCCATCCGCCGGCTCATGGGGTTGTTCTTCAGGGTGTCGACAACATAGGCGATCTGGTCATTTGTGCCATTGTCCGGCAAGGGAAAGTGCCGCCAGAAATTGCCGTACGCGCTGGGAACCTTGCCTTCCTCGTCCGCCCAGGGGTCCCAGAACCTGCAGCCGTGTTTGCGCAGCAGGGCAATATCGGTGCGGCCGGACAGAAACCACAGGTTTTCGATGACGATGTTCTTCCAGGAAATCTCCTTCGTGGTCAGCAGCGGAAACCCTTCACGCAGATCGATCTCGTAGTTGATATTGAACGTGGACAGTGTGTCCACCCCGGTGCGGTTTTCTTTTCTTGTGCCGGATTCCAGGGTTTCCCTGACGGCGTCCAGGTATTGTTTCATGGGGTGCGGGAATCGCTTGGGCTCAGGCGTTCTGCGGCGGTTGAAAGTAATATTCGAGCAGTTCCCGGGACAGCCTTGCGGACCGCACGTACCATTTCTCCTTGTTGATGCAAAGGGCCGCGAAGGCGATCTTGCGGTGCCCCTGCTCGGCGAACCCGGCGAACCAGTCATAGCGGCCGGCCGGGTCGGAGCCGGTGAGGGAGCCGGTCTTGCCGCCAACGACGACATCCTTGTAGGATTTCCTGTGGAATCCCCGGAAGAATCTTCTGGCTGATCCCATGGTCACCGTGGCGGTCATCAACTGCTTGAGCTTGTCGGAGGTTTCCTGCCGCATGGCCGGCGACACCGCGGGATTCTCGTACACGTACAGCGGAATACCCTGCGGGCCGGTCACGCGGTCCACCAGCACCGGTGCGATCATTTTTCCGCCGTTGACCGCGGTGGCGGCCAGTGCCGCCGCATGCAGCGGCGAAAGGGTATTGCGCCGCGTGTACCCGGAGGCGCTTTCCGCAACCTGCCACGCATCGGACGGATCCAGTTCAACGGTACCGTTGGGGAAATGGAAATCCGAAGTGAACCGCATGTTGAACCCCAACCGCTGGAAATAGTCCATCAGCTGCTCACCGCCCAGGGAAACCGCGCCCACGCGCCCGAATACGGTGTTGTTGGATTTCGCGAACGATTCCCTGAACGTGGGCTTCCGCGTCCATTTGTTGTCCTTGTGCCTGAAGACGTTCTTCTTGTACAGGCTGGTCGTTTTTCCGTTGAATGGAATCACCGTGTCCACGTCGACCACGCCCTGGTCGAGGGCGGTCACCGCAGTGACTATCTTCGACACCGAGGCCGCGGGGTAGGTGTTGCGCAGGGCCAGGGAATCCTCCGGCAGTGGAGCCCTGCTGCTGTCCGCCATGGCAAGCACGCGGCCGTTTTCCGGGTCCATGGCAACGATTACGGCATAGTCCGGGTTGTATTTCTGCAGCAGTCGCTCGGCTTCCCGCTGCAGGTCCGTATCCAGGGTGTAATGCAGGTTCAGATCCGCATTGAGTCCCGCGCCACTGATCCGCGCGGACCCCGGATATTCACGCCGTGACACGGCGCTGCTGATATGTTCCGAGATGGCGGAGGGACTGATGTTGAAGTAGCGGCTATTCCCGGCTCCGGCCAGGTTCATGGCAGTGGGCCACGCGAATGCAAGCAATAGACCGAGCAGGAGGCTGGCCTTGCACCAGGAGTGTGTGTTAGGTCGGGACAGAGTGGTACCTTCCGTAAGTTGTGTCTGGATGTCGAACGAGGATTCAGGGATATCTTAACGCATCATCCGCTGATTTGTCTTCAGGAACCGGCTCCAACGAGGTGCGGCGGTCACGGCAAGCACCGTACTGCACCGCGGGGTATTGACTGATACCGGAAAGCTATCCCGTGCCCGCAACCGGAACTGCGCCCTTCCGGATTGCCTGAAGGCAAATGAAGTCGTGTGCCAGGGTGGCTGCCGCAATGGCGGTGATTTCAGACTGATCGTAAGCTGGCGCGACTTCCACCACGTCCATGCCGATGATCTCGAGGTCCCCCAGGGATCGGATGATTTCGAGTGCCGTGGCCGTGGACAATCCACCGGCGACAGGTGTGCCGGTGCCCGGCGCAAAGGACGGATCAAGGCAATCGATGTCAAAGGTCAGGTAGGCGTTGTGATCGCCAACGACCCGCCGGATTTCTTCCACGGTTCTTGCCGCACCGTGCCGGTGAATCCACGGGGCGTCAAGCACGGTGAAGCCGTATCGGTTCGCGTTGTAGGTCCGTATGCCGACCTGTACCGAACGGCCGGGATCGACAATTCCCTCTTCAGCCGCCCTTGCGAACATGGATCCGTGATCCAGTCGCTTTCCGTCGTCCTCCCAGGTGTCGGGGTGCGCATCAAAATGAACGAGCGAGATCGGGCCATGCTTGTGCGCATGTGCCCGCAGAAGCGGATAGGTCACGAAGTGGTCCCCGCCGAACGTCAGCATTCTGGCGCCGCTTCCGATGATGGTATTCGCATGTTCCTCGATCTTTTCCACAACGTGATGCGGGTATCCGAAATCAAAATAGCAGTCCCCGTAGTCGGCGACAGCAACATAATCGAAGGGATCGAATCCGAAAGGAAAGGATGGCAGTTCCGCCAGCTGGACGGATGCGGCGCGGATGGCCTGGGGCCCCAGCCTGGCGCCCGGCCTGAACGATGTCGCGCAGTCGTAGGGCACCCCGGACACCACGATATCCGCGCCATCGATGTCACGGGTATATTTTCTCCTCAGGAACGACAGGGTCCCCCCGTATGTCATTTCCCAGTGCCGTCCCAACAGCGATTCGCTTCTGAAGGCACTGTCGCCCTGGATCTCGAATTTGCTCATTGCGCTTTTCGTGTACTGCGGATGCCTGGATTGTAACCGACGGCCACACGCCCTTATCGGGGCCCACTTGAGCATGCCGGGCGGCCGGAGGCCGGAGGATCAGTGGTCGTCCAGCAGGATCTTGCGTGCCTGGTTGATGCTCTGGGCGAGGTAGTCGGATCCACCCTTGTCCGGGTGGACCCGGGACATGAGCTTGCGGTGCGCGTCGATGATTTCCTCCCGGGTGGCGCCGGGCTCAAGGCCGAGAATCTCCAGGGCCTCCTCCTTAGTCATGCTTTCGATGGGCCTGCCCGTCTCCTGCCTGCGGCCCCCGCCACCGTCACCGCCGGGATTCCCCCCGCGCCACTCCCGGAAAAAGAACCAGGCCCGTCTCGCCGCCATTGCCCGGTTGATCCAGGGAACCGCGGCGCTGAACAGTGCGAACAGCCAGGGAATGCGTCCCGTGACCACCAGTACCAGCAAGCCGATGCCGATCCCGTAGAGTGTGACGGTCCGAAGCGAGCGCCGGCGCGATTCCGGATCGGCCCTGTGATACCAGGCCAGGTACCACATGATGCCAGCAACGGCAATGAGGGCCAGGAATATTCGTATTGCCATATTGTCCGATCGGTCAGGGCGCGGGCAGGAAGCCGGTGGAAAAAATCTCGGTGGTTATGGTAGGGTGGCGGCCCTCGGAAGCCCCGCCGGGGCGTCAAGTCAATCGGCCTATTCTATCAAGTTCGCAGCGGAGTTCTCATGTCCTCGGGACCCATGGTTGAAACCATCGACAGCATACTGACCTTCTGGTTCGGCCACGGTGTGACCGCCAGGGAGATCAGCGACGACCGTCAAGTCGTCTGGTTCGGCAAGAATGACGATGTGGACCTGGAAATCCGGACCCGGTTCGAATCGGTGACCCGGGCGGTATTTGACGGCCGGCTCGACCATTGGCGGGAAGCGCCACGGGGGATGCTGGCAAGTATCATCTGCTGTGACCAGTTTCCCCGGAACATGTACCGGGGCAGGGCGGACTCCTTCGCCTTTGACACGGCGGCGCTGGCAATGGCCGAGGAGATGGTTACCGCCGGCACCCACCTGGAACTGCAGCCGATTCAGCGGATATTCGCCTACCTGCCGTTTGAACACAGCGAGGACCTCGCGATGCAGGACAAATCCATGGAACTGTTCGGTGCGCTTGCGGAGCAGGCGGATCCCGAAGAACGGGAGATGTTCGGGGTTAACCTGGATTTTGCCCGCCGGCACTGGGAGATCATCGAGCGCTTCGGCCGCTTCCCGCACCGCAACGCCATCCTCGGCAGGGAGTCCACCGATGAGGAGACGGAATTCCTCACCCAGCCCGGGTCATCCTTCTGAAGAACCGGCACCGGCACTGGCACTGGCACTGGCACCGGCACCGGTCACCCTGACGGGACAACAGCAGGTTCATACCGCGGGCGATGGCGGTGGTGGCCTGTTCGTGGCCCCATACCGTGCCCGGGATTTGCGGACAACGACGACCACCGGGCTTGCATCGGCCCGGTACCGATTCCGGATAGGACCCCGCTTACTTCAGGGCTGGTCCGACTCTTCCCCGTCCAGGGTGTGGTCCATGTCCAGGGCCGGCTGGCTGCTGGAGCAGTCCCCCACCGGCCTTGCCGGGACACCGGCCACCGTGGAATGCGACCTGACATCGTTCAGCACCACGCTGCCGGCGCCGATCTTGGCGCCTTCCCCGATCCTGACGTTGCCGAGTATCTTGGCACCGGCCCCGATCAGCACTCCGCTGGAGATTTTCGGGTGCCGGTCCCCGGCGTCCTTCCCAGTGCCGCCCAGGGTGACCTCATGCAGCATGGAGACATTGTCCCCCACCACCGCGGTTTCGCCGATGACAATGGCATGGGCATGGTCGATGAGGATGCCGCAGCCGATGCGGGCGGCGGGATGGATGTCCATGGCGAAGATCTCACTCATCCGGCCCTGCAGGAAGAGCGCCAGGTCGCGGCGTTCATGCTGCCACAGCCAGTGGGCGATACGGTAGGCCTGGAGTCCCTGGTAGCCCTTGTAGTAGAGAAAGGGTTCGGAGTAGCGGTTGCAGGCCGGGTCGCGGTCACAGACGGCGACCAGATCCTCCCGGGCGGAGTCGCCGATGGAGGGTTCGTCCGTCAGCGCGTGCAACGCGATCCGCTTGAAGTACTCCCTCGGCAGGATCGGGCTTTCGAGCTTCTGGGACAGCAGCGATGCCAGCGCATGCTCGAAGTCCGGATGGTCGAGTACCACGGACTGGGCGAAATGGGCAAGGATGGCTTCACCCGCAATCAGCTGCTCCACTTCCTGGCGCATTGACTGCCAGATCATGGCATGGGCTGCCGGGGTCGTCACGGGCTTGTTCATGCCGACATTGTACGGAAAACTGGGCGCAGTGTGGTGGCGTGGTACCGCGAGGGAACGAACACCGCGGCAGGCCGCGGCGTTCCCCTCGTTCATGGCAACGGGGACTGAGCCGGACTACCCGTCCAGCGGTATCGCCACGTAACGCACCCGGCCTTCCCGTTCAACCAGCATCAGCACGGAATTCTTGCCATCGTCGATGGCCTGCCTGATGGCCTCCTGCACCCCTTCGGGTGTTTCCACATCGCTGTTGCCGACCTTGGTGATCAGTTCGCCGCGCGCCAGGCCGCGCTCAGCGGCCGGGCTGTCGGGTGCCACTTCGGTGATGAGCACGCCGCTGCTGCCTTCGGGAATGCTGAACTGTTCCCTGGCGTCGTCATCAAGTTGACCCAGCCTGAGCCCCAGTTTTCCCGCCTCGGAGTCGTCGCTGCCGTTGACGGGTCCGGCGGTTGTGCCGTCACTGTTGCCGCCGACTGAAACCCGGACGGTCATCTCCTTCTCATCCCGCCAGACCACCACGTCCACTTCCTTGTTCATTTCGGTCAGTGCGACGATCTTGGGCAACTCCCGCATCCGCGGTATGTCCTTGTCGTCGAACCGGAGGATCACATCACCGGCTTCAAGGCCGGCTGCTTTCGCCGGGCTGCCATCGATTACCTGGGTCACCAGCGCCCCCCGGGCCCGGTCCAGTCCCAGGCTGTCGGCAATATCGTCATTCACCGACTGTATCTGAACCCCGAGGTAGCCGCGCTGTACCGAACCCGTGTTCTGCAGCTGGCTGACGACGTTGCTCGCCATGGCGGAAGGAATCGCGAAGCCGATGCCCACGCTCCCGCCGTTGGGTGAGAAGATCGCACTGTTGATGCCGATGACCTCGCCCTTCATGTTGAACAGCGGGCCCCCGGAATTGCCGCGGTTGATCGGCGCGTCAATCTGGATGAAATCATCCAGCGGCCCCGAGCGGATATCCCGGCCACGGGCCGATATGATGCCCTTCGTGGTGGTGCCGCCGAGGCCGAAGGGATTGCCGATGGCAACCACCCAGTCACCCACCCTGGCCTTTTCCGAATCGCCGAAGATTACGTAGGGGAAGGGCGCGTCGCCGTCGATCTCCAGCAGGGCGAGATCGGTTTTGCCGTCAGTCCCCCGCAGCCTTGCCGGAACCCGTGTGCCGTCATCGAACACCACCTCGATTTCATCGGCATCCTCAATGACATGGTAGTTGGTGACCACCAGCCCTTCCGGGTCGATGATGAAACCCGATCCCACGGCCGTGGTCTTCCGTTCATAGGGGGTTCCGTCACCGCCGGGCATTTCAAACTCGTCGCCGAAGAAGCGCTTGAAGAACTCTTCCAGTTCCGGCGACTGGTTGCGAAAATTCGGCAGGCGTCTGGTGGAAGTGACCGTGCCGGTTACCGAGATGTTGACCACCGCCGGCTTTACCGCCTCCACCAGTTCCGCGAATCCATCCACGATGTTCACTTCCGGCAGATTGGCGGCCACATGGTCGGAATCAGCCATGACCATGGACGGCAGCGTGGACCACAGAAGAAACAGGGACAGCATCGCCACGCCGGCATTTCGTTCCGCCGGTTTCAGGAAAGCAGCTTGGTTGTTCAATTCAATACCTCGATCATCAGATTGTATGGCGTCACGGTAGCAAGTGCCGGCTTGCTGCAA
Source organism: Gammaproteobacteria bacterium (assembly GCA_009842505.1). Lineage (GTDB taxonomy): Bacteria > Pseudomonadota > Gammaproteobacteria > Arenicellales > Poriferihabitantaceae > VYFG01. The sequence goes on from VYFG01000036.1 coordinate 10,509, forward strand.
TCTGAACAACGGATTAATTTATCGTAACATTTCCAGGCGAATTTCCCGCCCTGGTATGGATATGCGTCCGTAGACCGCCTGATTCAATCCTTTCGGCTTCAGGGCGTTTCCAGTTCGAATGTTGGCCTTCCCGAGGCGAGAGTCATCTCCACACGGCCCACGAGTTCCTCCCCGATGAACGGGGAATTCCGGCCGCGGCTTTTCATGGTCTCCGGCATGAACCGCCAACGGTGCTCCGGGTCGACGACGCAGATGTCCGCCCGGCCTCCGGGAGTCAGGTGCCCGGCGTCGATTCCGATCACCCGGGCGGGACTGGCGGTCAGGGCGGCGACGGCCCTGCTGCGGGGCAGTACGCCGGACCGCACCAGCGACAGTGTCAGGGGCAGCAGGCTTTCCAGGCCGGCAATTCCCGTGGCCGCCTCGCCGAACGGGGCCAGCTTGGCGTCCGCGCCGTGGGGCTGATGATCCGAGCAGATCACGTCGATGGTGCCGTCCAGGACACCCTCGACCAGCGCATCCCTGTCCGTTTCGGTGCGCAGCGGCGGTATGACCTTGTACCGGGTGTCGAACGCACCGATGTTCCGCTCGGTCAGAAGCAGCTGGTGAATCGCCACGCTGACACTCACCGGCAGGCCGGACTCCCTGGCCTCCCGGACCATGCCGACGGAGCGTGCGCAGGACAGCAGACTGATGTGCGACCTGGCCCCGCTGGTCTCGATCAAGGCGAGGTCACGGGCAACCCCCACGGTTTCCGCGGCTTCCGGTATGGCGGGCAATCCGAGCCGGGTGCTGATCTCGCCCTCGTGAACCACTCCGTTGCCCATGAGCCAGGGATCCTGCGGGCTCAGGAACACGGGAATGTCGAACGTGGAGGCATACTGCATCGCACGGCGCATGATCAGCGTATTCTCCACCGCTCTCAGGCCATTGCTGACCCCGACGCATCCCGCATCCGCGAGCATGGCCATGTCCGTGAGCCGTTCTCCGGCCAGCCCCACCGTCAGGGCCCCCAGGGGATGGACCCTGCTGAAGCCGCCGGACTCGGCCCGGTCACGGATCATGTTGGCCATGGCGGGCGTGTCGACGACGGGCCAGGTGTCCGGAGGACAGACCAGGCCGGTGATCCCGCCGGCGGCGGCAGCGGCGGTTTCGCTGGCGATGGTGGCCTTCTGTTCCTCGCCGGGCTCCCTGAGGCGGGCGCACAGGTCAACCAGTCCGGGCAGCACCCAGCGCCCGGAGGCGTCGATGGTCCGGTCGGGGCTGAATCCCGGTTCAGCGTTTCCGACAAACCGGATGCGGCCATCGGCGATGCCGACATCCGCCTTACGGTCCACCTCGTTGGCCGGGTCCACAACATGACCGCCGGTGATCAGGATCTTCATGGCGTCACCGGGCCGTTCTCCCGGTCCGTTCCCCCCATCAGCGTGGCCATGATGGACATCCGGACGGCGATGCCGTTCGTGACCTGGGAGAGTATCACCGACTTTTCCCCGTCCGCGACGCTGGAGGCGATCTCCAGTCCCCGGTTGATGGGGCCCGGGTGCATGACGATGGCATCGGGACTGGCAAGTTTGAGCTTGTCCTCGGTGAGGCCGTAACGGCTGAAGTATTCCTGTTCGCTGGGGACCAGCTGTCCTTCCATCCGTTCCCGCTGCAGACGCAGCATCATGATGACATCCACATCCCTGAGCCCTGCCCGCATGTCGGAGAAAGCCCGAACCCCCATGGCCTCGATTTCCGTCGGGATCAGGGTGCGGGGGCCGATCACCCGGATTTCGTCCACCCCGAGGGTGCCGAGGGCGTGAATCTGGGACCGCGCCACCCGGGAGTGGAGAATGTCGCCGATGATGGCGACACGGAGTCCCTCGAACCCGCCTTTCTCCCGGCGGATCGTGAACATGTCCAGCATGGCCTGGGTGGGGTGGGCATGGCGGCCGTCACCGGCATTGATCACCCGGACGTGGGGGGGCAGGTGGCTGGCGATCAGGTGCGACGAACCGCTGGCCGAATCCCGCACCACGAACATGTCGGTATGCATGGCTTCCAGGGTGCGCACCGTGTCCAGGATGGTTTCCCCCTTCGAGGTGGACATCCTGGTTGCGCTCAGGTTGATGACATCCGCGGACAATCGCTTGGCCGCGATCTCAAAGGTGGTGCGGGTCCGGGTGCTGGGTTCGAAAAACAGGTTGACCAGCGTCTTCCCCCTGAGCAGCGGGACCTTGCGGATTTCCCGCTGGCCGAAGCTGATGAAAGACTCGGCGGTGTCGAGAATGCCCAGCAGGGTTTCCCGGGGCATGCCGTGAATGGTCAGGAAATGTCGCAGCCTGCCATGCGAATCGAACTGTATCGCGCTGTCGGAGGGAATCGAACGGCTGTCGCTCATGGGACCCTGGTCACGATCTCAAAATTCAGGACACCGTTGCCGTCCCGCGTGATCTTGGCCTGCTTGTCGGCGTCAAGCTCGATCTTTCGTCCAACCACGTCCGCCTGTACCGGCAATTCCCGTGCGGGACGGTCCAGCGCGACAGCCAGCCGTACCAGGGATGGCCGTCCCCAGGAGAAGATTTCATTGAGGGCGGCGCGGATGGTGCGGCCGGTATAGAGCACGTCGTCGACCAGGATCACCTCCCGGCCCTCCACGTCGGCCGGCAAGGAGGATGACTGGACCCTGGGATTCAGTCCCACCCGGCTGAAATCATCGCGGTAGAAGGAAATGTCCAGGCTGCACAGGGGCGAGTCGATGGCGAGAGAGCGGTGCAGGTGTTCCGCGATCCATGCCCCCCCGGTATGGATACCGATCATCAGCGGATCGTTCATGGCCAGGTCCCGGATTTCCTGGTCCATGCGGGCGAGAATCGGCTCCAGTGCTATCGGTTGCATGTCGGGGCCGGATTGTCCGCCAGATAGGTCCTGACAATCAACTCCGCCGCGATGCTGTCCCTGTGGGCCAGGCGACGGCGATGGCGGGACTTTCCGGGGGGCGATCCGAGCGTGAGGACATCGTCGGCCTCGCTGGAGCTCAACCGTTCGTCCACCAGGGCCACGGGCAGGCCGGTGCGGCTGGCGAGCTCGTCCCCGAAACGCCTGGCCTCACGGCTGAGATGGCTCTCGCTGCCGTCCATGTGCAGGGGCAGCCCGACCACCAGTTCATCCGCCCGCCATGCGTGCACCAGGCCCACCAGCCGTGGCCAGTCCGGGCCCTGCCTCGTGGCCGCGACGGTTTCAAGCGGCGCGGTGGTGCCGGTGGCGCGATTGCCACTGGCGGTTCCGATCCGTTTGTGACCGAAGTCGAAGCCGAGAACCCGACCCTTCACGCGTGGCCCACCTGGCCGGTCAGCTTGTTCAGGTCCATGCCGATGAGCGAGGCGGCATGATTCCATTTGTCTTCCACCCGGGTGTCGAACAGTATCCGCCGTTCCACCGGAGTGCTGAACCAGGCGTTCTGCAGGATTTCCTGCTCGAGCTGCCCGGGACCCCAGCCGGCGTAACCGAGGCTCATCAGGGACTCCCGGGGGCCGGATCCCCGGGCCATGTCTACCAGGATGTCCCGGGAACTGGTGAGTGCAAGGCCGTCGCTGATCCGGAGGGTGGATTCCCAGTGCCGGTCGGGTTCCAGGCTGTGCACGACCAGCCCGAATTCGCGATGCACCGGGCCGCCCTCGAACACCGGCTGGGCCGCACTGTGATGGTCCGCCACCCGGATGTTCAGCTGCTGGTAGATCTCGCCGAGGGTATGCGCGCTGAGCCGGTTGACCACGATTCCCAGGGCTCCGTCGGCATCGTGCTGGCAGATCAACGTCACGGTGCGGGCGAAATTGTCATCCATGAACTGCGGCATAGAGACCAGGAAATGATTGGTAAGGTAACCGTCTGTCATGATGATCCGCAGGTCCGGTGGACCGGCCAGTCAACGGGTGACATCTGCAAGCGTGTTGTGACTGAATCTCCAGGTCCGGATAATGTGCAGGATATCATAGTCCCGGCGCAGGCTTTCCGGAATTTCCTCGAAAGGCGCGGCAATCCGGACAATGCGTACGGCACCGTCGTCGAGAATTTTCTGGCCGGAGGATCTGAGAATCTTGATGTCGGCAACGGAACCATCGGCGCGCACCGCCACATCCAGAACGAGCTCGCCTTCCAGTTGCTGCCTCCTGGCGGCATCCGGATAGTTCAGGTTGCCCACGCGTTCCACGACCATGCGCCAGTTCTCCAGGTATGGCGCCAGATCCGAGACTTTTGAGTTGGCGTGCACGAAACGCTCCCTGGGATTCGCCTGGGTGTTGAGGAAGGCGGTATCGATGCGCTTCATCAGGGCGTCCCGGTCAGCTTGATCCATGACCGGGATGTCGGTGGCGTCGGCCCTGGGCTCGGACGAGAGCCAGGCATTGACCTGCTGCTCAAGCAGCAGCTGTTCCCGTTCGAGCTGTTCCACCAGCCTGGCGCCCGCATCCATGGACAGCCGCAGCGGCTCCGCCCCGTCGTCCGCACCCAGGCTGTTGCTCTGGGCCAGCGTGTTGGTATCATCCGGCGCGGTCTCGGTGGGTGTGGAGACCAGCATGATTTTCATGGACGGCGCGAAGCTCCGGTTTCCCGCCTGGGAGGGCATGACGAACGAAATGCCGAGAACAAGGATGCTGTGCACCAGCAGCGAAACCAGCAGAACCCAGCCGAAACGCCCCCGGGACCGGTACTGCCTGCGCCGGCCGGACGGCAATGGGCTGGTGTCCCTGGTCACGCGTCGAATGGGTGGTCGAACCTGTTCATTTTCGATGATGTAAGTTATTATAACCTATTAATTTATCATACAAAACGGAGCTGTCCTGTTGACTGGTAGGGAAATCGCGCAAAGAAGCATGGGAACGGGGTCAGGTGCCCCGCTGATTACCCCCGGGACCGGTTTGTCCGGCGTGACGCTGCACCGGTCCGGATCAGGGAGAATGCCAGCATGAAGAGAATCCTGGTGGTGGATGACAGCCGGACTATCCTGCGCCAGGCATGCGGGATGCTCGAGGGAGCGGGGCATGAGGTGGCCACGGCAATGGACGGGTTCGAGGCGATCGCGAAAATTGCGGATTTTCAGCCCGACCTCATGTTTGTCGACATTCTGATGCCCAGGATCGACGGATACCAGACCTGCTCGCTGGTGAAGAACAGCAGGCATCACGGCGGGATACCGGTCGTCATGGTTTCCAGCAAGAGCGGTCCGTTTGACCGCGCCCGCGGAAAAATCGTAGGCGCCGATGGCCATATCAGTAAACCGGTCGGCGAGACCGAACTTCTGGATGCGGTGGAACAGTACGCCGTGACGGCGGATGCGGGGTGAACCGGCAACTGGCAGTATCCGTATCATTGTCGGTTTCCAGAGCGCGGCGGAAGCCGTCGGACAGGGAGAGACGCTATTCCCGTATCCCATTTCCGGGAACTGCGCTTGCCCGTGGATACGGTTCCGGCGGCCGGCGGTTCCCCCCGGCGTTGGCCGCCTTACCCGCACCGTCCTGATCGGGGGCGGGCACTGTCCGTTGGCGAAGCGCGGGACGCGATGGCCATGGCATGCGGGGAAAGCCCGCCCGCCGTGCGGATGGACATGATCATGCCCGGCACCATTGGATTCCCGGCCACGCGCATGCGGTACAATGACCCGGATACAACGGACATTCCCATGATCATCCTGTCATCCAGGAACAAGGTTGCCGGCAGGATGTGGGGTCTCGGGCAGGGTGCAGCGGGGTATATCGCGAATCCTTCCGTCAGCCGGGAAACGTCTGCAACCCGGGGGTCCGCGTGACTACTGCACCTGGAGACCGTCCCAACGGAAAATACCGAATACCCCGAAAGATCGAGAAGACGTGATCGACGGCAACCCCACTCCCCTGGAACAGCTGCAGATGCTGGCAGCGCAGTCCCTGGGCGCAGCGGCGCTCGAAAGCAGCGTGGTGGCGGACCGCAGTTGGCGTGGATACAGCCTGCGCGTGGGTGACTGGAACCTGGTGTTTCCGTTCTCGGAAGGGTTCGAGGTGCTCGCCGAGCAGGAGATACAGCCCGTGCCGTGGGCGGAGCACTGGGTCAGGGGGATGACGAATATCCGGGGGGAAATCCATACCGTGGTCGATTTTTCCGATTTCCTGGGGTTTGGCGCTGTTCCATCCCTGCGCACGGCGATCCTGTTCAGGCTGCCGGACGAGAACCTGAAGAGCGTCCTGTTGCTGGAACGGTGGGTAAATCTCCGGACCTTCCCCGAGGGGCTTGAGCAGACGGAGGATGCCGGGATTCCCCCGCCGCTTTCTTCGCTGGTCAGTTCGGTCCTGGTGGAAAGGAAGCAGACATGGGTGGTGCTGGATGTTGACAGACTTTGCCGCATGCCGGAATTCATCTCGATCGCGCGCCGGGCGGCAGGGCATTGAAATCAGCCGCAGAAAAGCCGGCAAGGGAACTCGTTGAGCCGGTTCTCGGGGGTGCGGGAGGTACAGGTTCCGATTCCGGTCCGGGTGGTTCCGCCGTCCGGGAGGAGGCGCCCGTCGTCGGACCGAACTGGGCGGTGATGTTCTGGATTTTGATTCTGGCCGCCACCCTGTCCATCCTCCTGGCGGGCGTGGCTCTCGAAATCCAGGAAAGACAGCAGACCGCCGGTATGCGGATTGCCGCTCTCGGGGTGGAATCCGATGTCAGGGAAATTGCCTACCAGTCTCTGCTTGCAGTGAAGGGAACCGACAGTGCGTTCGACCGGTTGACGGGATTGAGGACGCATCTGGGTCAGGAAATACCGACCCTGGACCCCCGGGTGCTGGAGGGATACGGCAACCGGGCCACTGACGGCCTCAGGGCCGTCACCGGCGAATGGGGCAGGCTCGACCCTCTGGTAGCACTGCTGGTATCCGGCCATGGAGTGGTTGGCAGTACCCTGACCCAGGTGGATGCGGTCGGCAGCCTGGTTCCGGAACTGGCGGCGCGGGCGGACGGCATTGTGGACAGGCTGATCGAAAACGAGGCCTCGCTGGAACTGATCGGACTTGGCAACCGTCAGCGGCTTCTGGTGCAACAGGTCGGCGCCGGCGCTAATGAATTTGCCGCCGGCGGGGTGGGCTGGCGCCGGGCGGCAGGAAAGATGCAGGACGACGTGCGGCGTTTCGGGGAGATCAGCGATGCCATCCGCGGCATGGGCGGCGTGGCAGTGGCCGGGGAAATGGCGGGCATGGACACCCTGTACCAGCAGCTTGTTTCCAGTGTGGCGGGCATTACGGGCAATGCCGACGACTACATTACCATGTTGGATGCAGCTGCCAGGATCGAGGGCCTGTCAGCATCCATGCAAAAACATGTTGCACAAATCATCCGGGAACTGGATGCAGGCCCGGAACGCCCGGCATGGGTCCGGGACCTGCCCTTGATGCTTGCTGCCGCGGGCTCGCTCGGCCTGATCGGGCTGATCTGGTCCGTGGTCCGTCATGGGAGACGCCGGGAGCGGGCCGATGCATTCCGGAAGAAGCGCTCCCGGGACGCCGTAATGAGCCTCCTGGAGGACATGGACAGCCTCGCCCATGGAAACCTGGCCGTGAAAGCGGAAATGGCCGATGAAGCGACGGACGTGATTGCGGATTCCATGAACTTCGCCATCAGCGAAATACGAACGCGGGTCAGCGAAATCAGGTCCGCATCCGACGAGTTGACTGCCGAGGCAGGACTGTCGGGCTGGCACATTGAAGAGCTGCTGGCAAACAGCGAAGCACAGGCCAAGGGCATCGCGGATGCCGCGCGGGAAATCGAGCGGATGAGTGAAACCATCAATCGCCTGAGCCAGTCGGCGCTTCACTCGTCGAAACGCGCGAGGGAGGCGGGGCAGACCGCCAAGGACGGCGCCGGGGCGATCCGCGACACCGTCGAGGGGATGAACGCCATCGGCAGCCGGGTCCGGGATACGGCAGCAAGGCTGGGCCGGCTTCAGGAGAGTTCCCGGCGGATCAATGAGATCGTCAGCCTGATCAGGGACGTGACCGAGCAGACCAACGTACTGTCACTGAACGCCTCCATACAGGCGTCCATGGCTGGCGACGCGGGAAAGGGGTTCGCCGTGATTGCGGACGAGGCGCAACGCCTGGCGGAACGTTCCGCCAGGGCCTCGGACGGCATCACCGACATCGTGAAAACCATCCAGCAGGATGCCAGGGAGGCGATCCTGTCCATGGAATCCACGACGGGCGAGGTGACTGCCGGTGCAAGTGTTGTGGACGAGGCGGGCCGGGCTCTTGAGGAAATCGAGCGGGTCGGCCAGGAACTGCTCGCTGCCATCGAGTCCCTGGCGACGGAGGCTACCGAGGAGTCCGGTGTCGCGAACCGGGTCTCCCGGGACATGGATGACCTGCGCCGGGCTGCCCGGCAGTCAGGGCTCGGTGCGTCGCAGGTTGCTGCCGTCCTCGGGAACATCCGCAGGACACAGGAGAAACTCGACAGGGCCGTGGCAGGATTCCGGCTGCCCGACTGAGCCCGCCGCCCCGACAGCCGTTCCCTGTACACCCCGTCCCCATCCAAGGTTACGCAATCCGTTGAAGTGAGTATTCCGGCACCACATCCACAGGCATACAGCCGGGTCAGTCAGGCCCTGGACGGGGCCATGGGCGAGACCATGGACGCAGTGGCCAGGGCGCAGGATGAGTTCGACTTCAGTTGCCTGGACCGGCTGGTCTCCGGTTTGCGGGATGTCCGGGACCTCCTGCAGGCAATGGAACTGGACGCGGCCGGCGTACTCGCGCGCAAGCTGGAGCAGCTTGGCCTCCAGGTCGGCAATATGCCGGGCATACGTGAACAGTACCGGGGCATCCTGGTGCTGCGCCGGGGCATGGAGGCGCTGCATGGCTATGTCGATGCAATCTCGCGTCAGGCAGCGGAATCCCCGTTGTCACTGGCGGAACCGATCAACCAGGCCAGGGATTGTCTCGGCGAGCCGCCGATCAGCCGCTTCGCACTGTTCAATCCGTCACTTGATCCGGCCCGTTTCGGTCCGGACGGGCCCGGCCCGGCCCGTACCCCGGCCAGGGAGATTCCACAGGGTGTCCGATCCGGCCTGATCGCGCAGATTCGCCGGAAACACCGCCGGGAACTGCTCGGCTGGCTCACGGGACAGTCCGCTGACGATGATGATGGCAGGGGAAACGCCGCGCTCGGCCGGATACGGACCCTGATGGAAGAACTGCAAAGTGTCAGCATATCGGATTCCTTCCGGTTGTTGTGGTGGGTCGCCGGCGGATACCTGGACGCCGTTGCATCCGGGGAGATCGAAGTGAACGCATCGGTCAAGTCGCTGCTTGCCCGACTTGACCAGGAGATCGTCAGGATGAAGTCGGAGTCCGGCTCCGGTGAAGAGGCGATTCCCGAGGACGGTGCGGGACACCCGGATGAACTGCTCCGCAGCATGCTGTTCGAGCTCGGACCGCTGGACCGGAGCGGGTCGGAACGGGTCCGGGACATCCGCGGCGGACTTGGGCTCAATGGCTGGTTCCGGGTCGGAACCCCCAAAGACAGCGGACTGGCCCGGATTCCCCCTGCGCTTCTGGAATTGAAGCAGTCGTTCGATGACGGATGGTTTGACAGCCTGCAGACCCTGTTCGGCCGTGCCCTCGAACCAGGACCGGACAACGGGCGCGAAGCCGCTGTCGATGATCTGGCCGAGGTGCTGGAAGAACTTGCGAGTCGTGCGGATGCCCTGGGGCTGGCTGCCGTAGCCGGCCTCGCCCGGGAAATCGCCCTGACCTCCCGGGAGGCCTGCCGGCCGGACGGCGGTGAGGCCCCCTCGACGATGGATGTCCGGGTCGCGGCATCCATTCTGCTGCTGCGCCAGGGAGTGATGAACCCCGAATCGGTGGACGCCGAGTGGCTCCGGGCGGTAACCGGCGCCGTCGGGGAACTGCGCGGTACCGGCACTCCCGGGGAGGCCGAAAACGAACGGGCCGGTTGCATCAGCCGGGCGGCGGAATTCGAGCATCGGCAGGCGCGCCTGGCGGCAATGGGGGCGATTCGCCATGACTTGGCGGGGATCGAGGCGTCCTTGGCCGGGATCGGTGCCGGCCAGCATCAGGCGGAGGAACTGGCGGCGGCAGCCGGCCTGCTGCAACAGGCGGGGAACCTGCTGGATGTGCTGGAATTCGGCGCCGCGGCCCGGTTGGCACATCAGGCCGCGGGATTCCTTTCCGGCGTGGCCGGAGACCCGGACGCGGTGTCACGGATGAATCCGGAAGACATCACCTTCGTCATCGCTGCGCTTGATCTGGCCGCCGATCAACTGCCGCAGGATGAACAGGCCGTGGACGGGCTCCTGTCCGTGGCGGCGGAGAAACTGGACAGGGCCCGGCGAATGCTGCCGGAGCCGTCATCCGCGGCGGATGCGGAAGCCGGGGGGGCGGACAAGGCCGGTCCGGCGGTGCACGGTCTCGACATACTGGACCAGGACCTGAGGGCAATCTTCACGGAGGAATTCGGGCGACACATCGAAACGCTGGAGCAGTCGCTGGATTCCTTGCAGGGAAGCCCGCCGGGGGAAGCGGGCGTGGAAGACGTCATCGAAGACATCGAAGACTGCGTGTACACCCTGGGCGACAATTGCCGCAACCTGGGATTCGACGAGGTTGCGGCGTACGCGGAAGGCAGCCTTGGCCCGTTGCGCGATGCGGTGGACGGCGGTGATCTCGGGTCGGCCGGCGCAGGGTTCAGGAGCGGTCTCGGGCTGCTGCGGTCTGCGCTCGATGAGATCGTCGCGCATGGCAGCTATTCCCGGGAACTCGCGGACAGGCTGCTGGCGGGGGACGGTGCGGAGTCCGGCGGCCTGCCGGAACCCGGAGAAGGGCGACAGGCAGCGCATTCGGATCCGGCGTGGACTGCACCGGAATTCGCTGACGTTGCTGAAGAGACCATCGATGCCGACATTCAGCAGATATTCCTGGACGAGTCCAGGGGTATCCTTGGCCGGATCAACCAGTCCCTGATGCGCTGGCGTGAACGTGGCCCCGAACAGGAGAACATGGCCGCAATCCGCAGGGAGTTCCATACCCTGAAGGGTACCGCCGCCGCAGCTGGAAGGGACGGGATGTCCCGCCTGATTCACCGGGTGGAAACACTGCTGGACAATTTCCAGGGGCAGAACCTGTCCGGCCAGTCGGAACTGCTCGGTCTGCTGGAGGAGATCCATGACGGCCTGTCCGCCGAACTGGGGTTGCTGGAATCCGGGGACGGAGCGCACCTTCCCGGGCTGAAGCGCAGGATCTCCGATTTCCCGACCGACGGGGAAGCGCAGACACCGGAAGAAATCCTGGACGATTCGGAGGATCTCACTGGGAGTGCGCAGGACCCGGGGTCCTGGCGTTCCTGGTTGCCCGCCGGTGACAAGGCGCGCGGTGTTGCGACGACCTCGGGTACCGTGCCGGGGATGGCCCGCGGGGCGCATCATTCCAACCTGGCGGTACTGACCCATGCATCCGGGGAAATGGATCTGGTGCGGATGCAACTGCACAATTCCCTTGACGCCACACGCATGGACCTGGAGTTGTTGCGTATCAGCATGATCTCGATCCGGGACGGCTTGCGGGAGGTGGAAACGGAGGTCTGTACACGGCTCCTGCCCGAGGCGGAGGAAGGTGCCGGCGGAACGGACGATGCCCCGGACCCGGAACGGTCCGACCGTGATGCGCGCCTTAAGAAACAGTTCCGCGAACTGTCGGGACGGCTTGAGCAGCTCGACAGGGTGGAACAGGAACTGGTCCGGCGGGCCGCTGGCATCGACGCGGCGCTGGAACACCAGCGAAATCTCAGTGATCGCCTGCAAAGCGGACTGAGAAGCGCGCGGATGGTTACCCTGGGGGAATACTTCCCGCACCTCCGGCACCTGGTGAGGGAAACCGCCAGGAAGGCGGGCAAGGAGGCAAGCCTGGAGTTCCAGGGCGGTGACATCCAGATCGACCGCCAGGTGATCGAATCGATGATGGCTCCCTTCGAACACATGATCCGCAATTCCGTGATCCATGGAATCGAGGAAGGGGATGTGCGCCAACGGTCGGGCAAGGATCCCAGGGGATCCATTTCCATCAGCATATCCCTGCAAGGTTCCGAACTGGTGGTCGGCTTCAGCGACGACGGCAGGGGACTGGCGATGGACCGGATCACGGCCCGTGCCGGGGAGCTGGGACTCTTGGACAACGACGGGCTGGTGAGCGAAACAAACGTGCTGAAGATCATCACTCAGCCCGGTTACAGTACTTCCGAGGAGCTCAGTCTGGAGGCGGGACGGGGCGTGGGTATGGAGATTGTCTACCAGACAGTGCGGGATCTGGGCGGCTCCATGCGGATGACCCATGCCCCCGGGCAGGGGGTCGGTTTCCATTTCCGGCTGCCGGTCACCCTGGCGGTAACACCCGCACTCATGGTCAGGGTCGGCAAATGGCGGTTCGCCTTCCGGTCCCGCTCCGTGGAGCGACTGGTGAGGATTTCCCGGGATGAAATGCATCGTGACGGGGACAGGTGGTTCGTCGAGGTCGACGGGGTGCGGGTACCCGTTGTGCTGCTCCAGCAGCGGCTGGACATCAACGCCGATCAGGCGGACCCATCCATCGTGCTGGTGGTCATCGTGCGCCTGGTGGACCGGCTTGCGGCTTTCGAGGTGGATGAATTCATCGATTCGGTTGACATCCTCAGCCGGAATCCCGGCACCCAGCTGCTTTCCATACCGGAAATTTCAGGGGTGACGGTCCTGTCCGACTCGAGCATCGTCCTCATCCTCGATCCCGAGGCTTTCATCCACCGGATCGGTGAGGAGACCGAAATCCCGCTGACGGACGAGATGTCCGGGGGGGCCGGCAATCTCAGGCGGGTGCTGGTGGTCGATGATTCCGCGGTGGTTCGCAAGGTGATGCAGAAGGATCTTGAGGCGGACGGGCTCGAGGTGGATACTGCGGACGACGGGGTAAGTGCCCTGGAAATGCTGGATAAGCACCCCTACGATGTGGTACTGGTTGACATTGAAATGCCCCGCATGAACGGATATGAATTGCTTGAGCGGTTACGGGAGAATCCGTATGAACCCAATCCTGTCATGATTGTCATCACTTCGGGATCCGGCGAGGAGTACCGCCAGCGCGCCCTGGAGCTCGGGGCGGATGGCTGCATCACCAGGCCCTATGATCTCGCGGACCTGAACCGGCTGATGCGGGATGCGGTGGTTTCGAGGGGAGGCCCGGACTGATGCAGGTGCTGGCCATTCCGGCCCAGGGCTTCCAGCTTCTGGTGCCGGTGAGCATGGTGGCGCAGGTCGCCGGACGGCTGCCTCTGACACCCACGTCCCTGGACATTCCGGGCGCGGCGGGCATCATCCAGTGGCGCCAGTTCAGTCTGCCGCTTTTCCGTACATCCGAACTCCTGGACGGAGGCGCCGCGGACGACGACGATTTCAGGCATGTGGTGGTGCTGTGGCCGATGAAATCCGCCGGAAACCGTTCGTTTGTGGCCCTGACCAGCCCGGGCCCGCCCCGGGTGATCGACGTGGACGACCTTCCGGCGGCGGATGGGGATGCCGGGATACCCTGGGTTCTTGCCTATGTCTCCCTGCCAGAGGGTCTCGGGGTAATACCGGATATCGATGCCCTGGCCCGCAGGGCATGGAACCGCAATGCATCGGGTACCGGCAATGACTGACACACCGGACGGACAGCTGCCGTCCCTGGCCGGGCTTCGCGACCTGGTGGTGGGGGTTTCGGAGGGGGTTTCCGCACTGCAGAGCGGAGGTACGGCGGTTTCGGAAAAGATCGACGGCAGCTATGTCACCGCCGTGGATCAGGACCTGCAGGACCGTCTGCTGCGTGCCCTGGACACCCGGTGGCCCGGCTACGGCGCCATCGGGGAGGAAATGTCGCATTCGGACCAGGTCTCCATCTGCCAGTCCAGCGAGAACGGATACTGGGTCATTGACCCGCTGGACGGTACCACCAATTTCGCCTCGGGCTTTCCCTGCTACGGTATTTCCGTCGCCCTGGTGATCGACGGGGATCCGAAACTGGCCGTCGTGTACGACCCGGTCCGCCGTGAATGCTTCTCTGCCGGGGTGGGTCAGGGCGCGTGGCTGAACGGGCAGGCCATTCGCTGCCTGGAAACGCAGATGCTGGATGACTGCATCGCGAACGTGGACTACAAGCGGCTGGTGGGGGAACTGGCGGTACGCCTGGTGCAGTCCCCTCCCTACCGGTCCCAGCGGAACATCGGGGCGTCGGTCCTGGAATGGTGCTGGCTGGCTGCCGGGAGAATCCAGCTCTATCTCCACGGCGGTCAGAAACTGTGGGATTTCGCCGCGGGGTATCTGATACTCACCGAGGCCGGGGGGGCCGCCACGACGCTGTCGGGCGCTCCTTTGGACTGCGGCAGCCTGCAGAAACGGTCCGTTGTGGCCGCTTCCAGTTCGGCGCTGCTGGCACAGTGGAGCGCCTGGATCAACATCAACCGGTTCGACTCGGACACTCCGGCCTGACCGGGTGCCATCGGTAATCATTGTTTATGACAGGAATCAATAGATTGATTCCCTGGCCGCCCCGTCATCTGTTATGTTTGCCCCGGGCCGGCACAGCCGGTTTTTTACGTCCCTGCGCACCGCTAGCTCGCGGTGTGCGGGCTGTGATCCAGAACAACCGGAATTTGAAGAATGCCTGACGTTAGCCGACGGGAAAGGGCAAACGCCATTCGCGCCCTCAGCATGGACGCGGTGCAGAGGGCCAAGAGCGGCCATCCAGGCGCTCCCATGGGGATGGCGGACATCGCCGAGGTGCTGTGGAACGATTTCCATCGGCATAATCCATCCAACCCGGAATGGCCCGACAGGGACCGGTTCGTCCTGTCCAACGGCCATGGTTCCATGCTGCAGTATTCCCTGTTGCACCTGACGGGGTATGACCTGCCATTGGACGAGTTGCGGAATTTCCGCCAACTGCATTCCAGGACCCCGGGACACCCCGAATACGGCGATACGCCCGGCGTGGAGACCACCACCGGCCCCTTGGGTCAGGGCTTGGCCAACGCGGTGGGCATGGCGATTGCGGAACGGACCCTGGGCGCGCAGTTCAACCGCCCCGGGCATGAAATCATCGATCACCGGACCTGGGTGTTTCTCGGCGACGGCTGCCTGATGGAGGGAATATCCCATGAGGCCTGCTCGCTGGCCGGAACCCTGGGACTCGGCAAGCTGATCGCGTTCTACGATGACAACGGCATTTCCATCGACGGTGAAGTGGCGGGCTGGTTCACCGATGACACCGCCGGACGGTTCCAGGCCTATGGCTGGCAGGTGATCCCCAACGTGGACGGCCATGACCCCGATGCCGTCCGCAATGCCATCGACACGGCGCTGGCGGACGGCGCGCGCCCCAGCCTGATCTGCTGCCGGACCATCATCGGCTACGGCGCCCCGAACAAGCAGGGCAAGGAGGAATGCCACGGGGCTCCACTGGGGGATGACGAGGTTGCCGCGGCGCGGATTGCGCTTGATTGGGAACATCCGCCGTTCGTCGTTCCCGACGCCATTGCCGAGTCATGGGATGCGCGTGGCCGGGGGGCGGAACTGGAGCGTACGTGGCGGGCGGGAATGGAGGCCTATGCCGCGGCGTACCCGGCGAAGGCCGCGGAGTTCGACCGGAGACTGGCCCGGGGGATGCCCGCGGACTGGGAGGAACAGACCCGGGGGATCATATCCGGCATCAGTGAGAAGGCGGAATCCATTGCCTCCCGGAAGGCTTCACTGAATGCCCTCAACGTATTCGGTCCGTTGCTGCCGGAATTGATCGGGGGTTCTGCCGACCTGGCTGGATCCAATTACAGCATCTGG
This sequence comes from Gammaproteobacteria bacterium, assembly GCA_009842505.1. Lineage (GTDB taxonomy): Bacteria > Pseudomonadota > Gammaproteobacteria > Arenicellales > Poriferihabitantaceae > VYFG01. Next base: position 26,350 of record VYFG01000036.1, read on the forward strand.
TCCGGCTCCAGGGACGTCCGCGAGTCTGAGGACGGCAACTACGTCTATTTCGGCGTGCGTGAGTTCGGCATGTCGGCGATGGTGAACGGCCTCGTGCTGCACGGTGGCTTTCGCGGTTATGGCGCGACATTTCTCATATTTTCCGAATACGCCCGCAACGCGCTCAGGATGGCCACGCTGATGCGCATACCGAGTATCTTCCTGTTCACGCACGATTCCATCGGCGTGGGGGAGGATGGCCCCACCCATCAGCCGGTCGAGCAGGCCGCGACCCTGCGGATGATTCCCGGAATGTCGGTATGGCGGCCCTGCGACACCGTGGAATCCGCGGTTGCGTGGCAGCAGGCCATGCAATCGGTGGATCAGCCGTTCAGCCTGATCTTTTCCCGGCAGAACCTGGGGCACCAGGAGCGCGGTCCGGACCAGATCGATGCCATTGCACGGGGCGGGTATGTCCTGCGTGATTGTGACGGCGAGCCCGAGGCCATCGTGATCGCAACGGGATCGGAAGTGGAAATCGCCGTGGACGCGGCGGAAGCCCTGGCCCATCGCGGCATCAGGGTGGTCTCCATGCCCAGCACGGACCGGTTCGATGCCCAGGATCCGGACTATCGCGAGTCGGTGCTGCCGGCAGGCGTGCGTCGGCGCATCGCCGTGGAAGCCGGCGTGACGGACGGCTGGTGGAAATATGTCGGCAGCGAAGGGGAGGTCATCGGCATCACCACCTTCGGCGCGTCGGCGCCGGCCGCCGATGTATTCGCCCACTTCGACCTGACGGCGGACCGGGTGAGAAGGGCGCTTGAGCGGCTGTTGCCGGACAGCTGACAGGCCAACCCGGCGGCGGAAGATGGCAGTGCCCAGGATGCGCGATCTGTCCCTCTCGGGTCAGCGGGTACTGATCCGGCAGGACCTGAACGTGCCCGTCTCCGGGGGCCGGGTCACCTCGGACCAGCGGATCCGTGCGTCCCTGCCCACCGTCACCGCGGCGTTGGAGGCCGGTGCCGGGGTGATGCTTATGTCCCACCTGGGACGACCCGAGGAGGGAAACCCGGATGTCGGATTCAGCCTGGCCCCGGTGGCCGAGCACCTTTCCGGGCTGCTTGGGCGGACGGTTCCCCTGAAGGCCGGGTACCTGGTCAGCCCCGTCACCTGCAATCCCGGGGATCTGGTGCTACTGGAGAATGTCCGCTTCAACAGGGGCGAGAAGTCGGATGACGAATCCCTCGCGCGCCGTTACGCTTCGCTGTGCGATGTCTTCGTGATGGACGCCTTCGGCACCGCGCACCGGGCCCAGGCCTCCACCCACGGCGTGGCGAAATTCGCCCCCCGGGCCTGTGCGGGGCCGCTGCTGTTGCAGGAACTGGAGGCGCTGAACAGGGCGCTGACGGATCCGAGGCCACCCACGGTGGCGATCGTCGGCGGTGCGAAGGTGTCCACCAAGCTGACCCTGCTGAACAGCCTGTGCGGCAAGGTGGACGTACTGGTGCCGGGAGGAGGAATCGCCAATACCTTTCTCGCGGCCGCGGGCTTTTCCGTGGGCAGATCGCTGTACGAGCCCGACCTTCTTGATGAAGCAGGGTCCGTGCTGGAACAGGCGCGTTCCCGAGGGGTGGAGATTCCGCTGCCCGTGGATGTGGTGACGGGCAGGGGATTCAGTGCCGATACCGAGGCGGCCGTCCGCGAGGTCGATGCCGTTGGGCCTGACGAGATGATCCTCGATGTGGGTCCCCGGACCGCCGGGCTTTATGCCGATATCATGCGGTCCGCCGGGACCATCGTCTGGAACGGCCCGGTGGGCGTCTTTGAGTTCGAGGCGTTCAGCGGCGGCACGAGGGAGCTCGGTGAAGCGATTACGGCCTCCGGGGGGTATTCCATTGCCGGCGGCGGCGATACGCTGGCGGCGGTGGAGCGGTTCGGCCTGTCCGACGGGATTTCCTACATATCGACCGGCGGCGGCGCGTTCCTTGAATTCCTGGAAGGGCGTACCCTGCCCGCCGTGGCGGTACTCGAATCCCGTGAACGGGAACAGGAAAATGGCGAATGATATAATGGTGCCGGACTCAAACCGGATTCGGGTGCGGACCCGGACCGCCGGACCGGCATCCCAATCCAGGTATTGATTTCAACGAAGAGGTATTCGACATGGCAATCATCTCCTTGCGGCAACTGCTGGATCATGCAGCGGAACGCCAGTATGGCTGCCCGGCATTCAACGTCAACAACATGGAACAGATGCAGGCGATCATGCAGGCCGCCGACGAAACCGATTCACCGGTGATCGTCCAGGCTTCCGCCGGCGCGCGCAGTTATGCCGGAGCCCCCTTTCTGCGCCACCTGATCCAGGCGGCCGCGGAACAGTACCCGCACATCCCCATCGTGGTACACCAGGACCACGGCACCTCTCCCGCCGTCTGCCAGCGCTCCATCCAGCTGGGGTTCACCTCCGTCATGATGGACGGCTCGCTCGAGGAGGACGGCAAGACCCCCGCCAGCTATGAGTACAACGTGGATGTCACCCGCCGTGCGGTGGACATGGCGCATGCCTGCGGTGTTTCCGTGGAGGGCGAGCTAGGTTGCCTGGGATCCCTGGAAACCGGCATGGCCGGCGAGGAGGACGGTATCGGTGCGGAAGGGGCCCTTGACCATTCCCAGCTCCTGACCGACCCGGAGGAGGCTGCTGACTTCGTCAGCAAGACCAGTGTCGACGCCCTGGCCATCGCCATCGGGACCTCCCATGGCGCCTATAAGTTCACCCGCCCCCCGACGGGAGACATACTGGCCATCGACCGGATCAAGGAAATCCACGCACGCATCCCCGATACCCACCTGGTCATGCACGGCTCCTCCTCGGTTCCCCAGGACTGGCTGTCAACGATCAACGAATACGGCGGCGATATGGGGGAAACCTACGGCGTGCCCGTCGAGGAGATTGCCGAGGGAATCCGTCACGGCGTGAGAAAGGTGAACATCGATACGGACCTTCGCATGGCATCCACCGGCGCCACCCGGAAGTTCCTGGCGGAAAATCCCTCCGTGTTCGATCCGAGGAAATACCTGAAGGCGGCGACCCAGGCGATGAAGGTGATCTGCATCGAGCGTTACGAGGCCTTTGGCACTGCCGGCAACGCTTCCAGGATCGCCCCCGTCAACCTGGAGGCGATGACCAGGCGGTACGAGTCCGGGGAACTGGATCCCAAGATTCACTGATAACTTCGGAATATACGGCGTCTCTCCCGTGCCGGGACATTAAGGAGGCGGTATAAGCAAATCCGTTCGCCTTCTCGGAATTCGAAGATCGGTTACGGGCCGTCAGTCCGGCTTTCGTTGATAATCTGCCAGTGGTCGTCCCGATTCACCCAATACTGGCGTTTCCGCATCACGCTGTGGTAGTTGTCGCTGTGGTAGTCCTGGGTGAAGGAGACTAGAAGCATTTTCTCGTCGCCCGGGTAGCCGTAGATGCTCAGATCGCTGAGTTCCAGTTCAACATATTCCTTGTTCCGGTTCGTCTGTCTTTTCTGGTCGGCAAACTCGTCATAGTTCTGGAGATCCGTGCGCGAATAATGCGCTAGGTATTGTTCGGTATCCAGGCTTTCCCAATCCCGCTCCCATTGGCCGAGCAACTCCAACACCGACGATTTACGGGATTTCAGGGTGTCAGGATCAATCCAGTTGAATGTCCTTGAGATGATGACCGGGGTTGTGCCATCCGTCGAAATGTAGCGCCGGATACGGTTGAATTCCGTGTTGCTGAGGGACAGGCAGCCATCGCTGGCAAGGGGGACCTTGTTGATGAATTCCGGTTCCGTGCCATGGATCCAGATTCCGTAGCCCGTGCGCTTGAGCTGGCGGTCGTATTCATTTGGGTAATCGATCGGGAAGGCGCCCGGGCCGTACCTTGGGGGCAGACCTTCGCCCGGCAGGTAGGCGGTGACAAAATACACGCCTTCCGGTGTGCGCAGATCACCTTCGACGTTTTTAACCATGCCCTCCCTGCCGATGGTCATGTAGAAGTCTTCAGCCAGCCGGTAGTTCGTGCCCGTGTTCTCGTACACATACAGTCGGGCATGGCTGGCATCCGCCACCAGGATGTACCGCTCATTGGGAGAGGAGAGAATCAGGTCATCCGGGATCATTCCCCGGGCTGCCGGGGTCTGCCCGTTGACCTGCATCCAGCGGGAGGCGAGTTCATCGCGCAGGCCATCCAGCTGGTGCCGGTCACCGGAGAATCGCGAAATGAGGTCGGGCGCCCCCGCCCGGGCTGCGAGCAGGTCTCCCAGCAGAAGATGGCCAAGCTTGCTGTTGGGGTATTGCCTGACCAGCGCTTCCAGGCCTGCGAGGGAAGCAGAAAGATCGGATTCGACGATGGCGTCGACAGAGCGCATTACCCGGGTTTCGTAGTTCTCCTCGGTTGCCATGGAAGTTGGCGGCAGTACGCCAAGGGAGCAGATCCCGGCAAGGGATGCGGTGCGAAACCAGAGGCGAAGGCGCCGCGAAAGTGAATTGTCTGAATTGGTGAACATGTTCCCGGACAACTCCGATCAGTTCAGTTCCCGGACGATCCGCCAGTCCCCGCGCTCGTTCCTCATCACCAGCGTGACCAGGGATATTTCTTTCGAGTGGCCTGACCCAAGGTGCCTGGAAAAGCGCACCGTCGCAGTGTCGCCGTCAGGCTGTATGCTGAATCCGTCCACGCTGATCGCCATGGACGGGGGGTCCGTGTCCAGGTGTTCGTGAAGCCGGGTTTGCCATTCGTCTATACCCATGCCGTTCGGCGGCACGAACTGGTCCGAGTAGTGTGACAGGTAACGCTCCGCGTCACGGCTCGACCACGCTTCGGCCCAGTCCGTTATCCGGCCAATCAGCGCCTGCTCCCACTGGCTGGTGTCCCCGGCGGGCTCTTTGGGTGAGGCAACGGGGACTTCAGCAGCCGCTGCCACGGAGGGCACCACGCCCTGTTCCGAAGGGCCGGCAGCGGTTGCCGTGTCCCGGGCGGGTGTCTTCACGTCTGCTGTGGGTGCGGGGAGCTGCGCCGGATCCTGCTGCCCGGTCTCGGCCACCGACATCGATTCTTCCAGTTCGCGCAGACGAAGCTCGAGTATTCCCAGCCGCTCCAGGGTGCTCTGGAGTTGCTGTTCCTGTGCCAGCAGCTGTTCCCTTGACGCCAGGTTCATATGTTCGAGAAGGGCATGGATGGTGGCGAGAATGTCGCGCTTCATCTCTTCACCGGTTTCCGGTGAATCCTGCAGTCCGGGATCAGCGGGTTCGGGGAGTTGCAGATCCGTGCCGGCTTCGGCAACGGCGGCGGGCTCCTCGGGGGCAAGCGCGATTCCCCCTTCCCGGGTCTCCTCTGGGGATTCCTCCCGTGGTGCGCTGTCAACGTATTCCATTGCCTGCTCTTCCTGGACCGGCTTCCGATCTCCTGGCGTTCCGGGCAGCGAGTCGACCCGGTCCAGGGTGGCGAGTTCCGGGGGCGGCAAGGGAGTCGTGGCGTTCAGGGCCTTGCGGTAGGCGGCGCCCGCCAGCTGCCCGTAGATCGCGGTGAGATTGTCGTATGCCGTGGCAACCGTCGGGTTGGATCCGAACGCTTTTTCAAGGATCTCTGCGGCAGCTTCGTAGTCACCTTCTCTTGCATGGTGGACCGCAAGGTTGTTGTAAGGCGCCAGCAGGGTCGGATGGTCGCGGATCAGCATCCCGTAGATTTCCGCCGCCTTCCCATGTTCTCCCCTGCGCTCGGCGATGAGCGCTCGGGTGAACAGCAGGGAGGGATCACCGGGAGCCTCCGCCAGCAGGGCGTCGGCACGTTCCTCGGCCTGATCCAGCCGGCCGTCGTCAAGCAGCATCTCCAGTGCGGCGGTGTCCGAACCCAGGGCCGAGGATAGTACAAGCGGGCAGATGGCAAGGAGAACGGCGGGAACCAGGGGCAGCAGCCGTTTCCATTCTCGCGGTGTTGATGTGCCCGTCATCTTCACGCCAAAAGGGTTCCGTCCCCGCAAGCGGGCCAGACGTGATGTATGCGGATTCCTCGGTTTCACCGGGTCACATGATCTTGGTACTGGTATGTGGCCAAGGCCTCGGCGCCATGCGAAGGCCGGCCAGTCCCGCGGGAGAATCCCCTTCATCCGGGTCATCCCCGGGGGCGATCATTGTACTGTAGTTTGGCCGCCAAACCCTACCCCGGTTCCGGGCAGGGGAGGGCGGCTCAGCCCATGACGGTGGCGATATCCAGTCCGCCTTCGATGATGAGCTTGACCGCCACGTAGAGAATGACCAGCAAACCGAGGTAGCCGATCCAGCGATGCCTGTTCAGCAGGTCGGCGATCCAGGTGGCGAAGAACATCATGAAAATGATCGACAGGGCCAGGCCGATGACCAGCAGCCCGGTGTGACCTTCCGCGACCCCCGCTACCGCGATGACATTGTCCAGTGACATCGAGACATCGGCCACGATGATCTGGAAAATCGCCGACGGCAGCGGCGGGTTTTCCGGTTCCGCCCCGGACTGGTCCTCAAGTTCGCCGGGCACGCCCGCTTCTTCGGTTGCCCGCAGGTCCTGCCAGAGCTTCCAGCAGACCCAGAGCAGCAGGAGCCCCCCCGCCAGGGTGAGGCCGATAATGGCCAGCAGCTGCACGGTGAGCAGGGCGAACACCACCCGCAGGAAAACCGCCGCGCCGACACCCCAGAGAATCACCTTGCGGCGGTATTCCGGGGTGAATCTAGCCGCGACCATGCCGATCACGATCGCATTGTCCCCCGCGAGTACGAGGTCTACCAGCAGGATCTGGAAAAGCTTTGAAAGCTGGGTGAAGATTTCCACGGCGGGGTCCGGATGGGCAAGCGGGGGTTTGTACCCGTTTAGGAGCATCCTTGCAACACTTGCCCGCGACACGCTTGCCTGCAATCCGTGCCTGCCGGGAATCCCGGGAGCAGCCCCCGGCCGTGGAGCACGGCGAGTAGCCGGAGAACCGCGGCAAAATCCCCCCCGGCGTGATGCCCGGTCGGCGGGCGTCCTGTACTATGATCGGGCCCTTCCAGCCATCACTGCAAGGTTCCGGGTGTCATGATCAATCGCAACGTGCTGTTCCTGGCCGCATGCCAGGGGCTCATGCTGTCCTCCACATCACTGATCATGGCGTCATCCGCCCTGGTTGGCTTCATGCTGGCCGCGGATCCCCAGCAGGCCACGCTGCCCCTCGGACTCACGTTTCTCGGCATGATGGCAACCATGATTCCCGGGTCCCTGTACATGCGTCGCCACGGCCGGCGCAGCGGGTTCGTCCTGGGTGCCGTTACCGGCCTGTGCGGCGGCCTGGTGTCCGGGGCCAGCATCCATCTCGGCAGCTTCACCGGGTTCTGTGTCGGTTCGGTGCTGGTCGGCGTGGCCAACGGTTTCGCCCAGTATTACCGTTTCGCCGCGGTCGAGGTGGTGGATTCGGAGCACCGTGCACGGGCCATTTCCTGGGTGCTGGCCGGGGGCCTTGTGGCGGCGTTCGTGGGGCCCAACGTGGCCCGCTTCACTCGCGACCTGGTTCCCGGATCGGTATTTGCCGCATCCTACGGCTGCATCGCGTTGTTTTGCCTGGGGGTGATCCTGGTGCAGTTCCTGCTCAGGATCCCCCGGCCGTCCCATGAGGAGATCACGGGAAAACGACGCCCCATGGCGGTGGTACTCACGAACCCGGTCTTTCTCGTGGCCGTGGTCTGCGGGATGGTCTCCTACGGCACCATGAACCTGCTGATGACCGCGACGCCCCTGGCCATGGACCTGCGCCGGATTCCGTTTGCCGGGACTGCCATGGTGATCCAGTGGCATATTGTCGGCATGTATGCGCCTTCCTTCTTCACCGGGAACCTGATTCAGCGGTTCGGTGTGCTGAGGGTGATGTTCACCGGCGTGATCCTGCTCATGGCCTGCGTGCTGGTGGCCCTGACCGGGACGCAGTATGCGCATTTCTTCACCGGCCTGGTGCTGCTCGGCCTGGGATGGAACTTTCTTTTTGTCGGCTCGACCACCCTGCTGACGGAGGCCTACCTGCCGGCGGAGAAGGGATCGGTTCAGGGCATCAACAATTTCCTCGTGTTCTCGGCCACCGCCTGCACCGCCCTGACTGCCGGGTATCTGCATCACCTGTTGGGATGGGAGCGCCTGAACCTCTATACCCTGCCCCTGCTGATGCTGGCAGGACTGCTGATCACGCTGCTTGGCGCGTCCCGCCGCCACGCCGCATCCGGGGTGCCCGGCAGAAACTGACGCGGGCAGGGGGCGCCTACCGTAGCCGGTGCGCCATCTCCAGCCGGGAACGCGAGGCGATGTCATGCCATGTGCGGCGCTCCGGATCCCATAGGGACCAGAGAAATCCCAGTCCAAGCGCGGCCCATGACATCCAGGCAACCGCCAGTCGCAGCAACGCCTGCTTCCACCCCACCGGCAGGTATGCATCCGGACGGGATGCCGCGTCCACCAGCCTGAGCCGCCATGCCCGCATGCCGAGCGTTTGCCCGCCATGGACCCAGAACCAGCCATAGAACGCGTAGACCACGCAGCCCAGATAGGCCAGGCGCCAGCCCCTGGACAGCCACTGCGGCCACTGGTCGTCAGGGACGAGGGGCACCGGCAGCCAGGCAATGAACACCAGGCACACCAGCACCAGGCTGTCGTAGAAAATGGCGGCCAGCCTGCGCCATAGGGACACGCCCGCTTTCCCTTGGCGGCGATTTCGGGATTCCGTCATGACATCGCCCTATCCGGGAGCCGGATGGTATCGGCGTCCGGAGCACCGTTGATTGAGGTTATTCACAGTTGTTCAGGTACGGAAATGGCTCCTGATAGGAAATGATTTTCATGTTGCCTCTAGTTTAAGTTTTCCAACCTATTGATATAAATATATTTTTTCATCATTCTGCCGGACTCCACCATCGGCGGGCCGGCATGTGCCCGCATCGGAGCGGTTGCCGCCACAGTTTATCCACAGAGTTATCCACAGCTGAAGATGCCCGGCGGGCATGTTCTCGGCGGCGGCAGACCACCGCCTGTCTTGCCAGTGGTACGGATCGGGATAGAATCCTGCCGTTCTGTGATCCGGCCGTCAACATGATCCTGTCCGATGCCTCCGAGGTGAATTTTTCTGCGGATCTTCCCGATGCCGCGGCGGTCACCGTGATCGGCGGCGGGGTGATCGGCGTTGCCACGGCCTGGTACCTTGCGCGGGCGGGCCATAGGGTGCTCTTATGCGAGAAGGGGAGGATTGCCGGCGAGCAATCGAGCAGGAACTGGGGCTGGGTGCGCCAGCAGTGCCGGGACGAGGCGGAATTGCCGATCATGATGGAGAGCAACCGTATCTGGCGGGAGCTCGCCCGGGAGATCGATTTTGATGTCGGCTTCCGTCAGCATGGGGTACTGTATATCGCCGAGTCTGACCTGGAGCTTGCGCGTTACGAAGACTGGGTCCGGCTGGCAGCGGGACACGGGCTCGAGTCGGTCCTGCTCACGGCGGTGGAGATCCGGGAGAAACTGCCGTCGCTCAGGGGCGAGTGGCTGGGCGGCGTATTCACGCCCAGCGACGGCAGGGCCGAGCCGTTCGAAGCGGTGCCCGCCCTGGCCAGGGATTGCCGGCGTCGCGGGGTCACGATCATCGAGGACTGCGCGGTGCGGGGGCTGGAACTGTCGGCGGGCCGGCTCAGTGCCGTGGTCACCGAGAGAGGGGCGGTGCGCTGTGACAGCGCGGTGCTGGCCGGCGGTGCGTGGTCGTCCATGTTTCTCGGCAACCTGGGGGTGCGGTTCCCGCAGCTGACGGTGAAATCCACCGCGGCGCGCACCGCGCCCGTGGCGGATTTCTTCTCCGGAAGTGCGTCCTTCCGGGGACTCGCCTTTCGCCGCCGTCAGGACGGGGGCTACACCGTGGCGCCGTCGGGCTTCCAGGAACACATGATCAGCTGTGACAGCGTTCGTTTCCTGCGGCCGTTCGCCCACTTGCTGAAACGGTCGTGGCGCGACACACGGCTCCGCCTCGGCGCCGATGCGCCGGGCAGCCTCTGTTACCCGCGCCGCTGGCGGCTTGATCAGGCCACCCCGTTCGAGCGCCAGCGGGTGCTGAACCCCGAACCCGATCCCGCGTTGCTGCGGATGCTCATGGAGCGCATGGGGGACCGGATTCCCCTGCTGGCGGACACGTCACTGGCGGAAAGCTGGGCCGGCATGATTGACACCACCCCGGACGTGGTGCCGGTGATCGATGCCGTGGAGACGGTTCCGGGGCTGTACCTGGGCAGTGGTTTCAGCGGCCACGGTTTCGGCATCGGCCCCGCGGCGGGCCGCATACTGGCGGACCTGGTCCAGGGCAACCCGGCCGGGCACGACCTGACCCGGTTCAGGCTTTCCCGCTTCAGTGACGGCAGTCCCATCGTCCCGGGCCCGGATCTCTAGCAGCGGAGCGGCCGTCCGCCATTTCCTGTCCCGCTCCGCCGGACCGGACGCCTGCGAAGGAGGCCCGGCGGACCGCGGTCAGAGTACCGCGGCGGCAATGACCATGCCGGCAAGCATGACGGTTACCCAGAGCACCATGCCCCCGCTCGGCCATGTGCGCGCCAGGATGCCATGGGGGCCATGATGACGGTACAGGCGCCGGACAAACCCCTCAACCCGCATCCTGGCCTGTCGTTCCATCCGCTCAAGGGCGTGGGATGACCGGATGGTGAACTCGTCCGCCAGGATCCGGCCGAAACGTCGGTAGAACCAGTCGAAATCCAGACTGATGGTGAGGCTTCGCTTCATCATGGGAAGCAGGGCAAAGAAGGCGAAGCCGGAGAACAGTAGCAGCTGGCTCTGGGACACCAGATGGCCGGCGGTATAGGGCTGGTATTCCGTCTCGAACGGGAGGATGCTGTACAGGGAATCGGGGTAGAGACCGATGGCAATACACAGGAAGGAAAAGAACCACATGCTGAGGCGCATGCCCAGCGGGGGATCGTCGGGTCGCAGGCCGGAATCCTTCTGGAAAAACACGAACCAGGGGAACTTGATGCCGGCGTGGAGGAACACGCCCGCGGAAGCGGCCATGAGTAGGAACCACACCAGCATGAGACCCTGGTCCGCGGCTGCCGCCGTTTCCAGGGACTTGCTGACAAAGCCGGAAGTGAACGGGAAGGCGGAGATCGCCAGTGCGCCGACGATGCCGTTGATGGCGGTGACCGGCATGGACTGGAACAGCCCCCCGAGATCGGTGCACTTGCGCTTTCCGGTCATGTAAAGGACGCTGCCAGCCGACATCAGCAGCAATGCCTTGTAAATGATGTGGGCAAAGGCGTGGGCGGCGGCACCGTTCAGGGCCAGTTCCGTGCCGATGCCGATGGCGCAGACCATGAAACCCACTTGGTTGACGATGCTGTACGCGAGGATCCGGCGCATGTCGTTTTCCAGCAGGGCATAGATGATGCCGTAGAACACCATGTAGAGGCCGATCCAGATCAGAACTTCTGCGCCGGGAAAGCCGACCAACAGGGCGAACACGGCGGTTTTGGTGGTGAACGCGCTCAGAAAAACCATGCCGCTCGGGCTGGCTTCCGGATAGGCGTCGGGAATCCAGGCGGACAGCGGCGGAGCGCCCGCGTTGACCAGGAATCCGATCAGGATCAGGATGTTGGCGGGGTTGTCCGGAAGCATGGGACCGAAGTCGGCGGTTCCGGTCATGCTCACCCGCCATACGATCCCCGCCATCAGGATCACGCCGCCGAGCAGGTGGATCAGCAGGTAGCGGAAGCTGGCCTTCCAGGCGCGTTCGCCGCCCCCCGCCCAGATCACCAGGGTGGAACCCAGGGCCATGATCTCCCAGAACACGAACAGGGTGATCAGGTCGCCGCTGAATGTCACTCCCACGGCGGAGCCGGCGTACACATACGCCGCGACCAGTTCCGTCAGCCGGGCGCGGCCCATGGCGTAGACACCCCCGGCGAATGCCATGAGGCAGAAGATGATGGCGAACAGGCGGCCGCTCGCGGTGGCGTGCACCGGCGCGATCCGGTAGTCGAGAAACTCAATCGCGACCTGGGTGCCGACGGGCAGGGACCATACCGCCATGAGGGCCAGCACGGGCAGGGCAAGGATCACGCCCCGGCGCACGGCCCCCCGGACCAGCGGCAGGATGAACGCGCCGATGATCAGGATGAGGCTGGGCGGGAAGACGATGTCAGTCATCGTAGTAGGTGTCCTTCCGCTTGAGGAAGATGCCGAGAATCTTGGCTCCCGCCACCATGGCGGCGCAGGTCAGGAAGCCGTACCAGGCGAAGAAGCCGAACGAGGTGTCAACGGAGGTGCCCCGGTCGGGGAAATGCGCATGATGGTGAACGAAGAACTCGGGCAGCAGGGCCAGCAGCAGGACGGCTGCGAGGATCATCCACAGTTTCGGCAGGTTTTCAGTCCGGTAGAACCAGTGTTTCTTGGGGTCGCTGATCATGTCGGTATCCGGTGAACGAGTTCCAGCGCCAGGCCGGGAAACAGGAACAATGATACGGTGATTGCCGCGGTGGCGCAGACCGCCGCCACCACGGGCCAGGGGGCTTCGCCGTAGGTCAGCATCGACTCGGACGACTCGCGCCTGAAAAATGCGACGTAGATGATCGGGACGAAGTAGGCCGCGTTCAGCAGGGTTGAGACAACGATGACGCCCACCGCAACCAGCTGCTCCGCTTCGATCGCACCCGTGAGCAGGTACCATTTCGAGACGAAACCCGCCGCCGGCGGAACCCCGATCATCGACAGGGCGCCGATGGCGAAGGCGGTCATGGTCCAGGGCATCCGGCGGGCGATGCCGTCAAGCTGGCTCACCTCGGTCTTCTTGCTGCTGGTGTAGATCGAGCCCGCGGCAAAGAACAGGGTGATCTTGCCGAAGGCGTGTGCCAGGATGTGAAGGGCCGCCCCGACGATGGAAATCGGCGCAAGCAGCATGGTGCCGAGCACGACGTAGGAAAGCTGGCTGACAGTGGAATAGGCAAGTCTCTTTTTCAGGTTGTCCTGGCGCAGTGCCACCAGCGATGCCACGATCACGGTGAAGCCAGCGAGCCACAGGAGCCAGTGGATGCCCGGGGCGCCGGCGACATGATCGATGCCGAGGATGTACACCGTGACCTTCACGACGCTGAACACGCCGGCCTTGACCACCGCCACCGCGTGCAGCAGCGCGCTCACCGGCGTCGGGGCGACCATGGCGGCGGGCAGCCAGCGATGCACCGGCATCACCGCCGCCTTGCCGATGCCGAGCAGGTACATCAACGCCAGTACCGTCAGCGCGGGACCCGCCAGCCGGTCCGCCAGGATGCCGCCGGCGGTGAAGGTGACGGTGCCCGCGACGTTCCAGGTCCAGACGATCGCAGGCAACAGGAGTCCGATCGAGGTGGCCAGGAGAATGCCGAGGTACACCCGCCCGCCGTCCCTGGCGGCATCGTTGCCCTTGTGCGCAACCAGCGGGAACGTGGACAGGGTCAGCACCTCGTAGCACAGGAACAGGGTGACCAGATTGCCGGCAAAGGCCACGCCCATGGCGCCGAATATCGCCACGGCGAAGAAAAAGTAGAAGCGGGTCTGGTTCTTCTCCTTGTTGCCGCGCATGTATCCGATGGAATAGACCGAGTTGATCGGCCACAGGACTGCCGCGATGGTGGCGAACAGCATGCCGAGCGGCTCCACCTCGAAATGGATCGCCAGCCCCGGCAGCATCTCCACGAGGATGTATTCGGGACGCGCACCGTCCAGCACGCGGAACAGCATGGTGATCACGGCCAGACAGAGCAGACCCGAGGTGACGAGGGTGCAGGCCTCCCGCAGGTTGGGCTGCCGGCCCGTCAGGATGATGCAAAGGCCGCCGGCCAGGGGGAGCAGGAGGGCGGTGACGAGCAGCGCTTCCGTGGTCATGGCAGGTATCCCCCGAACAGGGCCTCAGCGGCCCCGGACGCGAGACTGGTCACCAGGCCCGGGTTAACGCCGAACCAGACGTTGGCCAGCACCAGTGCCCAGGTGACCGCGAGCAGGGCCGGCGGCGCCTCGGCGACGGTCTCGGCGTCTTCAGGTCGTGGATGCAGGTAGGCGGCCTCGACCACCCGCCAGACATAGATCACCGCGATCAGCGAGGCGATCACCACCACCGCTACCACCGGCCACCAGCCCCGTTCCACCGCCGCCAGGATCAGGTACCACTTGGATATGAAACCGGCCGTCAGGGGCACCCCGATCAGGCTGAGACCGCCGCCGACGAAGGCCGCCATGGTCCAGGGCATCTGCCGGGCAATTCCCCGGATGTTCTCGATCCTGGGATTGCCGATGCGGAAGCAAATGGCGGCCAGGGCCAGGAACAGGGCGCCTTTCATCAGGGCATGGTTGAACACGTGCAGCAGGGCGCCGGTCAGGCCGGTGACGTTGACCAGGCCGATCCCCACCAGCATGTAGCCGATCTGGGCCACGGAAGAATAGGCCAGCATGCGCTTGATGTCGTGCTGGAACAGGGCCACGATGGATGTGAACAGCACCGCGATGATCCCCACGGGGATGAACAGCCACTGCACATACATCGCGGAAAACGCGAATTCGGGTCCGAAGACGGTGTACAGGTAGCGCACCATGACATATACCGCCACCTTGGTGGCGGTGGCCGCGATGAAGGCGGAGACCACCGACGGTGCGTAGGCATAGGCGTTCGGCAGCCACAGGTGCAGGGGAAACATCGCCAGTTTCAGGCCGATGCCGATGACGAGGAAGCCGTATGCCGTGTGCATGGCCCGGGAGCCCTGCAATCCGCCCAGGCGGTGGGCGAGATCCGCCATGTTGAGGGTGCCGGTGAGCATGTAGAGGATGCCCACGCCGATCAGAATGAAGGTGGCGCCGATGGTGCCCATGATCAAGTACTGGAAGGACGCCGTCAGGGCCCGGCGGTCGCGCCCGAGGCTGATCAGGGCATAGGTGGACAGCGAGGATATTTCCAGCAGCACGAACAGGTTGAAGGCATCGCCGGTAATAGTGATTCCGAGGAGGCCGGCCAGGCAGAGGAGGAGATTGGTGAACAGCAGCGCCTGGCGGGATTCCGGAATTTCCTGCCGCACGCTTTCCCATGATCCGGAAAAGATCACCGCCGCGATCCCGGATACGATGAGAAGAACCAGGACATTGAGCCGGTCCACGGCGTATTCGATTCCCCAGGGAGGAGCCCAGCCGCCGAACGCATAGCTGATGGTGCCGCCTTCCCGAACCTGCAGCCACAGCCCGATTGCGATGACGAGCGTCGTCCAGGCGACCGCAGAGGCGAGCAGCCACGCCAGGCGCGGCCACCGGCCCAGCAGAAAACAGACCGGTGCGGCGAGCAGGGGAATGACCACCTGCAACGCTGGCAGATGGCCTATCGTCATTCCTCGTCGTCCTCCCGGCGACTGATCTCGAGGATGTCGTTTTCCTCCACGGTGCCGTAGGCCTCACGGATGCGGATGGCCAGCGACAGCGCGAGGGAGGTGGTGGCCACTCCCACGACAATGGCGGTCAGGATCAGCACGTGCGGCAGCGGATTGGAGTACAGATCGGTGTTGGCGGCCAGGATGGGCACCGACCCGCCGAAAACCTTGCCGATGCTGATGTACATGATGAAAACCGAGGTCTGGAAGATGTTCAGCCCGACGATTTTCTTCACCAGGTTACCGCTGGCGATGACGGTGTAGAATCCTGCCATCATCAGCAGGATCACCACCCAGTAGTTGAACAGGCTGAATCCCATCAGCGCGGCCTCTCCGCGCGGCTGACAAGGGCCAGGAAGATCGCAATCATGACCGTGGAAACAGTGATGCCCACCCCGAGCTCGATCACCAGGATGCCGTAGTGCTGGCCGTGGACCGGGTCATGGGCGAGCACGTCGTAATCGAGATAGTTGCCGCCGAGCAGCATGGAGACCACGCCGGTGCCGCCGTAGAGCAGCACGCCGGCGGCGGCGAGCATGCAGATCAGCTTCACCGGCAACAGGGCCGTGGCATCGTCAAGGCCGAACGTCAGGGTATAGAGAATGATGGCCGCGGCGAAGATCACCCCGGCCTGGAATCCGCCGCCGGGACCGAAATCCCCGTGGAACTGCACATACAGCGCGAACACGAGGATGAACGGAATCAGCAGGAGTGCCATCACCTGCAGCACGGGATAGGGCCGGGAATGTCTTTCACCGGTGCGATGAACCGGATTTTCCCGGCGTTCCCGCACCCCGAGCAGGGAAAGGACTCCGACCAGCGCGGTGAAGATGACGATCACTTCCCCCATGGTGTCATAGCCCCGGTAGCTGGCAAGCACCGAGGTGACCATGTTGGGAATGCCGATTTCATCCGGTGACTCCTGGATATACCGGTCGGCGACATGCACGTGAACCGGATTGCCGGGATCACCGAAATGCGGCATGTCCAGCGTCCCCCAGATCAAAGCGGCCCCGGTGACGGTGACCACCGCCAGGGGCAGCAGCGGGCTGTGTGCAGGCGCCTTTTCCTGCCGCCCGGTTGATACCAGGGTCGCAAGCATGAATACCGTGGACACGCCGGCACCGACGGCGGCCTCGGTGAATGCCACGTCCGCCGCATCGAGCACCACGAAGATCAGTGCGCTCAGGAGGCTGTAGATCCCGAACAGCATGACTACGCTGAACAGGTGCCGGACATACACCACGACCAGGGCCGTCATGCACAGCATGGTCAGGAGGGCGACGTTGATGAGGAGTTCTATGACCGATCTCCCAGGAAGCTCCAGGTCATGGCGCGCAGCCCTGCATGGTGCGCCGCCCTGACCAGGGCGTGGCTCGAGGCGGGACTGGTGAGCCAGAGCAGCAACAGCACCATCAGCAGCTTGACAGTCACCAGTGACCATCCTGTCTGAAGCATCAGTCCGGACACGAAACAGGCCGCGCACAACGTATCGGTAATGCTTGCGGCGTGAACCCGGGTGTAGAAATCAGGGAAACTCAGCAGGCCCCATGCCCCGGTCAGGCCGAGCAGGCAGCCGATCATGAAGAGCGCGGTGCTGATGATGTCCACGATCATGTCAGCGCTCCACCACCTCGTCGTACTCCTCCACCCGCTCGATGAACTTGAGCACCGCGATCACGCCGATGAAATTGATCAGGGCGTA
Organism: Gammaproteobacteria bacterium; assembly: GCA_009842505.1. GTDB lineage: Bacteria > Pseudomonadota > Gammaproteobacteria > Arenicellales > Poriferihabitantaceae > VYFG01. The sequence goes on from VYFG01000036.1 coordinate 43,478, forward strand.
GAAGATGGACAGGTCGACGAGGCTCGGGCTGTCCGTGAAAATACCGTAGACCGCGATCAGCAGCACGGTCTTGGTACCGAACATGTTCATCGCCAGTATGCGGTCGTAGACTTTCGGTCCGGCGAGCGCTCTGGCCAGTGCCAGCAGCATGATGGCGAGCAGGGCCCCGATCGTGATGGCCAGTACCATGCTCACCGGGAATCCTCCAGGGCCGCAACCCGGTCGTTCATCTCACCGTCCATGAGTTCGGCAATGGCGCCCTCCTCGATGGCATGGACGGTGATCTGGTCGTCGGAGACATCGAAGGAAACCGTGCCAGGTGTCAGGGTGATGGAATTGGCGTAGATGGTCTGGCAAAGGCGCGAGCGGGAATGGATCGGAAACCGCTTCACGGTCGGCGAGATCGGGTAACGCTCCGGCAGCCAGATATTCCGCACCACCGCGATGTTTGCCTTGAGGATTTCGAACAGCAGCCAGGCAAGATACCGCGGCAGACGCCGGACAATGGTCAAGGGCGATGCAAGCCGGTACTTTCGCCGGATACGGGCCGACAGGATGACAGCCAGGCTACAGGATGCGATGCCGAGGGCGACAATCAGCGGATTGCTCCAGTATCCGGACAGCAGCAGCCAGAAAACGAACAAACCCGCGCCTAGCAGGGGAAGGTGCATTGCTTTGATGGTGGTGTGTGGTTTCTGCTTGGTGTTATCTGGTATATTGTATACCAAAACCTCTTCCCCCCCGTCCAACAGGATCCCCCGCTTCGACCGGGGGAGGCGGGATATTCCGGCCGGTTTCAGGATCCTCCGGCATGGTGATGGCATGATTTCCGGGCCCGGAACAGTCCCGTGCCGGAGAAACCGCCGGTATGCTGATCGTGGATTGCAAGGATGTGATCGTGGTATGCCCGGAGACGGTTCAGGGGGATTTTACCGGTACTGCAGCCCGCAGGGTATACAACCGGAATGCCGGATTCCTCCCGGGCAAGCCTGGGCCAGGGCCGGCCCGGCACCTGTTGCCGGTCCCGCCGCATATGGACGGTGCCCGGATTCGGGGCAGCCTGGCCGGACTTTTGTAAACGGACCCACTGCGCTATCCTTGACGCATCAAGCGGAAAGTGCCATGAAAGAGCGGTTCATTGTCTTCCTGATGCAGGGTACGCGGCCTTTGCGGATACTGATATTCGGCGGCATTTTCCTTGCCTGGCTGGTGATGGTTCTGCTCGCCTGGCTGCTGAACATCGAAACCGATATCGGCGGTGAGATCGTATTCGCGAATGTCATGCTGATCGTGGTGTCCCTGCTGATCGGTTTCGGTGTCGCATTCCGGATTTTCCGGTTCCTGGAAAACGCCAGGTACGAGCGGGAACCCCCGGACAGGCTGTAACCGGCCTTGGCGTCAGGGTCAGTGGCCCGCTGCCCCGGCTGACCATTCCAGGGCGTAGACAGACCGGTCCGTTTTGCCCCGGTTGTCGGCGATGACCAGTCGACAACCGAACGGGGCCAGGTCGGCATTGACCGGGCATCGGTAGATCTGCTTGCGGAATGTCCGGTAGTCCATGGATGCAACCGGTTCCGAGTGCCGCTGCAGGAATGCATGCAGGTCGGGCAGGGTAAAGCGCCAGCGGGCGTCGTCGAGTGTGAAGGCCGGCGTTTGCGCGATCCGGCGCAGCAGTTCGGGATCGCGGCCCGCGACCCGGCTGAAGAATTCCCGTATCGGCCGGTCAGTTTCGCTCATCGGGATTCGCACTCCGGCACATTGCCGGCGCTTCGGGATCAGCGGAGAAAGGAGGCGGGAAGCACGGAAATCTGTTTGTCCGCGGTTCTGCCGGCCGGAGTTGTACTCCCGTTGTGCGCCAGGGGATGCCAATTCGAGGCCAGTTCGATGAAGGCCGCACAGGCCGGATTGATATAGCCGTTGCGGTGCCAGATCAGGCTGACGGCATGTTGCGGCAGGTCGATCTCCAGTTTGATCGAGTGCAGATTGCTCCGGTTGTCGATAATGCTCTTCGGCAGGATGGTTGCCAGCCTGCCGGACTCGACCAGTTCGAGAATGACGCTGACCGAGTTGGTTTCCATCGCGATCTGCGGGTTGAGCGAATGCTTCTGGCAATATTCGTCAATGTGCTGGCGCAAGGCGAAGTCCCGGTTGAGCAGCACCATGGAAACGGGTGAGTGGTCGTGCTTGGTTCTGCTCCGCTGAAACTTCGCAAGCGGATGCTTGTCCCCCACGGCGATGAACAGCGACTCGTTGAACATGATGCGGGTTTCGAATTCCTGCACATGCTTGTTGTTCGCATCGGGCTTGGTGAACGCGATGCCGATGTCGATCGTGTCATCGGTCACGGCCTGTTCGAGGAATTCCTGGGACATCTCGAAGGTCGACAGGATGATTCCGGGATATTGGTGGTGAAAGTTGTCGATCAGGTCATAGGTCAGGTGATCGGTGATCGGTGTCCAGCCAAGCCTGAGGGTGCCCCGGCTCAGGTCCTGGACGTCATTGACCGCGCGCGCTCCCGCCTCCAGTTCGGCACGCGCCCGCTTGGCGAACCCGAGATAGACCTCGCCCGCGTCGGTCAGCCGGACAGTGCGCCCGGGACGGATCAGAAGCCGGGTCTCGAGCAACTCCTCGAGCTGCTTGATCTGTTGCGACAGCGAGGGCTGGGAAACATGCAGGACTTCCGCCGCCCGTGAGAAACTGCCATGCTCGACGATGGTGAGGAAATACTCAAGCGCCCGCGGAAATACAATTTTTCGGTACATGGCGGTGATTTATACCCGCCGGGCTGGGGAGTCCTGATGCAGTCTGGAAGGAGGTGTTCCAGGCATGCCGCGGGCACCCGTGAGACAGCGGGGGTTCATGGTCTGCCGTGCTATGATATATTTCTATAGCAAATTCAAAACAATTCGAAATATCTTATAAAACGTCAATTCGGGGACGTTCCTGAAGTTATAATTTTATCCTATAGGCCCGATAGGATAAAGTGACTTGATTTGATAGTTTGTTACTCTTTAGAATTGCTTTTGCCATGTCAGATTTTTAATTCGATGGCGGTGTTTTCCGCGCAGTGACCGGGACAAAAAACAAGAGTGCCGCTTCGCTGGAAACCAAGCATCGCCGGGCGTACTAAACCAGCACCGTTGAGGAGATTTTCCGGACATGCCTTCATCCACCCGAGACAGAATCATGCGGCATCTGGATATTGTGAAGCAATTCCAGCCTTCCCTGCATACTGAAACCCACGCACCCTCTCCTGATATGGTCGATGACGACCACTATCGTGCCTATACCCGCTCCTCCCATGACCTTGGCGGCGAACCGGATATCCCGATTACCTGGGAGGAAAAGGAAGAGGAGATCTGGGAGCACAATACCTTTGTCACCTGCGAGGTTCTGGCCTGGCGGGGAGTCTGGAACGCCGAGGAAAGGCGGCGTCGCCAAAATGTTGACGTCGGCCAGACCATCTATCTCGGCCTGCCGTATTACGGCCGCTGGCTCATGACCGCGGCCCTGATCCTGGTCGACAAGCAATATGTCACCCTGAGCGAGCTTCAGGACAAGATTCACGAGGTGAGGCAACGTTATGAGTAACAAACCGGTTTACGATCGCGAACATCACGTCAAGAAGGCCACGGGGATCGGTGATCCCCAGTGTTTCACCGGTGAAGCGCCGGCGGCCAAGTTCAAGGTTGGTGACCAGCTCCGGGTCCGTGACCTGCCGGATCTGTTCTACACCCGGACCCAGACCTATCTGAGGGGAACGGCGTGCACCGTTTCCGCGGTGGTCTATGAAAGCCCGGCCGCCGAGGACGAATCCTGGGACAACACCGACAAGGTCGAATGGTTCTACAGCCTCGTCTTCAAGCAGAGCGATCTGTGGCCCGACTATCCCTCGGCCTTCGGCAACGACACGCTGGAGACGGAATTGCCGGAACGTTGGTTGGAATCGGCCTAGGCCCGCGCCGGATTCCGCACTTGCCAGAATTGACGAAATCACTGTTAGAGGAAAGATAAATGTCTGACGATCACAAGCATGCGCCAATGGTCGATGAAGTGAGCGAATTCGAAATCCTCGAAATTGCGGTTCGCGAACTTGCCATCGAAAAAGGCCTGTTTACCCAAGAGGATCACAACAAGTGGACCGAGTACATGCATACGCTCGGGCCGTTGCCGGCGGCGCGCCTTGTAGCCAAGGCCTGGCTTGATCCCGAATTCAAGAAACTCGCGGTTGAGGATGGCGTCAAGGCCAGCCTTGAGGTGGGGATCGACTGGATCAGGACCATGCCGACACAGTTCGGCACGCCCAGCGACTACTGCAGCTTCCGCGTCATGGAAGATACTCCGACCCTGAAGCACGTCGTCGTTTGCACCCTTTGCTCCTGCTATCCGCGCCCGATCCTCGGCCAGTCCCCCGAGTGGTATCGTACGCCGAATTATCGCCGGCGGCTGGTGCGCTGGCCGCGCCAGGTGCTGTCGGAGTTCGGCCTGCAGTTGCCGGAGGATGTGGAGGTCCGGGTGGTTGATTCCAACCAGAAGTCCCGCTTCATCGTGCTGCCGGTCCGTCCGGAAGGCACCGAGGGCTGGAACGAGGATCAGCTGACCGAGATCGTCACGCGTGATTGCCTGATCGGCGTCGCCGTGCCGAAGCCCGGCAAGACCGCGAACGATCCGCGTCCGGTCCGCAAGGCGCTGAAGCCTTACGACCACTAGGCGACACGCCACGCCATCATGACTTCAATCAATCCCGACAAGATCGTGCTTGACGAGGAAATGCAGGCGCGGAATCTTGACAACTCACCGATCGACCTGCTGGAACAGATCAGGCAGGAAGGCCGGTGTTGGGAGGACCTGGCACCGAAATGGGGGGTGGACAACCCGGAACCGCCCTGGAAAATCTGGCTGGAGGCTACCTGCGAAGTCCTGGCAGACCGGAATTGCGCCCTGCCGGCGCTGGAACGCCGGTGGGAGGAGGACGATCTCAGCGAGGAGCTGTACAGGGATGTGCCATTTCCGGAACGGCAGTTGCTGGCCCTGGCGCACTTGATGATCCGGCGCGGACTGATCGACGAGAAGGAACTGGCGGCACGCACGAAGATCGTGGAAAAGCGCCTGCATATGGCGGACTAGAGAACTTGAGAGGCTGCACATTTTTCGCGATGACATAACCAGTGAATAATCCCGCAAGCGCCAGTGGTGTCCACGTCAATGTCGAAGAGCTTTCGCATCGATACACGCCCAAATTGCCCCTGACCTTCGAGGAGGTCAGCTTCCAGGCGGTGCCGGGCGAGGCCCTGACCATCATCGGCCGCTCCGGATGCGGCAAGTCAACGCTGCTTCAGGTGATCGCGGGATTGATGCCCGGTTCGATCGGCAGGGTCAGTATCAACGACGAGCATGTTATTGAACCCTCCTCGCGGTGGGTCATGATGTTCCAGGCCCCCCACCTGTTTCCCTGGATGAACGTTCGCCAGAACGTGGGTGTCGGCCTGCGCTTCGCGAACTGGCCGAAGGACAGGATCAGGGACCGTGTCGACGAGGCGCTTGAACTGGTCCACCTGGAAGAATTTGCCGGCAAGAACACCCAGGATCTCTCGGGCGGCCAGCAGCAACGTGTTGCCCTGGCGCGCTCGCTGGTCATGGAACCGGAAATGCTGCTCCTGGATGAGCCCTTTTCGGCGCTTGATGCCTTCACCCGTGCCTCCCTCCAGCGCGATGTGCGCCAGATCGCCAAGCAGCTCGGCATCAACCTGATCCTGGTCACCCACGATATCGACGAAGCCATCCTGATGGCGGACCGCGCCTTGGTGATGGCCGGCGCCCCGGGCAGGATCGTACATGACTACAAGGTCGACCTTCCGGACCCGCGTGAGCGCAGCGACCCGAAGGTGCAGGAAATGCGTGCCAAGCTGATGAAGGTGTTCCGCGATGCCGCGGGCGCGCCCCATGATGGCGAGGATGAAGGCGACGAAACGTCAGAAGAGGATGAAACGATGATGAACGACTCGACAAAACTTGAATTTTCAGGCCGCGAGTACAGCCCAGCCTAGCCTAGCTGGTCCAGGGCGGCTTCCGGCCGCCGAATTTGACACTACGGAGGAACGAGAATGACAGACATGAAAAAAATCTATACGAAGTACGGCGATGGCATCCATGACCCGAATCTCTGCATCGAGTGCGACCCCACCTTCAAGGGGATCCTGGGGTCTGCCGTCAATCGCCGGGAAGTGCTGCAGCTGGGTGCGGCCGCGGCCGCGGCCGGGTTCACCCTGCCCAGGCCCAGCCTGGCGCAGCAGGACAACTGGGACCCGGTGGTCAAGATCGGATACATCCCGATTACGGACTCGGCTGCGTTGCTGGTTGCCCACGAACTCGGATACCTGAAGGAAGAGGGTATCGATTCGGTACGCCCGACGCTGATCCGGGGCTGGTCGCCGCTGGTGGAAGCCTTCGCCTCCTACCGCTTCAATCTGACCCACATGCTGATACCGATTCCGATCTGGATGAGGTACAACAACGATTACCCGGTCAAGATCACCGCCTGGGACCACACCAACGGTTCCGCAATCGTGGTGGGCAAGAATACCGGCATCAATTCGCCGGCTGATTTCGGCGGCAAGCAGTTCGCGATGCCGTACTGGTATTCCATCCACAACATCGTCTCCCAGCGCCTGTTGCGCGATGCCGGTATCACACCGGTGATCCGTCCCCAGGATGCCGAACTCGGACCGAACGAGTGCAATTTCCTGGTGCTACCGCCGCCGTCCATGCCGCCGGCACTGGCCGCCGGCACGATCGACGGTTACTGTGTTGCCGAACCCTTCAATGCCCTGGGCGAACTCAAGGCGGGCGGCAAGGTGCTTCGGTTCACCGGCGACGTCTGGAAGGGCCATCCCTGCTGCGTGGTCGTCATGCACGAGGAGAACACGATGGATCCGGACCGGGCCGCATGGGCGCAGGGCATCCACAATGCCGTGGTCAGGGCGCAGATCACGCTGGCCGAAAACCGTCAGGAAATGGCGGTGATGCTGTCACGGGACGGCCAGAAGTACCTGCCGTTCCCGAAGGAGGTCATCGAGCGCGCAATGATGTTCTACGATCCCGCCTACTACAACAATCCGCTTGCCATCAAGCATCCCGAGTGGGGCATGGACCGGATCAACTTCCAGGCCTGGCCGTACCGTTCGGCGACCGAACTCGTGGTCAATGACCTGAAGAAGACGGTCGTTACCGGTGACGATGCATTCCTGGACGGCCTGTCGCCGGAAATGGTGGCCGACGATCTGGTGAATTACGAGTTCATCAAGAATTCACTCGAAGCCAATCCGAAATGGCGCAACGATGTCAGCGTGCCGAAAGGGGATGATCCCTATACGCGGGTGGAAGTCGTCCAACTCTAGGCGCTTCCAGGTCGCGACGGCATAGAACCGGAATCCGGATATGGCAGAGAAGAGCCAGTCGCAGGTCTGGATCAGAAAGTTCGGCCTCAAGTTGTTCAACTGGGTGGCCGGACTGCTGATCCTGTTCCTGCTTTGGTTGTTGGGTGGCTACCTGATCTACCTCAACCCCGACACGACGCATTTTTCGGATTTCGGGCCGATCCCGACTTTCCAGGCCTTCCCGCTGCTCTGGGAGGACGGAACGATCCCGAATGCAATCAAGTCCAGTGGCTACCGACTCGGCATCGGGCTTCTGATCGCCATCTGCTGCGGCATTCCGATCGGGATCCTGCTGGGACGGAGCCGCACCTTCCGTGAACTGAGCAATTCGCCGTTCCAGTTGCTGCGGATGATCAGCCCGCTGTCCTGGGAGCCGATCGCCGTCATCGTTTTCGTGACCTGGAACCAGGCGATCATCTTCCTGATCGCGGTGGCCTCGGTCTGGCCGGTTGCTTTTGCAACCGCCGCCGGCCTCGCGAAGGTGGACCCGGCCTGGTTCAAGGTTGCCAGGAACCTCGGCGCCAGTTCCTGGCACCGACTGACGCAGATCATCATTCCGGCGATCACGTTCGATATGCTGACGGGTATCCGCGCCGCCCTCGGCGTCGCCTGGATCGTACTGGTTCCGGCGGAGTTTCTCGGCGTAACCTCGGGTCTCGGCTATTCCATCGCGGATGCGCGGGAGACCCTGTCCTATGATCACCTGACCGCAATGGTGTTGACGATCGGTATCATCGGCTACATTCTGGACAGTTCCTGTGCACTGGCGATCAAGCGATTCAGCTGGCACAGGGGCGACGAGGCCTGACAAGAAATCAATGATTTACAATCATCTTTTGATGTAATGACTTAACACAGAGGAGAGACACAAATGAGCAATTCAGCAACAACCACCAAGGCAATCAGCGTACCCACAGCCGGCACCCGCGTGCTGACACAGCTGCTGGCGTCGCTCTTTCTGGGTGTAGTGATCATCTATGGTGCGGGATTCGCGAATATGAGTGCCGCGCACAATGCTGCGCACGACACCCGTCATGCACAGGGCTTCCCCTGCCATTGATTCTCGCTGATCTCAGCCTGGTGACGTGATTTTCAGAAGAGTAGTCTACTATTCCATTCTCGTTGGGATTGTAGCCGGCATCGTCCTGACGGCAGTTCAGCGCTTTCAGGTCGTGCCGATCATCTTTGCCGCGGAGGCATTCGAAGGTGCATCGGCAGATGTTGCATCGGGAGGAGGTGACGGCCACGACCACGAACACTGGGGCCCGGAGGACGGTTTCGAACGAACCGCATACACCGCGTTTTCCAACGCGCTGACCGCGGTTGGATTCGCGCTGGTGCTGCTGTCCGCGATACTGGTGGCGCAGACCTGGTCACGGGAAAGACCATTGCGCCCGACCTGGAAGAGGGCCATTGGCTGGAGCCTGGCGGGATACGCCGTATTCTGGCTGGCGCCCGCGCTTGGTCTGCCGCCGGAAATTCCGCTGCAGAATGCCGCCGATCTCCAGGACCGCCAGGTCTGGTGGGTGATCTGTGTGGTCTGTACGGCAGCGGGGATTGGAGGGCTTGCTTTCGCCCCGGCTCCCTGGCGATGGATGGCCCCGCTGGTCATCGCGGTTCCGTACCTGATCGGGGCACCGCATCCGGAAGGTCCCATGTTTCTTGACCAGAGCCCGGAAGCGGCAAAGGCGCTCGAAGCGCTTGCCGGCCAGTACGTCTATGCCGCAGCCATCGCGAATGCCGTGTTCTGGGCGACGCTGGGTACGCTGGTCACCTGGTCCTGTGTCCGGATCAACCAGGGTATGGCAGTTGCGGACCGGGATGCATCCG
>VYFG01000063.1 GCA_009842505.1 Gammaproteobacteria bacterium
ATCCCCACCCGGTGCGTGAATCGGTGCTCCCAGTAGTAGGCGAGATCGGCCAGCACAACGCACAGCGCGATGGACCAGGCCGTAGTCGGGATGTCGAACACCCGCCAGTAATAGTGGACGTGGTAATAAGCAGCGATGTAGAACGTCGCGAGCAGTCCGTAGGCGATCAGCAGGAAGGCGATCAGCGTGGCGAAGTTGGCGAGGGTGTCGCCGATCAGGGTCCAGGTGAGCGTCTTCCTGAAGGCGTAGCGGGCGAGTTCGAACAGCAGGAAGGCGCTCGCGGCGAGGAAGATCCACTCGTCGAGCAGAATCTCCCAGTCGTAGACCCGATTGACCGGGATGGGTCGGTCAAGAAAATCCATGGCCGTCCCTCCAGGTTCGGCAGAAAACGATGAGATAGGCTGACACCCCCAGAGCATGGCGAGCATCCACGGCAACCAGAGCGTCATCTCACGCCGAGTCGAATGGCCGATTCCGGTGGGCAGACAGTGCCGGTTCAGAAACTGATGAAAGTTGCAGCCCTGTCAACCTGCGGATATAAGCCCCAAAGGAAAAAATACAAGGTCATGAAACGATGCCGGGATTGCCTTGTTCACGGGCGGGTTCAAGATGACCGTACCAGGATCACAGCCGTCACTTAAGTGCGCCATGCCCACACATGTCCTTTCTCCTTCCCGCTAGTAACCGGTGAGTTCCATGTAACCCCATCCGGATACCGGCGCTCCGTTCCAGGTTCCGTCTACATTCACCAGTCCCTCGTAATAGCGAAAGGCCATGTCCATCACCTGGTCGTCAATTGCCGGCGTGACGGTGAGCGTCCAGGGGACTTCCGGGGAGTCTGCCCGCAGACGCCAGACGACGGGATACGTGGTTTCATGCCTCGGGCCGGTCCAGTATCCGGTGGGTTCAATGCTGATACGGCCGGGGTCCAGTCGGGTCTTCCGATTCTCAGGGTCAAGCAGCGCGGCGGACAGGTACGGGGGATTGCCTGCCTCCCTGACCTGGAAAATCACCAGCCTGTAACCATTGTCGAGATTGAGGGAGAACCAGTCCCATCCGCTTTGCCCGGGGGCCAGCACCGCACTGGACCATTCCCTGTCCATCCAGGTCTGCCCCCGGACGGAAAAGGTCTCCTCCCCGAGGCGCACCGTTCCCTGTGTCGACAGGCCGGGCATGGAATAGTAGTAGCTGGCGGCCCGTTCGTCCTCGGTCTTGACGCTGTATCCGCGATCGCCCTGCAGCACGGGCGGCAGTGCGGCCTCCACGACGAGGTCCAGCGCCAGTTCACCGGTCCCGGCAGTCAACCGGGCGGTAAAGCAGCCATCACAGGCTTCATTCCTGCCGGTCGCCCGTACCGACCAGCCGTTGACCCAGATGGCAAGCGGCGCCGCCTCGGCCCCGGCGAGTCCCAGCGCCCCCCGGGCGAAGTCTTCCCGGGCGGTAAAGCGTTCTCCATCCACGTCCGTCAGCGCCAGATGCGCCATCCATGACTGGTCCGAAGACCAGGCGGAATCGGGCCGGACGCCGGCGCCCCCCGTACGGAAGCGAAAGAATGTGAGCTGATAGCCGAACACCCTGCCCGCGGGACTCTCCAGCCGGCCCGTGAAATACCACCATTCCTGGCGGAAGTCCGGGTGGGGGCCGTGGTCCCGGGGAAACGCGATGGCGTAACCCGGAACCACCGGCCTGAACTGCTCCTCGGCCGGCATGGACAGAAAGGCGATCAGATCCTCCCGGGACCGGGGTTCGTCCTCGGGCCCGGTTTCCGCACCACGAAACAATACGGTCAGCAGTCCGGACAGGGCCAGCATGCCCGCAATGACCGCCCACCGCAGGACACGGCCTGCCGTGAAATGCGCGTACTCAGTCTTCACGAACCCTCCGGATCTCCTCTCCACCCCGGAAGCGCCATGCCGGGTAGACCGCTGCCGCCAGAGCGGCCGCCACCGACAGCGCCACCGCCTGCCATGCCAGGTTCCAGTTCACCAGGCTTTCCATGGACCAGCCGAAGGACCGCACATTGATGACCCGGATGAGGATCAGGGACAACAGCATTCCCAGAGGTACAGCCACCAGCCCCGCAGCCAGACCGGCCAACCCGGACTCCAGAACCAGCAGGCCCCCGATCTGCCGCCGGCTGAAACCGATCGCCGACAGCATGGCGAACTCCCGCCTGCGTTCCAGCAGCAATGCCATCAGCGCCGACAGAATGCCGGTCACCGCGACGATCACCGCCAGCAGGCGCAGTACCGCCGTAATCCGGAATGTATGGTCGAAGACCGCGAGCGAAGTCTGCCGCAGGTCGCGGTTGGAACGGATGAACATTCCGTAGGGTGCGCCGGGACGGCTCTGGACGGTCCCGATCGTCCGCGCCACGTCGGCGCCGGGCGCCAGGTACAGGGCGGCCGAGACCTGGCGGCGATCATCGAAGTACCGGTTCCAGGTACGCCGGTCCATGGTCACCAGGCCGTGTTCGCTGGAGTAGTCCCGGTACACCGCGGCAATGGAAAACCGGTGCATTCCACGATCCGTGGGCAACTCGACCCGGTCACCCGGGGCAAGGCGCAGCCGGAGGGCCAGCGACTCGGTGATCAGGACCTCGCCGTCCCTGTGGAACCTGCTCCAGAGACCCGGGTCCTGGCCGTCGATGATCCGGAAACCGTCGAACCCCTCCCTGGGCATGTCCACCGCAAAAACGGTGAGCGGACCGTGGTCGGTTTTGAGGTCGACCCGGCGCCCGGTACTCAGGTAGCGCAGCTGCGGCAATCCACGAAGCTCCGCGAGGAAATCTTCCGTCAGGGCCGGGCTCCCTTCCTGGCCGGTACTGAGGTATACGTCGGCGCGCAGGTAGTGGGCGAGCCAGTCCTCCACGGAGAAACGGAAACTCTGGATCATCAGTTCAATGCCCAGGGTGGCGGAAACCGCCACCGACAGCGCCGCAACGGCCACGCCGGTTCGGTCCAGGTGGCGGCCAGCATTGCCAAGCGCCACCTTCGGCACCAGTTGCCAGTTCCCCGGCCGAAAGACGGCGCCGGCCCGGGAACCCTGGTAGAGCAGCCACGGTCCGAGCAGTGACAGGGCGCATATCAGGAGGAACAGTCCGGCAAAGGGCAGGACCAGGGTATCCTCCGGCCAGAGAATCAGCATGGCGGCGAGGACCCCAATCCCCAGTGCCGACGGCAACAGCCATGGCAGCAGGCGCTCAAGTCTCCGGGACCCTGCCGTTTCGTGGAGCAGCACCACCGGCGCCTCCCGGGTGGCCGCCAGAATGGGTGCGAGCCCGGCAAGCACGCTGGCCGCCAGGCCCACCAGCAGGGCCTTGGCAACCGACCATGCGGAAAGGACCGGTACCGGATTCCCGAGTTCGTGGTACAGGGAGTCGATCGTGCCGCCCACCAGCACCGTCAGCACATCCGCCAGGACGCTGCCGAGCAGGATTCCGGAGACGGTGCCGAACGCCCCGACCAGCACCACTTCGGTCAGCAGCACCAGGGAGGCCTGGCTGCCGGTGACGCCCATCGCGCCCAGCAATCCCAGTAACCGCCTGCGCCTGATCACCTGGAAGCTGACCGCACTGTAGACCAGGAACATGGCGACCACCAGGGCGAGCAGGCTGAGCGCGGTGAGGTTGATGCGAAACGCGCGGCTCATGTCCTGCCGGGCACCGTGGTGGATGCCGAGATTGATCAGCCTCGTGTCGTCAGGCAGCAGGGCGCGCAAGACACTTTCTTCCCCCGGCTCAAGGCGCAGGTCCACGTGGCTGATGCGGCCCTGCATGGCTAGAAAATCCTGGGCCCAGGAAATGTCCGTCACCAGCAGCCTGGATCCCGATTCGCCGGGGATCGTGAGCGTGCCGGCCCAATGAAAGGCCTGTCTGCGGCTGCCATGTTCCAGCACCACGAAGTCGTCTTTCATCCCCGCCAGACCAGCCGGCCCGAACAATGGCCAGAGGATTTCTGCCTCGCCTTCCGGACCGGGTTCGTCCGTGAACTGGTCAAGGTGAAAATTCCGCAGCCGGTAATCGCTCAGCGGGTCCACGCCCATCAGAGTCCAGCGTTCCCCGCTGCCCGCAATCGACACCCGGGCACTGATCACCGGCGCGGCAGCCTGGATACCCGCATCCACGCGCACGACGCGATAGAGCGATTCATCCAGCGCCCGGGTACTTCCGGAGAGGCGGTGGGTGGCGGCCCCGTCCATGATCCGGCCTGCACGGTGGAATTCCGCCATCGCCGAATCGTTGGCGATGTCGATGCCCACGACCACGGACACGCCCGCGGCCACGCTGAGGACAGTCAGCACCAGCTGCCAGGGACTCCTCAGCAGGTCCCGGGCAAGCGCGAGTACTACCAGTCCCATGGACCCAGCACACCGTCCGCGATGCGCAGACGGCGCCCGGCCGCGGAGGCGGCCCGGCGGCTGTGGGTCGCCATCACGACGCAGGTTCCCTGTTCCGCAAGGCTGCCCAGCAATGCGATCACCGCCTCCCCCCTTTCCCGGTCGAGATTGCCCGTCGGCTCGTCCGCAAGGACCACGGGCGGCCCGTGCACCGCCGCACGCAATACCGCCAGTCTCTGCTGCTCCCCACCGGACAGGGTTCCCGGATAGGCATTGCGCCGCTCCGCCAGGCCGAATTCCGACAGCATGCTGTCGATTCGGTCCCCGGGCCCGTCGATACCGTTGAGAGCCAGCGGCAACTGCAGGTTCTCCGTCACCGTGAGCGTGGGCACCAGGTTGAAAAACTGGAACACCAGGCCGATGTATCGGCGTCGGTGACGGGTACACGCATCACCACCCAGCGCGGCGAGATCTTCGCCCGCCACACGGACGGTCCCGGTGTCCGGTCGGTCCAGGCCGGCGAGGAGATTCAGCAGGGTAGATTTCCCGGAGCCGCTGGGCCCGCCGATCGCGACGAAATCGCCGGCTCGTGCGGTAAAATCCAGCGAAGTGAGAATCCGGCGGGTGCTGGTGCTGTCGCCCTCGCGGTAGGATTTGGCGACTCCCTGGAGATCGATCACCACTTCGCTGTCTTTCGCCATCAGTCTACCTTTTTCCTGCGAACACGAATTTCTGTTAATGGGTAAACCTTATGTTTCCGCGAAGCAGCACCCACGGATTACAGCAGGAAAACCGCGATCTCCCCTGAAAGGGCACCCGCATCGCCGCCTTTCGCGGGGTGCCGGCATGCGGGGACGGGGCCATGCAAGGATCTGCCAATGACCATTCCCAACCTGTGCAGTTCATTGCATACCTCCGTCATCCTTCGCAATTGTGCGGACGCGTGGCTTGGGTCAAGATCATCGGATTCTCCATTTTGACGCTCGCGGAGAGTAGCAACCCCCTCTAATCACTCAACTGAATCTACGTTTGGGCTCTGAGATGAACTGGCGGCAATTATTGATCATACCCCCGATCCTGGTGGGGATTGCGTTTTTCTATTGGATGAACCTGGAGGACAGGCGCGGAGAAGAGTCCGCTCCCCGGGAAGAGGCACTCGCAGTGCGGGTCACCGAAGTCGCGGCGACCCCGTTCCGGCCTTCGGTCACCGGTTACGGCCGCGTCGCGGCCGCATCGACCTGGTCTGCGATCAGCCAGGTTCAGGGACGGGCCGTGGAAGTGAATCCCGAACTCTCTCCCGGCTGGATCGTGGATGAAGGAGACCTTCTCATCGCCATCGATCCGCGCGACTACGAGATCGCGCTGGCGAAGGCCGAGACCGCGAGGGACAGTGCAAGGGCCTCGCTGCGTGAACTGGATGCTACGGCCGCAAACACGAGGGAAACCCTGAAACTCGAACGGCGCATCGAGGCTTTCCTGCAGACCGAGTTCGAACGGCAGTCGAACCTCCTCGAGCGCGGCAATGTTGCGCAGTCCGTCGTGGACCAGGCGACGCGGACACTGCTTTCCCAGCAGAAGGTCGTCCTGGAGCTGGAGAACCGGCTGAACCTGGTGCCGGTGCAGCGTGAGATCCACGAAACATCGCTTGCCACCCGGCGCGCCGAAATCGAGGAGGCCGGACGGAACCTGCAACGAACCCGGATCGTGGCGCCCCTGACGGGAAGGATATCCCTGAAATCGGTGTCTCAAGGGCAGTTCGTCCGGACCGGAGACAACCTCCTGACCATCGAGTCCATCGATACCGCGGAAATCCTGGCCGAATTCCGTCCGCAGACGCTCAACAACTTTTTCCGGCTGCTCTTCGGTGACGACCTGCCTGACCTGGTGGTCGGCGAGGACATGAAGGAGGCGTTCGAGATCGTCGCGGGCCTCGACCTCGTCGTCACCGTCCACTCGACGATCAACGACAGATTTGTCTGGCCGGCGAAACTGACGCGTTTTTCCGGCCGCGCGGATGAGCAGACAGGCGCAGTCGGCATCGTGGTTGAGGTCGACGACCCCGGATTCCCCGACCCGGCCACCCGGCGGCCGCCCCTGATCAACGGCTCCTTCGTCGAAGTCCGCCTGTCTGCGCCCGAACCGACCAGTTCCATCCGTATCGAGCGGAACGCCCTGCGGACAGACCCGGACGGAGTCGACTTCGTGTTCCTGGCGGACGGGGACTCCCGCCTTGCGCGCCGCGATGTCGTTGTCGGCCCGGTTGCCGGCGACCAGGTCGTCGTGCTTGCCGGTCTCGTCGAGGGCGACAGGGTCGTTGTGTCGGACCCGCAGCCGGCCGTCTACGGCATGTTGCTCGCACCCGTGGCGAACTGAGAGGCCGGGACGGATGATCGCCTACTTCACCCGGCACCCGGTCGCGGCAAATCTCCTGCTGCTGGGCACGATGATTCTCGGCGGGCTTTCCCTGCCGGACCTCGAACGGGAGAGTTTTCCGGAGTTTTCCCCCTCCAGGGTTTCGGTATCCGTCGCCTATCCGGGCGCCTCCGCGGCTGATGTCGATGAACTGGTCTGCCTGGAACTCGACGCCGAACTCGGCGCGGTGAATGCCCTTGATGCTCTCGACTGTGTCTCGGTGGACGGCAGGGCGACAGCGACGCTGACCATGATGGAAGGCGGCGACATCAGCCAGTTCTACAACGATGTACTGTCGACCGTGTCCGCAATCGGCGATCTTCCGGCGGCGGCCGAGACGCCGGTGGTGTCGGTCCTCGGGCAGACCGAGCTTGTTGCCTTGCTGGCGGTCTCCGGGATTGCAACCGAAGACAGCCTGATCCGCTACGCCGACAGGCTCGCAAAGGACATCGCCGCCCTGGAACTGGTCGAGTCGGTGGATGTCGCTGGAATCTCCGAGAGCGAATTCCGGGTTTCCCTCGACCAGAACGCGCTTCGCCGTTTCGGGATCAGCGCGAAATCGGTCTCCGACGAGATCAGCGCCCGGTCGCTCCGCGTGCCCATCGGCACGGTCCGGACCGAGGGCCGGGATATCTTCCTCCGGTATTCCGACGCCCGGCGCACCATTTCGGACCTTGAGAACCTGGTCATCCTGCAGAACGACACCGGAGGGCTGGTCATTCTTTCCGACCTCGCCACGGTCACGCTCGAGGAACTGACGCCGGAGCTGCGCGCCTTCGTGGACGGGGAAAGGACCGCGATCCTGAGAATCAACAAGACCGGGACCGCCGATGCCATCGATGCCTTCGACCAGGTGGAGACGCTCCTTGGCCGGGAACGGGCAAGATATTCCGACCCCTTCCGGATCACCGTGATCAACAATACGACCACAGTCGTGAGGGACCGCATCGCGCTGGTTTCCGGGAACGCGGCCATCAGCCTTGCCCTGGTGATTCTCGTCATGTGTTTCTTCTTCACCGTGCGCGAGGCGATCTGGATTTCCCTGGCGCTGCCGTTCTCGTTTTTTGCCGCGGTTTTCGTGATAGGCATCGTCGGGGTTTCGATCAACATGATCAGCCTCGTGGCGCTCCTCATGGCGATCGGTCTCATCATGGACGACAGCATCGTGATCGCGGAAAACATCGCGAAAAGGCGTGACGGGGGCGGCGGGGATTCCGTCGCGCGAAGCGTCCTCGAGGTCATGCCCGGTGTGGTTTCCTCCTTCCTGACGACCACCTGCGTCTTCGTCCCCCTGATGTTCATTTCAGGCGAAATCGGGGCCATCCTGAAGGTGATCCCCGTCGTTCTGCTGATCACGCTCGGTGCGAGCCTGCTCGAGGCCTTCCTGGTGCTGCCGAACCACATGCACCATGTCCGGACCGATCCGCAGGCCAATGCCCGGCGCCTGGCCCACCGCATGCTGGTGCGGATCAGGGATGATTTCGTCCTGCCGACGGCATCCTTGCTTGCGCGCTGGCGGTACCTGACCCTCGGTTCCGTCTTCGCGATCCTGATCTTCAGCGTCGGCTTGATTGCCTCGGGCACCGTCAAGGTCATCGGCTTCCCGACCATCGAGGGCGATACGGTCGAGGCACGCATCGCACTGACCCCCGGACTGCCGCTCGAACGCACACAGGCGGTCGTCCGCCAGCTCGAGGACGCCCTGAAAAGGGTTGACGAAGAGCTGACCGCCGGCACCGTGGGCAAAGAACCGCTGGTTCTGCGTGTGCTGACGAGGTTTGCCTTCAACCCGGATGTCAAGGACAACGGTCCGCACACGGCAACCATCACTGTTGACCTGTTGGCCAGCGAACGAAGGAATGTCTCCGCCGACGAGGTGCTGAACGCATGGCGGGCCGCGGCCGGACCCATCCCGGACCTGGTGCAGGCCAACTTCACCCAGACGGCCCTGGGCCCAGGCGGGCATGACCTCGACATCCAGTTGTCCGGACAGGATCTCGCGGAACTCGAACTCGCTGCAACCGAACTGCGAAGCAACCTGCTCGCGCGCGACGACGTGACGGAGGCTTACCAGGATTTCTATGGAGGCCTGCTGGAGGTCCGGCTGACCCTCAACGAATTCGCCCACGTGAACAACCTGACGCCGCAGGCGGTCGCCGGCCAGCTGCGCAGCGCTTTCTCCGGAACGGAGACCGACAGCTTTCGCGTCGGGCAGTCGGATATGACGGTGCAGGTCGAACTCGGCGACAGCATTCCTTCGATCGATGATCTCGAGGATTTCCCGGTTGCGATTGCCGGCGGCAAACAGGTTTCTCTCGGTTCAATTGCCGACATGGATCGTTCGTACGCCTACGGGCAGATCACGCGCGAGGACGGCCGGGCCGTCGCCAGGATCATCGGAAAGATCGACCGCGAAACTACCACTTCCGCCGTCATATCCCGGGTGGTCACCGACGAGCTTGCGCCTTCGCTGAAGAAGAAATTCCCTGCCGTAAATATCGAGATCGGCGGTGGCGCCGAAGAGCAGGTAGAGACCCAGAGCTCGATCATCATGGGGTTTTTGTTCGGATTGTTCGGCGTCTACATCGTCCTTGCATTCCAGTTCCGCAGCTACACGCTTCCGCTCATGATCATGCTGTCCATCCCGTTTGCGCTTGTGGGGACGGTATTCGGGCATCTCCTGATGGGGCTGGACATTTCGATGCCAAGCCTGATCGGGTTTGCTTCGCTCTCGGGCGTGGTCGTGAACAATGCCATCCTTTTCGTGACCTTTTTCATCTCCGAGATTCGCGGGAGCGACTATCTTGCCGCCGCGGTGGAAGCGGTCCGGCACAGGTTCCGGCCTGTGGTGCTTTCCACGCTCACGACCTTCATCGGCCTGATGCCGATCGTGACCGAGACCAGTCCGCAGGCACAGGTGCTGGTTCCGCTCGTCGTCTCCGTCGCGTTCGGGTTGCTCTCGTCCACCCTGATTGTCGTCTTCGTCTTTCCCTGCATCCTCGGCATCTACTTCGACTTCAGGAATGTCGGGAAATGGCAGGCCACTTTCCAAGTCAAGTCGGCTGCAGCTTGATAACATGTGCAGCTACCGGGGAAATTCGCGCACTCGACATGTACCCGGGGTTGCCGCCCGGGATACGGTGCCATTCAAGGCTGCCGGATTGAAAACGCTCGATCCCTGCTCAGAAATGAAAGCGCAGTGAGATCCCAAGCTTTCTGATGTTGTCGAAATTGTCGTCGGTGTGCCTGCTGTAGGAAAAGAAGGCACCAACCGACAATCCGTCGTCGGGATAAACATGCCCTCCGACCCTAAGCATGGTCTCGGAGTCGGAAATTTCTGCCTCGGTGCGAAGGACATCCGCCCGGGTATGGGTTCGCGAGAGCTGGACTTCGACCTCCAGTCCATCCCTGATCCAGTGGCGCATGCCAAGCGCGGCGCTGAAGCCGTACCCTTCAATGCTGGACTCCACAGTGGATACGGTCGGCGGCCCGGACCGGGAGGGCACGACAACCGGAATCAGGTGCTCTACGGCGAAATCCACTATTGCCAGCGCTTCGGTGTAAATACCGGTCCGTTCTCCAGCGTCCCAGTGATACCCTCCGCCCAGGGCAATAGCCGACTGCTCGCTATTGAGGTCCACGGGGGTGAGCGCCACCTCGTTCACGAATTCCTTGGTCTCTCTCGACCATGCGTACTTCACGTAGACTGAATCGGAAACTTCCCAGGAGCCGCCGATCCCGAATGACCTGCCGTCCGCATCGTTCTCCAAAGGGGCGGTGGCGGTGTTTTCGGTCCTTGACAGGTCCGCCGCCAGTTCCAGGTAGCTGTAGCTGAAATCCGCCGCGCCGCCGCTTCCCGACAGTCCCGAGAAAACGGCGAAGGCGATCAATGGCCCGTATCTTGTCACGCTCCACCTCCACATTCCTGTAAGCCGTGGGAGCGGCCCTTGCGCTTGAGTTTGACGCTGGCTCGAAATCGAAGTTCCAGTGAAGAAGAATATTGTTCATCCCGAAACCATCCGGTACTTTTCTCCAGTTCTTTTCTGGTGGGAATCGGAATTTTTCTTGCTCGCTCCGGGTCAAGGCGCATTCCCACCAGTGCCGATGCGGATGATTCCATTGCCTTGTCCTTGTCTGTCGGTTTCATGGGTTCCTTGCTCTGTGAACTCCGTGTCAAGATGCCTGCCGATATATTCGAGGGTGATGGCGTAATTGGGATCGAGACTGATATTCCCGGGGTTGCTGCGGGCAGAGCAAACCGTAGAAAGTTCGCAAGCTGGCATTGCGCGAGGATCGGATAACCCGCCCTGTCCGGAAATCAGTCTTCCGTTGGTGCCTTGAACAGATCCTTGCGCAGGGTCATCAGTGCCCCGGGATCGATCTTGCCCTGGATCACGGTCGTCTCGTTGCTGGCCAGCGCGTTCGTCAGCGCCGGGCCCATCTCGCCCGGACCTTCGACCCAGATTCCCTGTCCGCCGCAAAGTTCAGCGAACTTGTCGAACCGTGGCGATGTGATTTCGGCTCCGAGAAGTCGCCCGCCGTAGAATTCCTGCTGATAGGCCATCTCGGCCCCCCAGGCCGCATTGTCGAGAACAACGATCACGATAGGCAAATCGTGGGAGATGGCCGTCTGGATCTCGATCATCGTATAGCCGATGGCGCCGTCGCCCATGACAGCCACGACCGGACGGTCGGGAGCCGCAGCTTTGGCTCCGATGGCGGCAGCCAGGCCAAAGCCCACCAACCCGAAGTCCAGGGGCGTGATCAGGGACCTGGGCTCGAAATGAGCCAGCCGGTCGGCGGCCTGCAGGCAGGTATTTCCCGTGTCGAGTGTCACGATGGCGTTCTTCGGCAGAGCGTCCCTGATTTCGGCCAAGGCGCGGCGTGGATGCAAGGGCAGCGTATCGATGGAGGCCTCCTGGGCGCGTTCTTCCCACAGGCTTTGGATCCCGGAATGGAACTCCTCTCTCCATTCGTCGCAATCAGGGCGGCGGGCCGTCATGGACAATGCCTCGGCAGTCAGCCGGGCGTCGCCCTGGGCGGCAATCTCGGCCGGGAAGTAGCGACCCACCGCCGATCCTTCGATGTCTACATGGGCGATGCGTGTATCCGGTCCCACGTAGTCATTGCTGTGGAAGGTGGAGTTGAACCCCAGCCGGGCACCAAGGACAACCATCACATCGGCCTCCCTGGTCAGGCGGCTGGCCACCCGGTTGCCGCGCGGGCCCGCCTGTCCCGCAAACCATGGATGGCGATGGGGCATGATGTCCGCATGGCCGGTCGAGGCGACCACCGGCACCTCCAGCCTTTCCGACAGGGCCGTCAGGGCATCACGCCCCGCGCCCCACTTGAAACCGGCGCCCGCGAAGATAACGGGGCGCCTCGCCTCCGCCAGCATTCCTGCAATGGCGGCAACCTCATCGGGTGCCGCAGGCCCCGGCTGGACGAAACTCACTGGCGAGGGTTCCATGGCGGGAAGTTCGGCTGCAAAGAGATCCCGCGGCACATGCAGCACCACGGGACCACGTCGCCCGCTATTTGCGAGCCGGATCGCGTCTTCGAGCATCGGGGGCAGTCGCGAGGGCTCGGTCACCAGGATCGAGCGCTTGCAGATCGGCGCAAACAGCGCGACCTGATCGACCTCCTGAAACGTATCCTTGGCAAGGTCGGCCCGGGTGATTGCCCCGGCGATGACCACCAGGGGTGAATAGGCCAGATGCGCCTCGGCCACTGCGGTCACGATGTTAACCACACCCGGCCCTGCCTGCGCGCCCAGGACGACACCGGGCTTGCCGGTCATGCGGGCCCAGGCATCGGCCATGTGGCCTGCCGCACGTTCGTCCCTAGACCCGACATAGGCGATCTCACCACCCTGATACATGGCATCGAAAAGTTCGAGCATCGACCCGCCCAGCAGGCCGAACACTGTATCGATGCCGTTGGCTTTCAGAACACGATAGACGGCTTCACCGCCATTGATCATTGCCATCATTTACTCCTCGGAACGGGGCCGCAGGTTTTGCGGATCATAGAGGGCGTCGCTGTGGATGGTGACGGGGATTTCACGGTTCAGAATCTGGACCGTCAGGCCATCGCGCGGGGTACCCTCGCGGACAAAGAGCCAGCCCAGCGATTTTCCGATGGTGTAGCCGTAGCCGCCAGAGGTGGTCAGGCCAACCGGCCTGCCGCCCAGCAGGACAGGTTCGCCGCCGTGAATGTCCATGTCGTCGGCATGAAGTTCCGCGTAGAACAGTTCCCACTCCGGCGCGCGCTCCAACAAGGCCTCCCTGCCGATGAAATCACGGCCCTCGGTCGCGACAAATCGGTCAAGCCCCACATCAAATGGACCGATATCCGGGGTGAGTTCGCCGGAGGCGCGAAAGGCTTTTTCCATCCGCATCCCGTTGAAGGCGTAGGAGCCAAGATCGGTCAACCCGTGCTGCTCCCCGCGCTCGAACATCGCATCGTAAAGCTGCCCGATTCGCTCGAGAGGGATGTGGAGTTCCCAGCCCAGCTCTCCGACGAAGGACATCCTGAGAGCGTAACAGGGAATGCCCGCGACCGCGATCTCCTGCCCCGACAGCCACGGAAATGCGCCATTGGACAGGTCGGCGTCCGTCAGTTCCGAAAGAATCCGCCGGGACATCGGCCCGGAAAGCGCCAACATGCCCCAGGCATCCGACCTGTCGACCAGCTGCACGTCATCGCCCGGGCAAATATGCGACTCGATCCACTGGAAGTCGGGACCCGAACGGGCAATGGCGGATCCGGTGAAATACCGGTCCCCCGCGATCCGCCAGATGGTCATCTCGGTTTCGAACCGCCCCCTGGGGGTCAGCAGGTGGTTCAGGCTGATCTGTCCGTCCGTGCGGGGAATGCGGTTCGCGGAGAGACGATCCAGCACCGCTCCAGCGTCCTGTCCCGTGATCTCGAACTGGGCAAAGGCCGAGAGATCAATGACGCCGGCGGCGGCGCGTGCAGCCCTGGCCTCGCGCCTGGCGTTTTCATGCCAGGACTGGCGGCCCCAGCCGATCTTCTCCCGCTCGCCGACCTCACCGAAATAGCGTGGGCGTTCCCAGCCCGCGACTTCGCCAAAGACCGCCCCCTTGGCGGCCAGTCGCCCATAGAGCGGATGCCTGTGTAACGGGCGCAGGCTTTCGAGCTGCCTCCCGGGGCAGGGAGTGTCATGCCGCCGCATGAATTCGTCCTTGGTTCGTTCGACGATATAGGTGTCGTCCGCAAAGCTGCCGTAGCGGCGGGGGTCGAAGCCGCGGGTGCTGATCTCGGCCTCGCCGTGCACCATCCAGTCCGCCAGGACCTTGCCCGCGCCGCCGCCCCAGGCGAGACCGATGGACGATCCGCAGGACAACCAGACATTCGGTGCTCCCGACGGGCCGACCAGCATACCCCCGTCGGGCGTATGGGTGATGGCCCCGCGGACCACGCGCTTGATGCCCAGTTCGCCGAGTACCGGCATCTTTTCGAAAGCGACCGCCAGGAAATCGCCGATCGAGTCATAGTCGGCCGCAAACAGCTCGTTCTCCGCTTCCCAGGGCGCGCCCTGGGGCATCTGCCAGACGGTCGGGCAGACATGGCCTTCGTAAATGCCGATCAGCCCCGATTTCTGCTCCTGCCGGATGTAGCCGCCAAAGGCATTGTCACGCATCACCGGCAACTCGGGCCGTCCGGCGAATTCAGGCACCGTATCGGTGACGAGGTAGTGGTGAAGACAGCTGACCGAAGGGATCCTGAGCCCGAACCATTCGCCCACCTGATTGGCGTAGGACCCTGCGGCGACGATCACGTGCTCGGCCAGCACTTCGCCATTTTCCGTTCGCAGGAGCCACAGATCGCCCCGGCGCGAGGCGCCCGTGACCCGGTTATGCCGCTCGATCACCGCCCCCCGTGCACGCGTGGCGGCGGCCAGTGCCATGGTGACGCCCGACGGATCGACATGGCCGTCTTCGAAGGTCTGGACGGCAGCCCTGATGTCCGAGGTCCTGTAGAACGGATTGCCCCTGGCCACTTCCCCGGGTCCGACCAGCGCCATGGGCAAGTCCAGCAACCTGCCCACGCCCATGATGGACTTCATCCAATCCACCTCATCGTCGGTGGTGGCAATGCGAAAGCCGCCCACCCCGTGCCATCCGATGCTCTGACCGGTTTCCGCCTCGGCCCGTTGATAGACCTCGATCGATTTCTTGTTGATCCAGCCCATGATCCGGCTGCCCACCGCATGGGCGATCTGACCCGCGGCGTGCCAGGTGGAACCGCTGGTGAGTTCCCCCTTTTCGAAGAGGATCGTGTCGGTCCACCCGTTTTCGGCCAGCTGGTACTGGACCGCGACTCCCATGATCCCGCCGCCGATGATGGCCACCCGCGTGGTCCGGATTGCGTCCGTCATGCAAAGGCTTCTTTCGCGGGCTTGAGGGAGGCACGGGCCGCGAACCGGGTGCAGGCGATCTCGACCTCGAAACCCGGGACGATGGTTTCGCGTGCCAGCCGGTCAAGCGGGGTTGTCAGCATCGCAAGTGCCACAGAACGCCCAAAGCGGTAACTCCACGTCGCCGAGGTGATCTGGCCCGCCACGGCGCCGTCGAAAAAGACGGGTTCGTCATGGATGGGGATCGCGTCCGGTTGATCGAACAGGATCGATGCGATGCGGCGGGCGGGTTCCTCGGCCCCCCGCAGGGCCTCTTCCCCCACGAAGCCTGACCCCATGGCACAGAATCGGCCGAGTCCGGCCTCGAGTGGTGTCGTGCCGGGCGTGAGTTCGTGGCCAAAGGCGCGAAAGCCGCTTTCGATCCGCAGGCTGCCGCTGGCGTACAGCCCGGCATGGGCGGCGCCCGCGGCCACCAGACTCTCATGCGCGGCCATCGCCATTTCAGCGGGGATATAGAGTTCGAAGCCCTCTTCGCCGGTATAGCTGAGCCGCCCGGCCCAACCGCGTGCCAACCCAATCTCCACCGGGGCAAAATGGAACCGTTTGAGATCGGGAACCGGGGTGTTTGTCGTGGCCTGCAGCACATCCCGCGCTTGCGTCCCGGCGAGGCCAAGAATCGCATAGCCGCTGGTGACATCGACGAATTCAACCCGAAGATTCCCACGGGATTCCCGGATGCGCTTGAGGCCCCGCACCACTTCGCCCGCGCCGACAATCATCAGGTAGCGGTCCAGTCCGTGGCGCTGCACCGTCAGGTCGCTTTCGATCCCTCCGCG
Organism: Gammaproteobacteria bacterium; assembly: GCA_009842505.1. Taxonomy (GTDB): domain Bacteria; phylum Pseudomonadota; class Gammaproteobacteria; order Arenicellales; family Poriferihabitantaceae; genus VYFG01. Next base: position 15,970 of record VYFG01000063.1, read on the forward strand.
CGCGTTCAGGATTTGAGCGTAGGCAATCCGACCTTCGGGAATATCCATCTGCGCGGTACAAAGGTGATTGAGAAACGCACAGGCATCCGGTCCCTGAATCCAGATTTTGCCGAAGGCGCTCTGATCGAGAATGGCCGCTCCATGGCGGCAGGCGTCCACCTCGCGGCCGACCTGTCCGCGCCAGGCGGGCACCCCGAAGGTCAGCGGCAGATGCGCCCCCTCGCCGCCGAAATGCACCGCCCGTTCCCAGCCGCCCCGGGCTTCGAACCGCGCCCCGGCTGCCAACAACCCGGCATGCGCCGGCGACCGCCGCTGCCCGCGCGCGGTCTCCATAGAGCGCCCCGGAAAGGGGTTTTCGTAGTGGCGTCCCAACACTTCGGGGATGCGCAGCTCCAACGCGCCAAGTACATTCATCTCGGGACCGAAGCGTCGGATGTCGGCCTCGTTCAGTTCCATCGTTGGCTCACCGGCGATGATCCATTCCGCCATTGCCTTGCCCGCGCCGCCGGCCAATGCGATGCCGGTGGAGTTCATGCCGCCCATCAGGAAAAGTCCCGGCACCTCGGGGCTTTCCCCGAGCATGAACTGGCCGTCAAGGGTAAAGCTCTCCGGCCCGTTCAGCAGCATCCGCACCTCTGCCCGCTCCAGGGCCGGGATTCGCCGCAGTGCGTTTTCCATCATCGGCATGAAATGATCCCAGTCCTCGTCCAGCAAGTCGAAGCTGAAATCGGCGGGCAGACGGTCGGGCGGCAGGCCCTTGGCATTCGGTTCGAAACACCCGACCAACAGTCCCTCGACATCGTCACGGGCGTAAAGACACCCGTCCTGATCGTTCAGCGTGGGCAGATGGGCGCCGGGACCGAGGGCCTGAATCTCGGGGATGGGCCTGGTCAGTATGTAGAAATGCTCGCAGGCATACAACGGCATGTCCGCGCCCGCCATCGCCGCCACCTCGCGCGACCAGAGCCCGCAGGCAACAACCACCTCCCCGGCCTCGATGACATGGTCACCCACTTCAACGCCCGATATCCGCCCGGATTTCCTTCGCAGGCCGGTAACTCTTGTGTCCTCAAAGAAGCGCACCCCCTTCGCCTTTGCCCCTTTCGACAGGGCAAGCGCCACATCCGAGGGATTCACCCGCCCGTCGGCGGGCGACCAGACGGCGCCCATCACGTCATCCGTTTCGATCAGGGGCCACAGGTCCCTGGCATGGGCGGCATCGACCACCTGCGCTTCCAGCCCGAAGGCACGGCCCAACGACACCTGCCGTTTGATATTGGTAAGCCGATCCTCATTCGTGGCGAGCGTGAGGCTGCCGGTTTGTACCCAACCCGTGGCCTGCCCGGTCTCCCGCTCCAACTTGCCGTAGAGGTCCACAGAATAGTCTATGAGCCTGGTCAGTGTGGCCGACGGCCGCAATCTGCGCACCAGTCCTGCGGCATGCCACGTGGTGCCCGAGGTCAGTTTGGCACGTTCCAGCACCACGATGTCCTGCCGCCCCTCGCGGGCGAGGTGGTAGGCGACAGAACAACCGATCACGCCGCCACCGATGATGACCGTGCGGGACTGGCCGGGAAGCGTCACTCAAACGCCCCGTTGCGGATCATGTCAGACAGCGTTGCGCGAAACGCCCCAAGCGCCTCGTCGATCAGATCGGGTGTATGGGCAGCAGATGTCAGCCCCGACATATGGGACATCATGTCCACGCCGTGCGCCAGCATGCCGTCGCGATAGGCACGGACCTGCGCCTTCGGCAGCCCGCGGATCTCGGCGGGGGTCAGGGTATCCGGGCTGCCTCGCCCGAAATACAGGTGGATGACCGAACTGTCGCCATAGGCGAGGCCCGATATGCCCGATTCGACCATTGCCGCGTTCATCCCATCGCGCATCCGGGTTGCCATGGCATCGGCCTTGGCCTGCGCTTCCCCTGACGCAAGCAGAGGCATCGCGGCACAGGCGGCGGCAGCGACCAATGGGGATCCGTTGAATGTGCCCTTGTGGCTGACGGCCGGCGCGAAACCTTCACGCTCCGTGGCATTGTTCATCAGTTCCATGATCTCAGCCCGCCCACAGACCGCGCCCCCCGGGAGCCCCCCGGTAACGATCTTGGCCAGAGTGGTCAGGTCCGGCTCGATCCCGTCACGTGCCTGACGTCCCCCGGGGGACCAGCGGAACCCGGTAATAATCTCGTCAAAGATGACCACCGCATTGAAGCGGCGCGCCACGTCGCGAAGGGCGCGCAGGGTATCCGTGGGCAAGGGCACGCACCCGTAATTCGCCCCTGAAGCCTCGATAATCACGGTGCCGATCCGATCGTCCTGCAATGCGCTTTCCATCGCCCGGGGGTCGGCGGCGCACACCTGGACCAGATCGTCGATCGCAGCGGGAATGCCCAGGGAAGCGGCCTGGCCGCTTCCGGGTGTTGCCCCTTTCAGCACCTGATCGTGCCAGCCATGATAATGGCCGTCCACCCGCAGTACATGCTCCCTGCCCGACCACGCCCGCCCAAGCCGGATGGCCAGCATTGTGGCCTCGGTTCCGGATGCCGTGAAACGGGTGCGTTCAGCACAGGGATAAAGCCGGTTGATCCATTCCGCCCAATGAATCTCGGCCTCGTGGCAATCCGCCGAGAAGATCGAGCGCCCGGCCTGCTTTTGCACGGCCTCCACGATCGCCGGGTGGCAGTGACCCAGCATCTGGCTGGCCGATCCCATCTTGAAGTCGATATAGCGCCGTCCTTCGGCGTCCCATTTTTCAGCGCCCAATGCCCGGTCTACGAAAATCGGATGCGGTTCGCGAAATCGAAGCTCGTGGCTGATCCCGCCGGGCAGGGCCCTTTTCGCCCGCAAGGAAAGGGATTTATTCGTCATGCGTCTCTCCCGATACGGGCGCGGCTCAGCCGGATATCGAACCGCTCCCGCAAGGCGCGGTCCGTCGCATCATCGATGTGGGTTGGGAAATGGGTCCCCAGCACGGCACGGGCCTTTTCGCGGGCCACATCCCCAATGGGACGGGCGCCGTCGTCGGCCCAGTCAGACGGGCTGCGCCTGTCACCCGCAACCGGATAGAAATAGTCGGATTTCATCCGGTCAAACGTGTGCGTCTCGCCCAGATAGTGCCCCGGTCCCTGGCACACATTGATGATGACATCGGCGGCGATGTTTTCCGGGGTCGCCTCAACCCCCCTGACCGTCCGCAGGATATTACCCAGGAGATCGTTGTCACTGACATATCCCTCAAGCGACACCGCCAAAAGACTGGCATGACTGCCGGCGGCCTGGGTGATGATGTTCGATCCGGCATGGGCCGCGAGCGCCACGGCAAGCGACTTTTCGGCCCCATACTGTGCGTCGAGCGTTTTGGAGTCGGTGATTCCGGCAATCGAACTGGTAGGCAGATCGAAATGCCGTCCCATCTGCGCTGCCGCAGCCATCAGGATCGCCTGCTCGCCGCCCCCGCCTGACATCGAGCCAGTGCGGAGATCGGCGACCAGGGGCTTCGGGGCGAAGATCGCCATGACCCCGGGATCAACCAGCCGGGCAAAGACAAGTCCCGCCAGGGTCTCGGCCACCGCCTGTGCCAATGATCCGGAAATGGTTGCCGGGCTTGTCGCGCCTGCCTGGCCTGCGCTGATGAGCTGCACCGGAAAACCCGCCCGGATCGCTTCTTCCAGAACCTCGCAGGCTTCTTCGGCAAATCGCATGGGCGGTACGACGTGGCAGACCAGGACCGTCATGAAAGGCCGGGTGCGGAATGCGGCTTCGTCCCCGGCGATGGCATAGCAGAGATCGGCAATGGGCCGGACGTTTGCAGCCTCGGTGATCGAGATCGACACGTGCTTGGCCGTACCCGCCAGACAGGCATAGGCCGTATTCAGGTCCATCGCACAATTGTCTTCCACATCCCGCGCGACTACAGGGCGGCTGAAATGGTGGATGTTCTCCATGGCATCGACGAGCCGTGCGGAGTCGTAGAGATCGGCCAGGGTCGATTCACGATATTTGCCGGTGTCGATGTCGAAAATCCCCGGAGCCGCGCCGCCGGTCGAAGTGTGCACCCGGGCATGATCGATCTTCAGATCATGCTCGGGTCTCTGGCCCCGCAGGTGAAACCGCCGGTGGGCCTCTTTGACCGATTGCCGAACCAAATCCCTGGGGAACAACAACCGTCCTTCGCTGGACAGTTCACCGCCGGCGCCGCAGACCATTTCGATCATGGAAGGGATGGCCTGGCTCAGGCCCAGGGTTTCCAGCAACGTCAGCGCGGCCTCCTCAATCAAGTCCACCTCTGCGGGAGCGAGGGGCTTGAATCGCCCACCGACGACGCCCGGCCAGACAGACAGGGCATCGTCTTGGGTTTCGGACTGGGACAGGCGCTCCTTGCGACCGCGGCGACGGGCATTTCTGGACATTATTTCATGAGAAAAACATTGTCCCAAAGAAATAGAAGCCAAATATCAGTTTCAAATCATAGTACAAAATGAATTTGACCTTTTGCAGGAAATATTGAAATTTATGACTGATAAAGATCAATTGACGACATGACATGTATATGGCCATGAGTTCTCAGACCACAGATCGAAAAACAGTTTTCCGCCTTCACCCCGAAACCAGGCGGAAGCGCAGGCAACGGACCTGATGGCCACGATGAAGCCGAACCGACCCCCGTCATTCCCCTTGGGCAGGGAATCCACGAACACACGCCACAATTCGGCATGGCTTTCAGACACGCACCCAAGCATCAGAGTGGACCCTCTGCACAGGAATTGACCGGGTCATCCCCGGCAACGGTGATTTTCGGGATCATAAAATGCCTTTTCCGAGATGGTTGCCCTGCGGCCCTCACCCAATATCTCGATTTCGAGATCAAGTCCGGCCAGCGGTACACTGCCCTGGAGGTATCCCAACGCGACCACCTTACCAATGCGATAACCGCAACTGGCGGAAGTGACATAGCCAACACGTTTCCCCCGATGGAGAATCGGATCACCGGGCATGGGTTCGCTGTCCGCAATGTCGACGATCAATCTGACGTATCTCCATTCCGGACCAGCCGCCCCTTGTCTCAAGACGGCTTCCCGGCCGATGAATCCCGTCCCTTGGAGGTCGACATGCCTTTCCAGCCCGGCGTCGAACATCGTGTATTCAACACCCAGCTCAGCCCCCCAGCCGTGATAGGCTTTCTCGATTCTCATGGCATTCAACGCGTAGGAACCGAAATCGACCAGGCCGTGTCGGGTTCCAACCTGACAAATTGCCAGATAGACCTGTTCAAGGTTTTCCGAGGACAGATGCAGTTCCCAGCCGAGTTCACCAACGTATGACACGCGCATCGCGATGGCGGCAAAGTCTGCAATCCGAATTTCCTCTACCGACATCCACGGCATGTTTCCTCTCGACAGGTCTGCGTCGCACAAGCCTGACAGCAGATCCCTGGATCCGGGTCCCATCACCATCAGCACCCCATCACGTCGGCTTCCGCGCCGCAGCCGCACCGAGCCGTCTCCGGGCAGATAGCGGCACAGCCAGTCGTAGTCACGCTGATCGGCGAGAGTTGGTCCGCACAGCAGAAACTGATTCCGGTCCAACCTGGCAATGGTCGCTTCACTCCAGATCCTTCCTTTGGCTGTCAGCATGTATGCGAGCCGGACCCGACCGACTTCGGGCAGGCGCCCGCAGAATACCCGGGCGAGAAAGGCGGTCGATCCCGGACCCTCGATTTCAAACTTCGAGAAGCCGCCGTGATCCATGATCCCGACTGCATCCCGCACCGCCTCGCACTCACGGCGGACCGGGTCACGCCAGGGTTCGATGGTACGGAAACTGAGAAGATCCGAATGGCCCCGATGATCCTGATCGAACCAGAATGCCCGTTCCCAGCCGGCGATCTGGCCGAACACGGCGCCCCTGTTCCGGAGTGCCTGATAAAGCGGTGTTTTCTGCACAGGCCTGCCGGACCGGATGTTCCGGTTGGGAAATGGAATGGCGTATTGCAAATCATAGAGTTCGACAATGCGCCGCCGGGCATATTCCGGCGTTGCCCAGTCGCCGAAACGCCTCGGATCCCAGACGGCATAGTCCCATTCGGTTTCACCTGCAGTAATCCATTCGGCGATCGCCTTGCCGACCGCGGCCGAATGGGTGATGCCGACCTGGATGCCACAGGCATGATAGAAATCGGGCAGGCCGCCGGCCGGTCCGCAAAGCGGCAGCGCGTCCGGTGAATATGCGATCGGTCCGTTGACAAAACGCTGAATCCGTATGTCGGCGAGTAGTGAAACATGCGCTGCCGCCCGCCCGATCAGGTCTACGATGTCATCGACCGAATCCTCGAACAGGGAGTGCGCGAATTCATCGGGAAGACCGTCAGGAAACGCCAGTCTCCCGGGATGTCCATATGATCCGAACAGCAGGCCAGCACGCTCACGGCGCAGGTAAAACCGGATGTCGGGGTCGCGCACCAACGGGAACAAGGCCTTGTCCTGTTCCAGGGCATCGATCGCCTCGGTGACAATATACTGATGCTTGAGTGTTGCAATGGGCAGGCTTTGGCCCGTCATACCCGCAATCCTGCTGCCATAAAATCCGGTGGCGTTGACGATTGCTTCGCAAACCACCTCTCCCCTGTCGGTTTCCACCACCCATTCTCCACCCGCATTTCGCCTGATCCCGATCACTGTGGTGAATCGCGCGACCTCGGCGCCGGCGTCACGTCCCCCCTTGGCCAGTGCCTGGGTCAGCTGGCTTGGGTCTATGTCGCCCTCGTAAGGATCGTAGATGCCGCCAATGACCGCATCTCCGGCTTTGTAGTATGGATGCATTGCCTCCATTTCAGGCGGGTCCAGCATCGCCAGTTCGTAGCCTGCCGATTTCGATACGCCGACGATATGCCGGAACGAATCCATGCGGTCGCGGGTATGTGCCGGCCAGAATGCCCCGGTGTGACGATAGGTAATCGGGGAGCCCGCCGCTTCAGACAGATTCCGGTAGAGTCGCCAGGCATAGTTGCCGGCGCGCATGCCGAGCCAACTGTTGGCGTAGGTCGGTACGTTTCCGGCCGCGTGCCAGGTCGACCCCGAGGTCAGCTCGTTTTTTTCAATCAGCAGGCAATCGCGGACCCCGGCCTTGCAGAGATGGTACAGGCAGGAAGCGCCAACCACGCCGCCGCCGATGATGACCACCCTCGCACCGGTTCGCACGGCTAGACTTCATTCAGCAAATGACCGTACCCCGGAACCGCATCCCGGATTCCGGCCGCGCGCAGGGTCTGCCAGTAAACGGCGGCGTTGCAGGCAATGATGGTTTTCCCGGTTTCCCGCTCGAGTTCCTCGATCAGGCCGACCAAAGGCAGGGCGGTGCCGACCTGAGCGATTGCATCGCAGTTGAAGGCAGCCAGTTCGTGAACCAGATCGCGAATCCGGGCCAACGGCGTCTCGCAGATAGCCTCCAGGCTGGCCGCTTCGGTTCCCCTTACCGCAACTGCCTCGAATCCGCCATTCTCGATATTGATCCTGACCACCCGGTTGACTTCCGCGTTGAACGGAGTGAGCACCGCAACCCGGCAGGCCCCTACCGCCTGCAGTGCATTCTGGAGTGCGACCGACGCATTGAAAACCGGGATACCCAGCCTTGCGGTGAGCATATCGCTGCAGGCCGCCAATTTTGCAACACCATCCGGTCCGGCATCAGTGGTCAGGCAGATTGCCAGGGCCGCCGGTTTCACATCCGTCAGTTTTTCCGCTTCTTCCGCTAGGTCGTCGGATATGTGGCTGCCGCCGAGACGAAAGCGTTGCATTTGATTGGTCACGCCGACGGGACGGAGCAATTCGAGTTCCGGCTGGACAACGCTGTTCATCGCCGGGGTCATGACGCCGATAATGGCGCGGGGTGCTAGCGTGTCCGGCATTATGCTTTCTCCCGGAGATATTGGTCGAGCGCCAACTGGGCGTCACGGTAGATCCTGTCACCAATGATTGATTCGAGTTCGTCGGCATCGGCAGGGTCGCAGTCAAACTCTCCCTGCCAGATTCCGAGCGTTCCGGCACCCTCGGTGATTTCAATGAAACGATGGCAGGAAACATAATTTCTGCATCGCAATGGAGATTCGATGATGTCGTAGACGTAAAAGTGTTCGAGATCCGAATGCGCCAGCAGGGTTTCCCGGAATACCGTGCCATCCGCGATGCCGAGCACCCGGATCGATCCGACTTCGGTCGGCGAGCCCGTTTCCATACGTGCGTCAGTGACCCCCGGATTCCAGTCGACCACGCGGTCGAAGCGGCGTACGGTGGACCAGACCTTGTCGATAGGCGCATGGATGACAACACTTCGCATTACTCTCATGATTTTTCCCCGGTTAGCCTGATGTCGAATTCCCTGCGTATCGCGATTTCAGCCCGGCGCGGCAGATGTTCCGGCGGCTCCTTGCACAATATATCCTGAACGCACCGGTACGCACGCTGCCAGATCGACCGGCTTCCCGATTCGATCCAATCCGGTACAGACTGGCGATCACCCAGTTGCGGATAAACGTACTCTGTCATCATCAAATCCAGGGTTTGCGGTTCGCCAAGATAATGTCCCTCACCCCGGACCACGCGATCAATATTGCCGATGTCGAGAAAATCATCGCTGACTTCGATACCACGCACTGTGCGCAGGACGGCGCCACACATTTCATTGTCGATGACCAGCGCCTCGGGTGACGCCACCATGATTGAGCCGAGCATTCCTACCGACAGGTTGATCATGTCGGCACCGGCCTGTGCGGCCAACGCGACACTGTAGCCTTTCTCGTAACCGGCCTGGATGTCACCAACCTTCGAGTCGGTCATGCCGGCAGCGACCGTGGATGGCATTTCAAGCCTGCCCAGCAATTGCGCGGCGGCGGCATTGGCCAATGCCGATTCGCCACTGCCACCGGTCATGGCCCCGGTACGCAAATCCGAAATGAACGGCAGGAAGGCATGGATGCAGGCATGCCCGGGCCTTATCGCATCGACTACAACCGTTCCGGCAATCGATTCCGCCAGCCCCTGTGCCAGCGCACCTGCCAGCGAGGCCGGACTGGTGGCACCAGCCTGGCCGGCGGTACAAATCTGCAGCGGCATCCCGGCTTCGATCGCGGCACGCATGATTTCCACGCCCTCGGGAGAAAATTTCAGCGGGGAAACGACATGCACGATGATGCCCATGCAGAACGGCCGCCGGCGGAAACCACCGTCCCGCCCCAGGGCCAGGTCGAACAGCCTGCAGACCTGCGCCACGTGCGCGGCATTGTCGAAACTGACGCCGATCGGTTTGCCGGTTGCCTTCAGGCAGGCAAACGCGGTATTGATATCAAGGTCGAGCGGGGTCGGCATGTCACGTGCTATCAGCAAACGGATACCGTAGTGCACGTTTTCGCAGGCATCCAGTACCCTGGTAACCTGATACAGGTCAGCCAGGGTCGAGTCACGGTACTCGCCGGTTTCGGAATCAAGCGTTTGTACTGCCGCACCGCCGGTACCGATATGAACGTAGCCGCCGCCGATATCCAGACCCCGGTTTTCGTCGAATCCGGGCAAGCTGACCCGGCCAGAGGCGCGCTTCAGCGCCCGTTCGGCCAGTATCCGCGGGATGGTCAGGCGACCGTCATCGCGCAGCCCCGCGCCTTTGTCCAGCAATCGTTTTTCCAGCCATTCCGGTGATCCGGCAACATCAACGGTCTGTAGAATTTCGAAAGCGCTGTCGATTACCCGGTCGCATTCGCGATCACCCAGCGGTTGATAACGGCCGCCCTTGTACAGGGTCACGGGGGCAGTCCGGCCGGCAGATACGGGCGGTGCCCGGCGACGGGCGGAACGGGTCATCACCTGACCTCTTTCCAGACCCGATCAAGAGCGCGCTTCAGCCGTCCGAGTGCGATATCGATTTCCGAACGCCGAATGACCAAGGGCGGCATGAAGCTGATTCGGTCAGGAGGTATCGAACGCAGATAGAGTCCTTCGGCGTGCGCGGCATCCTGGACCCGCTGACCAACCTTGAGTCCCGGGTCGAATTGCTCGCGGGTCTTTTTGTCCTTGACCAGTTCGATACCGCAAAACAGGCCAATGCCACGGGCGTCCCCGACCAGGGGATGGTCCATGAGCGCATGGCACCCGTCGAGGAAATGGCCTGAGACTTCGCGGACCCGTCCAATCAAATCCATTTCTTCATATATATCCAGGGCCTCCAGAGCAACCGCTGCCCCGACCGGGTGTCCGGAGTAGGTAAAGCCATGCCCGAGTACGCCGACCACATCGGAGTTGTGCATCATGTCCTGATAGAAATCTTCCTTGAACATCAGCGCCGAAAGCGGAAAAAACGCAGCGGTCAGCGCCTTCGCGCAGGAAATGGAGTCGGGCTGCAGATTGAAGGCCTCGGCCCCCCACCAATGCCCGGTGCGCCCAAATCCGCAGACGACTTCGTCGACGTGAAAATGGATATCGTATTTTCGAATGACTGCCTGCATCTCATCCCAGTATCCACTGGGTGGCAGGATTGCACCGCCACCGCTTTGCATCGGTTCCGCCACGAAGGCGGCGATACGATCAGGCCCGGTTTCAAGCACCAGGTTTTCGAATTCCTGCGCCATCCGTGCGGAAAATTCCCGCTCGCTTTCGCCATCCTGATGGAAGCGGTAGTAGTTTGGCGTGGACAGCTTGAGAAATTCTTCCATCAGCAAGCCGAATCGCTGGTGCATATGCGGCTGGCCGGAAAGGCTGACCGCGGCCACCGTATTGCCGTAATACCCTCTCCACCGGGAAATCAGCTTTCGGCGATGCGGCTGTCCGCGCCCAATATTCCGGTACCAGAGAAACTTGATCATCGCGTCGTTCGCTTCCGATCCGGAACACTGAAACATGACCCGGTCCATAGACACAGGCGTCATGCCCACCAGCCGGGCTGCGAGTTGGGCCACCTTGGGGTGGGAGCGCCCGTAAAAGGTCGGCGCGAACGGCAAGGTGTCCATCTGCCGTTTGGCCGCCTCGGCGAGGCGGTCGTTGTGATAACCGAGTGAAGCACAGCCAAGTCCCGAAAAGCCGTCGATCAACTCCCGGCCATCGCTGGTCCTGATATAGACCCCATGGCCCTCGACCACCATCGCCACGGGACCGTTCTGTTGGTGCTGGCGCAGATTCGTCTGTCCGTGAACGTGATGGTTGCGGTCCAGGTCAAGAAGAGACTCAACTGTCGACATGTTCAGGTCCTGGTGGATTCCCGTGAATTGTTTCGGGGATTGCAACCACCATGGGATGGAGGAAGCCCGGAAATACCTGCCCTTGTGTCCAGCGTCCGATTCCGGGAAATTCAGCCGGCCAGGCCCACTGAAGTTCCGCATTCTTGAATTGCCGCCCGATCACCTTGCGGAGCAGGTCATTGTTGATGGTATGCTACAATTCATGAACTTCAATCACATTTTTCTCATGTTTTGTTGAATATTTCTAACAAAAGGCCATCGCTGGACATCAGGCACCTGGAAATGATGGTGGCCCTGGCCGAAACGCCGCGTGTTACGGAGGCCGCGGAAAAACTGCGTATCACTCCTTCGGCGCTCTCGCACCGGATCAAGGAGGTGGAAAGGCGCCTCGACGTACCGCTGTTCGGACGCATTCACAAGCGATTGCGCCCTACCCCGGCCGCGGACTATCTTGCCCAGGTCGCCAACAGGTTGCTTGCCGACATGCTACGCGCGGAAGATGATGTGCGCAGGATGGCGCGGGGAGTGAGTCATGTGGTCCGGCTCGTGGTCGATTTGTACAATGCCTATCAGTGGCTGCCGGAATTCTTGCGCCATTTACGCGAAGTCGAACCGGAAATGGGCATTGAAGTCAGGGTGGCGGCGGCGCGAAACACGCTTTCCAGCCTGCATGAACGCACGGTCGATTTGATCATTGTTTCCGGCGAAATCAATCAGGCCGGCACCGTCATGGAGCACTTGTTTGACGATCAGTTGAGTTTCATCATGTCGCCGAACCATCGACTTGCGGGAAATGCCTATATCGAAGGAAGTGACATTGTTGGGGAGGATTTCATCACCTATACCCGGGTTCCCGAGCCGGACCGCGAATATGCCCGTCTGTTTCGACCCAGCAATTGCTATCCCAACTGGACCGAAACAGTGGAGGTGCCCGAAGCCATTGTCGAGATGGTTGCTGCCGGGCTTGGCATTTCGGTACTTTCTTCCTGGGCGGTTTCCGGTGCAATCGGATCAGGGCGCATTGTTGCCGTCCGCGTAGGTGAACAGGGCATCAGCCTGCCCTGGTATGCTGTCACACGGAGCGGGACGAGTTTCGAGGACCAGTGCAATCAGAGACTGGCCACGATACTGGCCCGATGGTGCCGGGACAATGGCGGAATAATGCGGAGGACAGGGTGAAGGTAGGATTTATCGGGTTGGGGACAATGGGCACGCCAATGGCAAAATGCCTGATACACGACGGGTTCGACCTGTTGGGTTGGGATACCGATGAGGAAACACTGCTGGGTTTTGATTCCGCTGCAGATTCACTTGAGCAGATCGCGCAGTGCTGCGATACCTTTATCACCATGCTGCCCGAAGGACAGCACGTCAGGTCAGTGTACGGACAGTTGCTCAGCCAGATCGAGGCGCCCCACCTGTTCCTGGACTGCTCGACTATCGATGTCGCAAGCACACGGGACCTTGCAATGCAACTGACCGCACTGGGACACGGATTCGTGGATGCGCCCGTATCGGGCGGCCGCGAGGCGGCTTCGAGCGGTTCCCTGAGCTTCATGATTGGCGGAGATGCAGAACATGTGGATGCAGCCCGCCCGCTGCTGGCGTCCATGGGCAAAAAGCTGATCGAGTTCGGTGATGCCGGTACGGGCCAGGCGGCCAAGGCGTGCCACAACATGATCTGCGGCATTACTGCGCTCGGAGTTTCAGAGGCTTTTGCCCTGGCCGATGCCCTTGAACTCGATCTCGGCAAGTTCTTTCACCTGTGCAGTGGTGCTGCCGCACAGAGTTGGATTCTTGAAAACCGTTGTCCGGTACCCGGACCTGCGCCGAATGCACCCGCTTCCAGCGATTACACTCCCGGTTTCGCCGCATACCTGATGGCCAAGGATCTGGAACTGGCCCGGCAGGCTGCCGAAGCCAGCAATCAGCGGACGGAATTCGGTGCCGCCGCCGCACGGCGCTTTCGCGAATTCGTCGAAGCCGGGAATGGAGACCTCGATTTTTCCGCGATCTATCGTAGTATTCGGAAATGATGGAAAAAACGGAATCTCGTGTTCACCCATGGTTCAGGGCCACCGATCGCATTGACAACACTTTCCCCGGTTCTGCAAATTATTTTGGATGAACGAAAAGTGCGCTCGTCCTTGCATCCGTGGAGGGGTAAGTTGCCGCCAGTTCAGTCCGTTTCAACTTTCAGTTTCTCAGCTTCGGAAAACGTTCTCGAAAAAGTAGAAACACTAATGCCGAAGCGAAGTTTTGACAGAGGAACTCTTCTTGGATAACGAGGATCAGGAAATCAAATCGGCCGACGTCATCGTCATCGGCGGCGGGAACGCGGCATTCTGCGCGGCCCTTTCTGCGCGCGAGACGGGCGCGAACGTCACTGTTCTGGAACGTGCACCGGAGGATGAAGCTGGTGGGAACACACGTTTCACAGCTGGCGCGATCCGGTGTGTCTACGACGGGGTTGAGGATTTGCGGGTCCTTATGCCGGACCTGACGGACGACGAAATCGCCAAGACCGATTTCGGGACGTATACGCAAGAACAGTTCTACGACGACATGGGACGCGTCACCGAATACCGTTGCGATCCTACGCTGGTTGAAATCCTGGTTGTCCGCAGCCGTGAGACCATCCGGTGGATGCGAGACAAGGGCATCAGGTTCCAGCCAATCTGGGGCCGTCAGGCCTTCAAGGTAGACGGCCGATTCAAGTTCTGGGGCGGCCTGACCGTCGAAGCTTGGGGAGGCGGACCCGGGTTGGTCGATGGCTGGACTGCGGCGGCGCGGTCCGCAGGTATCGACATTCGCTATGGGGCGCGCGCCACGGGTCTGATCTCAGACGATGCCGGTGTGCGCGGTGTGCGCGTTCGTCAGAATGGGCACACCACTGAAATACACGCCACCTCGGTCGTGATCGCCGCTGGTGGATTTCAGGCGAATCCCGAATGGCGTACGCGCTACCTGGGCCCTGGCTGGGAATTGGCGAAAGTGCGCGGTTCTCGCTTCAATACAGGCGACGGCATAAAGATGGCATTGGATATTGGTGCAGCACCCTACGGACATTGGTCGGGGTGCCACGCGGTAGGATGGGAGCGCAACGCGCCTGAATTCGGCGACCTTGCCATAGGTGACGCATTTCAAAAACACTCCTATCCATTCGGCATAATGATAAATGCCGATGGGGAACGCTTTGTCGACGAGGGCGCGGACTTCCGTAATTATACTTATGCCAAATACGGATCTGTCATCTTGCGTCAACCGGGCCAATTCGCTTGGCAGATTTTCGATCAGAAGGTTACGCACCTGCTTCGCGACGAATACCGGATTCGCCAGGTCACGAAAGTCACGGCGGACACGCTGGAATCTTTGGTAAGAAAGTTGGAAGGCGTTGATGCTCAGCGCGCCCTTATCACGATCAATGCGTACAATGAAGCCGTACAGACCGGCATTCCGTTTGATCCAAACTTGAAGGACGGGCGCGGCACCGTCGGACTTTCGATTTGCAAGTCGAACTGGGCCAACACGTTGACCGATCCGCCGTTTGAGGCCTATGCGGTCACGTGTGGAATTACATTCACGTTTGGCGGGCTGCGGGTCGACGAGACTGGCAATGTTCTGGATTCGGACCTTGAGCCCATTCCAGGTCTGTTCGCAGCCGGCGAACTTGTCGGTGGCCTGTTCTATTTCAACTATCCGGGGGGGACGGGCCTTATGGCCGGCTCGGTCTTTGGACGCCTCGCCGGCTTGTCTGCAGGGACACGCTCCATTGCCCAGAATGCGGGGGGTAAGGATGGACGCTGATGAAGGCCGTTGGGCCAACGAAATTCAGAATGCCGCGCCGTTTCCCGACTACATGGTGATCGACGGTGATCGCGTCTCTGCGGGCCCGCGCGATCGGATCGAAACCTGTGATCCGGGCTCCGGGCTCTTACTGCACCACGTCCCCGCCGGCACCGCTGACGATGTGAACAGCGCCGTTGACGCGGCACGTCGCGCCCTTTCGGGGCCCTGGCAATCCATCCCGCCGCGATCACGGGGCAAAATCTTATGGGCGATTGGTGAACGCATACGCGGGGGTCTTGACCGGATAGCGTTAATCGAGACACTCGATTCCGGCAAGCCATTACGTGATGCCCGCGCGAGCGTCGAGCGAGCAGCAGACTATTTCACCTATTACGCCGGATTGACGGACAAGTTGGAGGGCACGTCAGTGCCGCTCGGCCGCGACAAGGTCTGTTTTACGGAGCGTGTACCGATCGGTGTGACAGGGCACATCGTTCCCTGGAATGTACCATTATCGATGGTTGCACGAGGACTGGCTCCCGCACTCGCCTGCGGCAACACCGCAGTTGTCAAACCAGCGGAAGACACACCTTTCACCGCGATTCTTTTGAGTGAAATATGTCTCGAGGCCGGGGTGCCGCCAGGCGTCGTGAATGTCGTAACCGGCACTGGGCGTACAGCCGGAAAAGCGCTTACCGAGCATCCCGATGTTCGACATGTCACTTTTACCGGATCCGTTTCGACGGGAAAGACGGTCATGAAGGCGGCCGCCGGGCATGTGGCCTCCGTGACTTTAGAACTCGGCGGCAAATCGCCCCACGTGATCCTGCGTGACGCGAATCTCGATCATGCGGTGCCGGATATCCTGAACGCCGTGTTCAAGAATGCCGGCCAGATCTGTTCATCAGGCACGCGGTTGCTTGTCGAGCGATCGATCCAAGATGCGCTCATCGATCGTCTTACGACCAAGACGTCGGCTATGCGGCTTGGCCATGGACTCGACAATCCCGACATGGGACCGCTCATCTCAAGTCGGCAGATGCAAAACGTCGCCGGACATATCGATCGGGCAAAAGAGCGGGGCGTTTTCATCGTGACCGGTGGTGAACCGGCATCGGTCAATGGATGTGAAGGTGGCTTCTACTTTCAGCCGACGATCGCGGCGCCATTGGATGCCGATGACGAATTAGCCTGGAAAGAGATTTTTGGGCCAGTACTTGCAGTCATCCCTATTGAAGATTTGGATCACGCAATCGAGGTCGGTAACTGTACGCCATTTGGTCTCGCGGCGGGGATTCACACACGCGACATCGCAAAGGCAATGCGCTTCGCCCGAGAGATAGAGGCAGGGCAGGTCTACGTGAATGGGTATCACGGCGCTGGAGATACAGTCCCCTTCGGCGGTATGAAGCAGAGCGGAATCGGACGCGAAAAAGGTATGGCTGGTATCGAACAGTACTGCGAAATCAAGTCGGTCACCGTAACGATTACGTGATCGCAAGCACTTCCTACGGCCATAACCCCAAACAGGATCAAAGCGGATCATCTACTCCCCGGTTATAGTTTGATTTTTAATTTATATATATAAAACAATAATATATAAATTCTCTCTGAAATCCGTAATCCAATCGCAAGCGAATTCGTACAACTCAGAGATCACGCTTGCGAACGATTGCATTGGATGGCGTGATTTCTCGGATACCATCCCAAAGAACATGGACAATGACCCACCGCCAACTCCGGGGTTGGTAAAGATCCAGACACATACGTAGCCGCTGTCAGTCGGATACTATCTTCGCACCGCCCCGTCGACCCTGTTTCATGTCCGTTCCCGAATATCCAACCCCTAAACCCCTGTGGCTGCCGTGCCTGCAATCCCTGGCTGGCGGCGAGACCCTTTCAAACGCGGAAATTGGAAAGCGCGCTGCCGAAGCGCTCGGTTATCCTCTTGATGATGTGAAGCTGCACAACAGATCGGATGCCAGGAACTATAAAAACAACATCAACCCCGGAAGGCGCATGTCGGCCACTGGCGTCGGAAATGGACAAATTCGGGCCATTCACCCGCAAAGGACCATGCCGGCATATGGTACCGGGTCCATGCACCGGAACACCCATGGTGGAATTCGCGGCAGCCTCCTTGATATCCCCATGAAGGAGGAAAAGGATACGCCGGAAGAAGCGGACGGCGTCCTCATAGACCGGCGCGATGCCGTCCGCCACCTGCGCTCGCCCGCCAGCCGAAACATTGTCTCCGTCCATCCCGGCGGCGAGGGCAGCGGCAGGCCGAAGCTCTCAATCACGACCCTCCCGCAGGTTCGGGAACTGACGCCCGGGAGCGACGAAATCATCCGCGGCCCAGAACCGATCAGGTGCGTCTGCGGTGAGGTCGCATTCGACTAGGTCCGGCTCCACCCGGGCTCGCGCATCCCATGTCGTCGTTCGTGCGCCCTTGCGTTCTTCCAATATCCAGAACCCGATGCTACCCTTCCGGAACCGTTCGTCAGGTAGTTGAGAAAAATGATCGAAGGAGCACGGCAGCTTTCCCGCCAGCATGTGACAATCCGTGTGCCATGGCACGACTCCGGCTGGACTGGCAGGGTCTGCACAGCTCCGTCAGGAAACACGTCCTGTCTTGCGCTGTCGCGGATCGCCGCAAACAAGCGAGCTGACGAGGATTCATTCCGAAATCGAGCCTTCGTAGAACTGAATGCATCCGAACTCCCGCCGTGCGTCGAGGAGCGGGCGGGTTTCCTCTCGGAACACGACCTGTTCTTGAAAAAGGAGCATCCGTACAAGCATCGCAGTCCTGAGACTCACGGTCATTTCGGCGAAACGACGCTCCGATTGGAGCCGTACTCCGCCGCTTGTGTCCCATTCGGCTGGATGTTGCGACATCAAGTTGAAGGGAATGGGCGCTGGGGCACGGTAGGCAAAGCGGATGACTTACAGCTCGGCTACGATGCTGCCCGCGAACCCAAGCTACCGTTCGACACAAGCTGGATCCAGAACAAGCATAATCAACTTATCATGCTTGATACATTCTTCGGAGCCCTCAAGCCAGAAGATTCGCTGTGCGTATTCTACGCAAAGCGTACGCCACTCGCTGAGGACAATCGGCGAGTCATCATCGGCGTGGGCCGGGTCAAGAACGTGGGTCATGCCACAGAATACAACTACGACGCACCAGGGCCTGTCGAAAGCGTCTTGTGGGAACGTTCTGTACGTCACTCGCTCAGGCCAAATGGCAATTCTGATGGCTTTCTGATGCCGTACCAAGAGTTACTGGTCGCGGCGGAGGCCGATCCGACTCTAGATCTTTCTGGTAGCATCGCGTTCGCACCGGACGACCATTTCGACGCCTACTCTTACGCGTCCGAGCATCTCAGCGATGACGTGGCAATTGCATCGCTTCTCTCATGTGCCGTGGCGATTCGAACAGCAGCGCGGCACATCGCAGTCGAGGTCTCGTCGGCGCTGAAATGGATCAATGCTGAGATCGCCCGGCTATGGACAGCGCGTGGCGTCTATCCAGGACTGGGGAGCGCACTTTCCGCTTTTGGGCTGGAGCATGGAGGTCTTCTAGCTCACGAAATTGTCCGCGCAGGCACTGAAGATGGCAAGATGTTCGACGCCTTCGCCTTCATCGACGGCTTTGTCGCCGATCCGAAGCTCTTCCCGCAAGGCGAACACTTGGGTTTTGGAGCAAGCTTCCGAGAAAAGTGGAGCAGGCTGCCCTCCGACCGACGGCGGCTCCTGGAGCTAGTTGGGCGCTGTAATCTAAAGCCGGACCAGGCGCTTCGAGCGTATCAGCCGAGCATGAGGAGATTCGCTCCTTCGACTAGCGACGCTGACATTCTCGCGAATCCCTATCTCATGTCGGAGCGAGACGAGGCGGAAGCCGAGCGGATCGTTTTCGCAACCGTAGACCGCGGCGTGTTCCCGGGAGATGCTGTTCGTGATGCGGCACCTTTGGCTGCGCCAACATGTATGACCGATGCAATCGACAAACGGCGAGTTCGAGCGCTCATGATCGACCTGCTGGAACGCGCTGTCACCGAGGCTGGGCACACGTTGTTGCCACGAAGCTGGATTGTGCAGCGTGCGCTGGTCACGCCGCTCGAACCCAAGTGCGTGATCGACGAGGATGTCATCGAAATCAACAGAGCCTGGCTCACAGAGGGTCTCGCCGAGGTGAAGACCGGGAGCGGCGAGCCCGCGTACAAACTGCAGCGTTACGCGACCGCTCGCGAGATGATCGGCTTGGCAATCAGAAAGCGTGTCGCCGGGAAGCAACACACGTTGGACCATAACTGGCGCAAGCTCGTCGACAAGGAACTCGATCCTATGCCAACGGAAGCTGTCGCCCGCGATCAAGAAGAACGCGCCCGGCACGAAAAAGTTTCGTCGCTCAAGCAATTGGTACGATTCCGTTTCTCGGTGCTTGTCGGACCCGCCGGTTCGGGCAAGACGACTCTTCTGAAGATTCTGTGCAACCTGCCGCAGGTTAACGAACGAAGGGTTCTCTTGCTCGCACCCACTGGCAAGGCGCGGGTCAGGCTGGAGGAAGCGACGGAACGCATTGGCGAAGGCAAGACGCTTGCCCAGTTCCTGCAAGGCTTGGATCGCTACGACGGAGCCAGCGGGCGCTACTTTTGGAATCCCGCCGCCCCGCGCGAGAAGGCGTACCGGACGGTCGTTGTCGATGAATGTTCGATGCTGACTGAAGATCAGCTTGCCGCTCTTCTCGATGCAATCGAGGGCGTGGAGCGCCTCGTTCTTGTTGGCGATCCGCGTCAATTGCCTCCAATCGGAGCGGGCCGTCCGTTCGTCGACATTTGTCGCAAACTCGCTCCTCCGGAACAACCACCCATCTTTCCCCGACTCGCCGACGGGTATGCCGAATTGACGATGATCGGTCGGCAGCGCGGTGCTGGGCGTGGAGACGTGCTGCTGGCTCGACAATTCAGCGGCGAACCGCTCGACGCTGGTGCAGACGAAGTTTGGGATGCTCTAAACGCAGGTACGCTAGACCACGTTCGCGCGGTCCGCTGGCATGGGCCGAGCGCTGTGGAAGAGGTCCTCACCACCGAACTTGTCTCCGGGCTCAATCTCACGGGCACCGATGATGAGCTGGAGTTCGAGCGGAGTCTTGGCGGCAGTAAATTCAACGGCAACATCTACTTTTGGGCCGCCCGCGAAGTCGGCGGCAAAGATGGAGCCGCATCGTGCACGCATGACTGGCAGATTCTGTCGCCCATCCGCACAGGCTTGCCAGGTGTCGAAGGGTTGAATCTCACGGTCCAGAGACGCTTCCGCGATAGGGTGAAAACGTGGGCCGAGAAGCGTTGGGCGAAAATTCCCAAACCGTCCGGCCCGCAAGGCCTGTTATGGGGTGACAAGGTGATCAACGTCCGCAACAACGGGCGAAGGCATACCTATCCGAAGCAGGAGAACGCCTATGTCGCGAATGGCGACATAGGTATCATTGTCGGCGGTTACAAGACGAAGAACATGAAGCGCCGGCCTCGTAATCTCGAAGTCGAGTTCAACAGTCAGTCCGGCGTCAAGTTCACCTATCCGTATTGGGAGTTCTCAGGCGACGATGGCTCACCAGATCTTGAGTTGGCGTACGCACTAACCGTTCACAAGACGCAGGGCAGCCAATTCGGCCAGATCTTCCTCGTCGTGCCCAAACATTGTAGGCCGCTGACTCGTGAGTTGCTGTACACAGCACTGACGCGCCATCGTGATCAGCTTATCATCCTGCACGAGGACGAAATTGGCGCGCTACGCCGTTTCGCCGAACCGGCGGCTTCAGAGATCGCACGGCGAATGACCGATCTATTCCAGGAGCCCACCCCAATCAAGGTGGTGACTGCCACGGGGCCGAAGTTTCTCGACCAACATCTCATGCACCGGACGAGCCGGAACGAGTTGGTGCGGTCGAAGGCTGAATTGGCGATCGCTGAGAAGCTGATCGCAATGGGAGTGAAATACGTTTACGAGCAACCACTCTTGCTTGGTGGACGGACACGCTGGCCAGACTTCACGATTGAGGACGACGCAAGCGGTATCACCTATTACTGGGAGCATCTTGGGCTTCTCTCCGATCCGACCTATGCTCGAAGGTGGGCAACAAAACGGCAGGCCTATCTTGCGGATGGAATTCGTCCTATCGAACAACCGGCGGGCGCTGATCGCGTGCTGATCGAGACATGGGAAACGGAAGGTTCCGGCCTGGATATGATGAAGGTAGAACACTTGGCCGGGATTGTTCTTGGTTGACGTTGGCTTCTCCGGATGACTCCTGATATCGAGTTAATCGCTCAATCCAATCTCAGGAGCAGTCAGTAGGAAGTGTCTAGTCCGCGGTGTATTTACCGTCAGGGCTTACTCGGCTCTCGGTCCAAGGTTGTCATTTATTGTCGGAGCAGACCCAAGCGTGGGTTCGCTCAGCAACCTTCGATAGGCTTCTGAGGCCATCCATTCGCTCACGGTCTTCCGGAATCGAGCATCGTTCATGTAGCGTACGAAAATCTCTTCGTTCAGATCCATGCGCTCGATGAAGAGTTGCCTCAACAGGTTGTCGAATACCAGCGCGAATCGGTTCTCCGGGTTCACCTCGGCGGCGTGGCGAAGGCTCTCGTCCCCGACCGCCGCCTCGACGATCTGATCGAAGAAGAACTGGTCGGCCTGGTTGAAGTCGGTGCCGAATCGCTCGTTCACGACGTCGATTAGCTGAGAGAGTGGAACCTCCTGCTCCCGCACTAGGCCGCTCCCTACCTCGGACGGCCCGTCGAGCGCCGGCACCTCGCCGTCGTGGAGCGGGATGGAACCTTCGGAGATCTTCTGCAAGCGGTAATACTCCAACCGCACATCGTCGTCGAAGCGATAGGTCGGCCCGCACCGGCGCCTCGGCAGCTTGGCCGAGAGATGGCGCAGGAAGATGTGGAGCCGCTCAAGGTCCGAATCCTGATAGGGGATAATCTGGCTCAGAAAGCCGTAGAGGTTGCGGAACGCCTGCATCTTGCTGCGTAACAGCTCCGCCTCTTCTTTCTTATAGCGCTGGACCACGGCGAAGCGCGACGCCGCCGGGTCGAGCGCTGCGCTCATCGCCTTGTGGTCAGCCGCGCTCTGGCGCAGCTTCGGCTTGAAATAGACCGCGCAAAACCGCTCGACCTCCTCGCCGAGATAAATTCCAGAGGCGTCGAGTTCTCCCTTGACTGCGTACATGCGGTCGGGTTCGACCTCCTCACCCATCTCGGCACCCTCGTAATAAGCCTTGAATGCTTCCCGAATCTCTTCGCGGTCGTTCACGAAATCGAGGACGAACGTGTCTTCTTTGAGGGGATGGACCCGGTTCAGTCGCGAGAGCGCCTGCACCGCCTTGATGCCGGCCAGCCGCTTGTCCACGTACATCGTGTGCAGCAGCGGCTGGTCGAACCCGGTCTGGTACTTCTCCGCGACCAGAAGGACCTGATAGTCCTGAGTTGCGAAACGTTCCGGCAACTCCTTCTCGCGGATACCGTCGTTCATCTGCTCCTCGGTGTAGGTCACATCCGCGATCTCGTCGTCCTGAACAGTGCCGGAGAAGGCGACCAAGGCCCTTATCGGATAGCCCTTGTCTCGGATGTAGCGGTCGAAGCCCTGCTTGTAGCGAACGGCCTCCAAGCGCGATCCGGTGAGCACCATCGCCTTTGCCCTTCCGCCAATTCTGTGGCGCGTAACCGCTTGGAAGTGCTCGACCATTACCCGGGTCTTCTGGGCGATGTTGTGTGGGTGCAGACGCAGATACTGAGCGAGCGTCCGCGCAGCCTTCTTTTGCTCCACAGTAGGATCATCTGGACACGTCTTGAGCAGCCTGAAATAGGTCGCATAGGTCGTATAGTGTCGGAGCACGTCGAGGATGAATCCCTCCTCGATTGCCTGGCGCATGGTGTAGCGGTGAACTGGCAACCCTTCCCGGCCGAATACTGCCAGAGTCTTGTGCTTAGGCGTGGCGGTGAACGCAAAAAAGCTGAGATTCGCCTGCCGGCCGCGCTTGGCCATGCTACGAAATAGTCCTTCCATGTCCTCCAGACCTTCTTCGGCTGCAATTGCCGCTGCCTGTTTCCGCAGGCCTTCACCACCGAGGACTTCCTTGAGGTCGGTCGCAGTCTCGCCGCCTTGGGAGCTGTGCGCTTCGTCAACAATCACCGCACAGCGTCGCGTCTGCAGCGTTCCGGTCGCCTCTTCCCCACGTTCCTCCGCCATCCTCAACAATTGGTGCGATACGAAAGGGAATTTCTGCAGCGTGGTGATGATCACCGGCACGCCGCTTTCGAGCACCTCTGCAAGCTGGCGCGAGTTCTCGTCGATCTTCTGGACGACGCCCTGCCTATGCTCGAACTGGTAGATTGTGTCCTGAAGCTGCTGGTCGAGCACCACGCGGTCAGTGACTACGACCACGCTGTCGAATATGCGCTCGTCCTCGTCGTCGTGGAGCGAGGCGAGGCGGTGGGCGAGCCAGCCAATGGTATTGCTCTTGCCGCTACCGGCGGAATGCTCGATCAGGTAGTTCTCCCCCACGCCGTCGCAGCGTGCCGCCTCGACCAGCGTGCGGACGGCGTCGCGCTGGTGATAGCGCGGGAAGATCGTCGATTCGACCTTCGCTTTGCGGCCCCGGTCGTCGCGCTTCTCCTCAATCCGGAGATGGATGAAACGGGCAAGAAGATCAAGCAGGCTGTCGCGTCCGAGCACATCTTCCCAGAGATACGCCGTGCGGTAGCTCCGGCTGGCCGGGTCGGGCGGGTTGCCGGCGCCGCCGTCGCGGCCCTTATTGAAGGGCAGGAACCGAGTCGCGGCTCCGGCCAGCCGGGTGGTCATCATTACCGCTTCGGTATCGACGGCGAAATGCACCAGCGTACGCCGCTTGAATTCGAAGATCGGCTCGTGCGGATCCCGGTCGCGTCGGTACTGGTCAACGGCATCTTCGACGGTCTGGCCGGTGAGCGGGTTCTTCAATTCGACCGTGGCAACAGGGATGCCGTTGAGACTCAACGCGATGTCGAGCGATCTCTCCGACCCCGGGGAATATCGGAGCTGGCGGGTGATCCCGAGGTGGTTGGCCCCGTAGGCGGTCTCCAGCTCCGAGTTCAGCCGATGTGCCGCCTTGAAGAACGCGGCCCGCAGTGTGCGGCCGTAGCACTTGAAGCCGTGGCGTAGGGTGGCGATCGAACCGTTGGTGTTCATCCACTTACAAAGATCCGCAAGCACCTGTTCGCCGGTCTTCTCTCCCAGAAGGGCTTCCAACTTTCCCCATTCGCGAGGCTGAGTCTCGCGAATGAAAGCAAGCGCGATCTCCGGGAAGATCGCGCGATCGCGGTCAAAACCCAGGCCAGAGACTGGCACATAACCGTTGTCCAGCAGATGGGTTTCAATAACCGTCTCGAAAGCGGCTTCGCCAGTCGGCTTTCCGGTATTCATTGGGATTTCGAAAGGAGCAGATCGGGCCGGAGGATGATCGACAACGGCTCTTCCGCGCGCAATTCTTGGGGATTGCACTCCGGGGTGGTCTGCGTGTTTTCAGCGTCGGCTCTCACGGCACTCCTTAGAGTTTCTGCCTCAACCACCAGACTGCGACTTGGCGGTAAGGTGCAAGCTGTCCGCACGCAGGCGCGTGTTTGCCGATCTCTCGTTCGATCCTTTCCCGCGGCACTGGGCCCCGGAGCTTCGCCTTCTCCTTCTTCCACCATTCAAGAACTACATCGAGAACTCCCTTTCGATGATTCATGAGAGAGGCAATATTGAGGTTCAGGATCCCATTCAACTGGCTATCGAACGTTACATCGTTGGACTTGATGGTACCGTTGGCGCCGTATTGCACCCAATTTTCAATCGCATCAGTTGGTTCGGCGGGGTTCCGGAGAAGATCGGAATTGCCCTTCCGCGTGTCACAATGCTGAAGACTGAACGGTTGTCCCTCGCCTCCCTTGCACGCGCCGAGCAAGTTGCGGTAGTCCAGCTGCTTGTGCGGATACCGGTCTTGGCATTGCCAGTGCTCGATTTTCATTGCACTTGCATCAGCCCAGATCCGTCCCATACAGTAGCAGCACAATCCTCGCTGCTCACCAACCAGTGCTTGCCGAAGCTCAACCTTGTTGGGGTAGTTGTCGTAGTCGGAATAAGAAGATTTACGGTACTTGACCAAACTCCGTGGCCCCTCTGTCTTGACGATTGCCCTCATCCGTCATCCTTCATGAAGTCGAGAAGTGTCTGGATGCGGGTAACTTCTGGATCTGTGTCCCCCAATTGACTCGATAGATCGTCCAGCAGTTTATGCGCCTCATCGTAGCGATCATCCGTGATCGCCTCGGAAATATTAGAGAGCAATTTCTTTATGCTCACGGTTCTGGAGTCCGTGTCCATGACCTCTTCCAGAAGCCGGCTGGAGTCGACGCCAAAAGAATGGTTAAGCGGATAGACTTTGCCATCGACGATCATGTGGATCCGGTTGTGCTCAACCTCACCGATCACCTGAGGCGAATGAGTCGTGGCGATGAACTGGCAATTGGGGAACGTCTCGGTAAGATTCTCGACGATTTTCCGCTGCCATCTCGGATGGAGATGCAACTCGATTTCGTCGATCAGCACGACTGCCTCAGCTTCGGCGGCGGGGTCGTCCATCTCGGGATTGGCCTGTGCCAGCCGCCGGGTCAAGTCGAGCACCAGTGCCAGCACACCACGTTCGCCGTCGGAAAGCGACTTGATCGGCAGAGTCACGTCGCCACGGTCTATGAGGAGCGAACTCCCACGCTTGCCGACATCGCCTACGCGAAAATTCCGATAGCCAGGCAGAAAGCGCCTCACCGCCGCCTCGAATGCGATGAGCACACGCATCACCGCGGGCCGCTCCGAACTCAGGGCCTTTTGAACCCGCATCCAGGCCGCAAAATCGGACAGACGGAGTTCGCGCCGGTTGGAAAGGGCGTCCGGATACGCGGCGTTCACACCGCCCGTGGCCACGCTTTTCTTCGGTGTTCTTTCCGACGGCACGGCGCGGTTTGTCGAAAACAGGACGGCCAGCGGCTGGCTTTCCGAAGGGCGCGCTTCACCCTCTACCGGCATACCCGGAAAAAAATCCTCGATTGTCGGCGTCGTGTTTGCCGTCAGTGCGGTTTCTCCGCGGTCGAATTGGTCCATCCCCTTGGGCACGACCACGGACTCGCGCGGTCTATGGAGCATGAATGTCTCGATTTCTCCCGCGATCTCGAAACCGCATTCGAGTTGTAACGCACCGACATCCTTGCGGATATCGTCTGCCCCGAAGGACATCGCGCCCCATCGAGAGGCTCCGGCGCGACCGACTATTGCGGAAAGGCAGACGGCCAGTGCGTCGAGGACCGTAGTCTTTCCGACGCCGTTGACGCCGGCGACGAGATTGAACCCGGGCCCAAAGTGGAATTCCGCCGCCTCAATGGCGCGAACGTTAGCCAGCTTGAGGTGCACGACCCTCACGTGGCGCTCTCCACGTCGACCCGGCCGGTGACGGCCTCGAAAATTAGAACAGCTCGCCGTTCCTTAAGAAGGTCCATGGCACGCTCCGTGGTGGTGCGAAACAAGTCAAGGTCACTGATATCCGAAGCTATTCGATCGGAGATCTGTCGTTGCTCACCAAGAGGTGGTAAAGGAACCTGAAGATTTCCCAATACTCGTGCTTCCAGCTTTTTCGTTCCATGAGCTGCGGAGTCAATCATTGAAACGAAATAATTCTTTGATGCTCGAAGAAAGTCACACAGGAACAATGGATCGAGGATATCGCGACAAAGCAGAGCCTTCATGTCTTGGTTGATCGTGACTGGACCGGTAGTCACGGCTACCGGAAAGCTGTGGGCGAGAATCATGCCCCTCACTACAACAAGAACGGCTTTTTCCGGTATCAAACGGAGAGCTGTCTCCGATAAGGCCAAGGCACTCACACAATCCCCCGTATTCGAAATTTCGTCTTGCTTCATGTCTTTCGGTGACACCCAGGGTGTGTCACCGTCCCAGTACTCCGTTCTAGCGGTAGCTGGTGTAGCGCCGCCGATCATGTCCACCAAGAACCGTAAATCCACTATTTTCCAATGGGCAGGGATATCGCCGAGCCAAGAAACTCCAGAGTCGCGGTATGACACATCAGGATCGATGCCTCGGGTGACAGCCCGGACGATGAGCGCTTGACGCTTCTCAGCAAGCAACTCAAGCACGTGCTCTTTTGCGGCTACCAGTCCGTCCAACCGTGCCGTCTCCCGGTCGAGATATTCGGCGATGGCACGTTGTTGCGGAAGTGGTGGTACCGGGAGCGTGGTCGATCCGATTTCAGACTTAGACAAACCGAATCGCGTTACACCATTTGCAGAGAGTTCCAACTGCAATCGCACAGGCTCAGCCTGAAGACATCGAAACAGAAACGATCCATCCATGACATGCTTTCGGGGCCGTAACAACGCCAAATGGTAGCCGCACACCAAATCATCCGCGGTTTCTCGAACCAGTGCGGGAACACCGATGTCATCCCAAGATTCTGAATCTTTCGTGATAACTACATCGTCGACCGACAAACCGAATCTTGCAATTTCATCCTGGGATGCGGTTGCTCTCATAAATTCGAGATCAAGAGTAATGTACTCGTTGTGGTACACATCCGTATAGTTGCAAAGCCGAATCGGAGCCTCATCTTTCGAGACTAACTTATCGACGTTACTAACGGTGTAGTCAGCCACCGAGCGGAGGGGTTTCGCTTCCCATGGGTCGGGCAACTTTCCAGCCCAGTCAATGAAAATCACCCCGCCACCTCCCGCAGTAGCCTCATAATCTCCTTCTCTGCCTCCCTCAGATCCGCGTCGATCTCCGACAGCGGGCGCGGCGGAGTGTATGTGTAGAAGTACCGATTGAAGGAGATCTCGTAGCCGATCCGGTCCTTGTCTCGGTCCATCCACGCATCCGGGACGTAGGGGAAGACCTCACGCTCGAAATAGTCGTCGATGTCCTTTTTGAGCGGTACGTTCTCGAAATTGCGCAGCGCGGAATCTGGTTCGTATTCGTCGGTGTTCTTGAGTACTGGTACCGCCTCGGAGTCGGTCACGGTGAAGACGTCACGGAAGAGCTTTTTCTCCGGCGCCTTCCAACGCGAGCCGTTCCCGCGTAAGATGCCTTCGACATCGTTCCATACAGCGTTCCAGTCACTCATAGGCTCCCGCCCCAGCGCCTTATCTATCGCCTGAACGTCGTCCAGCAGGTGCGGACAGGCGTGGAGAAAGCGAGTCTTGTCGTCGATCGTCATCCGGTAGCGCAGCCGCAGCGGACGCTCGACGGTGACGTGGGTGTAGCCGAAATCCTCGTTGTCGAAAGTCTTCGAGCATTCTCCGTATTCGAATCTCCCGTAAAGGCGCACGATCCCGTCGATCTGTTCGTCCGAAAGATGGCGGCGCTTGTCACCCAGGCTGCGCTTGCTTTCAGGACTGCCGCCCGGTGTCCAGGTTCTCCGCGCGTCGATGAGCTGGATCTTACCCCTTCGTCGCTGCTCCTTGCTATTGGTGACGATCCAGACATAGGTGCCGATGCCGGTGTTGTAGAACATCTGTTCCGGCATTGCGATGATGGCTTCGAGCCAGTCGTTCTCGATCAGCCAGCGGCGGATTTCGCTCTCGCCCGAGCCCGCACCGCCGGTGAACAGCGGCGAACCACTCAAGACGATGGCGAGGCGCGAGCCGTGCTTGCGCTCGTCCTGTCGGACCTGCTCCCGTTTCGCCCACATTTGCTGGAGAAAGAGGAGCGAGCCGTCGCTCACCCGTGGCAGGCCGGCGCCGAAACGCCCGGTAAAACCCTCTTTCTCATGTTCGCGCTTGATCTCCTTCTGCTGCTTCTTCCAGTCAACCCCGAAGGGCGGGTTGGTGAGGAAATAGTCAAACGTACGGCCCTCGAACTTATCTTCGGTGAAACTGTCGCCAAAACGGATACTGTCACCGCCGCCGTTGTGGTCTACCTGCTTCATCAGCATGTCCGACGCGGCGGTGGCGAAGGCGCGTTTGTTGTAATCCTGGCCGTAGACGAAGAGTCGCGCTTGAGCGTGATGGTCACGCAGGTAGTTCTGCGCCTCGGCCAGCATGCCTCCGGTGCCGCAAGCGGGGTCAAGCAGGGTGCGCACCGTGCCGGGGGTCGCGAGCAAATCGTCATCGTCGATGAACAGAATGTTCACCATTAACCGGATCACCTCGCGTGGCGTGAAATGATCGCCGGCGGTCTCGTTGGCGAGCTCATTGAAGCGGCGAATCAGATTCTCGAAGATGAAACCCATTTGCTCGTTGGGCACCCTGTCCGGGTGCAAATCAACATCGGCGAACTTAGAAACGACGAGATAAAGGATGTTCGCCTCGCCCATCTTCTCGATCTCGCTCTGGAATTCGAAGTGCTCGAAGATGTCGCGCACATTTGTTGAGAATTTCTGGGTGTAGAGGCTGAGGTGTTGGACGATATTGTCGGGGTCGCCCTTAAGCCGTTCGAAATCGAACTCTGAACGGTTGTGGAAATGCTGGCCCGCCGCCGCGTTGAGCTTCGCTTCCAGGGCATTGCCGTCGATTCGACCCTTCAGGCGCTCGTATTCCACCACGACCTTCGCCCTAGTGGGGGCCAGCACGCAATCGAAGCGGCGCAGCACAGTCATCGGCAGCATGACGCGCTCGTATTGCGGTGGGCGGTAGGGGCCGCGCAACAGATCAGCAATCTGCCAGATCAGGTTCGCGAAATCCATGCGATCAGCCATCTTCCAAGCAATATCCCAAAATCAATCTTGGGAAATCATATAGCGCAGTGAGACTGATGAAAGCCCTTCCCATGCTGAACGGATCGGAGACCCTGCTCCATATCCAAAATTCGAGTTCACCGACCGTAGTGATTTTCCAGTTGTCGGAATTGTCCCCGCGGTGGGCGATTAACAGACCAGCACTGCGGATACAGGGTCGGCAGGTCGATCTGCCAATCGACTTTGTATCGCTTTGAAGTTCAGAGCGCCCTTCAAGCTTTCCAGCGTAAGTATTAACCTCCACAGGTTGTTTTCTGTCATGTTTTGTTCGGTTTTTCGGATCTTACCGGATGGCGTATTTTTCGTTCGTTTTCTTCCGCCAGCCGCTACAATCCGGTGAGACAGGCAATCTGCACGCCAACTCTCAAGATTGGGTAACGACAATGACCAGCAACGGGAGGATTTGTACCCCAAGACGATCCCCGATTGCAATACCG
The DNA here is from genome assembly GCA_009842505.1 of Gammaproteobacteria bacterium. GTDB lineage: Bacteria > Pseudomonadota > Gammaproteobacteria > Arenicellales > Poriferihabitantaceae > VYFG01. The sequence goes on from VYFG01000063.1 coordinate 46,240, forward strand.
GCTTTACCGGAAAGAGTTTGAAATTGAAGGAAACCCCCGGCTGATGACCGGACAAATCCCCACCTGCCCTAGAAAAGGGCATGGCGCCGATGCTGCGGATGCATTCAGGAAAACCTTATGGGCCAGCATGTGTCGACGGAGCGGAAAGTATTGAAATTCCAGTATTCCAGGGCCCCTCTGCTCTCATCCGTCATCAAACTGAAACCTTTTCGGGTCAATAACCGGACATTCCGAGGCGGGTGTTGACAGCATTGCCTCCACCAAGTTTCCTGATTCCACTGATGTGTCCCAGTCAAGCAACGCTCTCCGACACCTCGAACTCCGGGAATCCGCGACGACCTCTCCTACAGGTTGGTTGAATCATCCTCGGAGCGGCTGACGACATTGAGCTTGTAATATGGCACTAGCTACACACCTTCACTGAATTTGACTCTGGCACGTCTTGGATGCATGCACTCCATCATGCCCGTCCGATACCAGGGACACCCATATCAGTTCCATCTGCACCTTGGGTTTTGGTAGATTTTCCGGTGATAGTGATCCTTTGAAATAGTTATCCAACCCATGCATCTCGGTCTGGGACAGTGTGGAGCGGGTGATTCCCATTTGTGGATAATATAATTAACTTCGATCGACAGATCTTACCCGTGTCAGTGATCCTTTTGCTGAACACTCGGATCACCGCCTGGATCTTGTAATTTGGTTCGTGCTTGGTTTGGCTATACTAAACGACTAAGGAGTTTTAAATGACGAAGATGAATATGGTCTGGATAGCAGTAGCATCACTACTCCATCCAAAAATCGAATCGAACTTGTTCGTGCGCAAACCGGAAATAGAATCCAAGGTCCGAGAATTATTTAACGTAACGATTACGCCTGTGATGATCGACAAACATCTCGTCAACTCCGAGGATCGGCAAGCAGATCCTAATAATCCCAGTCGTGGTGGAAGTCGGAATCGGTATCTTGTCCGAGGTGCGTACGACAACTTCAGACTCTACAAGCAAAGCGACAGTGAAAGCGATGCTTGGGACAAGACTGGCCCTACTTGCCCGGATTCCAAAAGTATCGATCCAGAGTACGAATATTTGGTTACCTGGTATGAAAGAATGTATGTAAATTCATAGGGCAGGCATGCCTTGCGCAGTTCAACTCCATGACAAACAATCCCGGGTCCGAGAATTCACGCTCATCGGAGCGGGGTTCATGGATGCCCTCTAAGGCAGAATGGATTCCATCAGTGACCATGTTTGGAGCAGGTGCGATTTCGCGCCACTGTCCATGCCCGAAGATGATTCCTCGCGGACTCCGGACCACCTAGTAATCGGTCAGGCACCAAAGTGAAACAAAGTCAGGACATTTCCAGCGCTTTCCTGTCGTCCGGCCAAGCAAACCCGTCTTCGTCCTGTTCGTTATTCAGCAAGTAAGTCCGAACAACGCAATCCGCGCTGCTTCATGCTTCGAATTACATCTGCCGCGGGAAATCCGTCCAACCGGAATCGTTTCGACAGCCATCGAAATGCCCCCCGGCAAACGCCAGCCCGCGCCTGCGGCATGCGTGGCATACTCCCGCCCGGTCGGGGTTCTTCCCCGCATGCAATCTCCGGATGGTGATTTTCTGAGACCCTCTTGCACCTGTTCACTCCAAACCGCGCCTGGCGCGTGGAAACTGCGGGTCCCTGATGCGAATCAGCATCCCGTTGCTGGCCGGCCTGTCCTGGAGCGCCATATACATCCTGTTGGAGTCGGCCCAGTCGGTATTTTTCGGCGCGGTACTCCAGCAAATGGATTCATTCCAGCTGGGATTCTGGGTGTTCGGGATCACGTCGTTTTTCCTGTTCCTGGGGATCCGGCGGTTCGATCCCGAACAGATCAGGCTGTGCGGGCGGAACCTCCAAGGGCTGTTCGCATGCAACTGTTCCACCGCGGCGGGATGGATCCTCTACCTGTTCTCCATCCAGCTGATCGAGCCGGCGGTTGCCTTCACGCTGTCGTCCGCGGCCATGCCGGTCTCTGCGATTGGACTGGCATTCCTGAGAATCGGGGAGCCGGTGACCCTGGACACGCGGCAAAAGAGGATCGGCTTCGTCCTGGTCTCCGCCGGAATCGTCTTTCTCGTCGGCACAACGCTCCTGGGATTCTCCGGCTTCGTTCGCGGTTCTCTGGTCACGGGGCTCCTTGGCTCGGCTTCTGCGCTGCTCTCGGGATGCGCATTTGCATGGATGCTCATACACTGCCGGGCCCTCGATGCCAAGGGCCTTTGTCCCGTACCGGTATTCGCATTCAGATTTCCGCTCTACATCGTCCTGGCCGCATTCGGCTGGCTGCTTGGACTGGATTACAAGGCGCCGGTGGAGACCGGGGATGCCGCCATTGCAATCCTCATCGGGCTGGCGATCATGGCGTTTCCGCTCTATGCGATGCAGAAGGCCCTGTCCGGCATCAGCGTGTTGCTGCTGAGCACGATCACGGCACTCGGGCCGTTCATCGTCTTCCTCATGCAGATGGTGGAGGGCCGTGTCGCCTTTTCGGGTTTTACCCTGGCCGGCCTGTTGATCTACAGTTCCGGAGTGCTGTTGGCCATGCCCGGGCTCATCCAAGAGGGCGTGCGGGAAGCCCCGAGACCGGATACGGTACAGACACTGACCGGAGGCAAGCCCTGAGGCATGATGCAATCCGTGTCAATGCCAAAGTAAAAATGGCCAATAGTTGGAGTGAACCCACGAAGTTGGACACTTTTGGGTATTTTTCACCCAGCACTGACAATACGCAACCGGTCTGCGCTGACCGGATGTATGAAGGCGGGTATATCCATTACCGGGACGAACCGGATGCAGCGCCGGCCGCGTCAATCCAACAGACTGTAGGTGCCGTCGCGGTTCCGCCTGAAATAGACCTTGTGCCCTCCCGGGTTTCCGAGACGGTACTTCGGCAGGGAGTTGTTGTAGGTCCGATAATCCCAGCCCGGACAGGCGCGGCGGACATCGGCGGCGCGGAACCGCTCCGGAAGTCTGCCTTGTCGAATTGCCAGGCCGATTTCCCTGACAACATCTTCTACCTGCACTTGCTGCACCCTTACATGGTTTGGCCTGCCGGGAAATTTCCGGGAACCATCCCGGAATGTCAATGAATTTCGGGTGGAGAGCAGGATATCTCCAGCTTGGAATCTCTATCAAGGCCTATGTTTTGGAATACATGGGCCTTATGACAGATCTCCAAAACGGACGCTCATGGTGCAGCTGGAGATGTTCACAAGGTGGACACAGTGTGAACTGGTTACGGCCAAACCAACATCTGGTTTTGGCCCCTATGCGTTATTCGTAATTTGGAAATTGAGCCGCTCGACCAAGAGCACCAAGCGCCGCAATCATGAATATCAGCGATGGCGCAAGAGCCAATTCGATCCAACCGATGCCGTCCGCCAGCCAACCGCCGAGCAATGTCAGAAGAAACGCAATGGAAAACCCGATTAGTGTCATTCCGGCGCTGAGCCGCGTTACAGCGACCCCTTTCGCAATGGTTGGCGGCAAGGATACCAAAAGGATCAACTCGACTGTGGCGGCAAATCCGACGACCATCCCTGACGCCCAGGAAGCCCAACCATCAAGAAAAGCAAATCCAGCCAAACCAAGGGCTGCGAATAGTGCCGAGATGGCAATCGGAGCACTAGAGCCGATCCAGCGCGGCATCATCAGCACTGCGAAAGAGGCCATCAATGGCATGGCATTGTAAGCAAAATGGAATTCTTCAGCCGCTTCGTATTCACCCCTCGTTTGGAGAATTGAACCCGAATAGGCGTTGACCACGAAGAAGGCGACGACTGAACTGCCCAGAAGCAGCCCGTATTGCCAGATGCGCAGGTCATTCCACCTGGGCAGCGACGCTTCCTGACAGAGGCCGGGCAGACCGGCATCGGATTGGTCCTTGGGCAAACGCATCAGGGCCACCAACAATGCTATGAGCAGAATTGGAATGCTCCAGAGAACAAGGGCAAACCGCCAATCCCCACCCGCCATTGGGAGTACCACAGGCAGGGTCAGTCCAGCCCCTGATAATTCACCCAGCATCATGCCATTGAGATAAACCGCGCTGCCAAGTGCGACATGTGTGGGGGTCCATACACGCGTGGTGGCGGGTAGAGCGGTCTGGAACACCGCAACACCCAATCCCATTACCGTTGATGCCAAAAACAGCAATGCCGCAGATGGAACCTGTCCACGGGCAACGGAAGCAGCGGTCATGACAAGAAGTCCTGCAACGATGGCGGCGCGAAGGCCAAAGCGCGCAATAAGCCATGCGGCTGGAATGGCACCGAATGCAACCGACACGACGGGCAGCATCGTCAATGCGCCTTCTGCCGCCTCTCCAAGTCCAAAACTGTCAGCGATGCGTGTCGCCAACGGAGGTGCGGTCAGAATGGGAACACGAAGTGACCAGCCAACCAACCAGAGGACGGCGAGCATTCCGTAAGGCAACAGATGAGTTGAAGGGTTGGCAGTGCTTCGGTTCATGTGAGGTGATAGCCAACCTGCGATGCGAATTTTCGTGGCATGAGGTTTTGGATAATCAAAAGATGGTTTGATATTTTGGCGTACGTCATCGAAATTATCTGAGAATGATTTCAGATTTCCTCCCTCTCAGAGTCCCAAATAATATGTTGCCGAGCGACCTGAAAATCCTTTGTTGTCAACGCTCAGATTGAGTCCTCCGGTCAACATGATCCGGAATGCTGCCGGTCCAACATGTGATCGCCGGAGACATTCGCTGCCATACGCACTGTTGCCGTGCCCGGCATTGAGCCTCCGAAAATTCCGTCATCGTGTCGTCTTCAGAAAAAATTCAAGTCCAGCCTGCGCTTGTCGCCCATTGGCGTCGGCCAGCGGTCAATTCGGCTAGGCCGGTGACATCGGCCGCGGCTGTTTCCCGGATATCCGGACCTGACGGACCTGTACCGGATGGCCCGGACCGAGCCCGCGGGTTTCCCGCCAGCGGGCGATAGCCCTGCCGGCAGTCCTCGCCTCATCGCCACGCAGCCCCTCCTCGTGGAGGACCACTGGCCTTGCGCCGGGAGTCTCGATCACCACGTCGTACCAGCAGCGCAGCCGCATCCGGAGCGGCGGGGCGCTGCGCCTTGCATTCCAGTCCGGCCGGGCGCTGATCCAGTTCACGTACCGGAAATGCCTTTCCGGTTCGACGCCATGCCATGCGGTCGGCCTGCCACTTCCCATGAACCCTTCGGCCAACCGTACCGCATCGGTCTGCCGTACCGCATCGATGAGAGGCAGGCGCCGCTCCACCCAGGCCCCTTCGCAGACATGGACGTACATCGTCGGGAACCGGCCGGTACCGATGGCCCCGGCCACCTGCGGGTTCGCAAAATCGAATCTTCCCCGTACCCAGATGCCGTTTTCCCCGTACCCGTCCGGCACGGCGGCCTGCGTACCGTCTTCCCCGGATTCCATGCGCTCGACGAACACCTCGCCGGCCTGTGACCGGTCGCTGTCCAGGCCGAGATCGAACCACCCGGGCTCCAGCAAATCATCGAGTTCGGCCATGCCCCCGTCGATCCGGAACACCCCGCCGCTCGACCTCAGGGAGCGCAGCACGAGCACCGGACCCCGCCAGTCCGCCTCGGGCTCCGCCGTCAACGGATCGTACCCGTCGCGCGGGTCCGTGAAGTACCGCCGCTCCATGTCGAGTACATGCCGGGCCTGGCGGATGCGGTGTCCCGCGGTCCACACGGGCCGCCGGCGCAAGGTGCGGCGGCGCACCGCCTCCTCGAGCCGGATGCCCGAACGCACCAGGGTTTCGCCCGTGGGCCGGAGGGCCGACCCGATGCCCTTGACGCTGCGCGCCCCGACTATACGGGCGACCTCCTCGCTGGCAAGGGCTTCACCGCTCTCCACCAGGCGGTCCAGCAGGGGCAGCCCGGCCCACATCCGGGAAGCTTCGTGATCCCCGGGAAGGGTCACCGGACCGGAAAGCCGGTTCGTTCCCGCACTCCGTTTCCGGGAGCAGGATCAGGACGGGGGTCGGTGCTCAGCTTTCCATACGGCACCAGCCACACGCCTTCACTGCATCTGACCCTGGCGCGTCTTGGGTTCATGCGCTCGATCGTGCCCGTCCAGCGATCCCCGCGGACGACGAATGAAACGATGTCCCCCCGGCGGAATTTCTCCTTGATGGGGTTCCTCATGTCCCCGGTTTTTCCGACATTCCTGGCATCACCGCTCTCCTCCCGGCCATCGACAGTCCCGTCGCAGCCGCGCACGTCGGACCTCGGCGTCGCCCCGATTCTCCGGGCGATGGCCTTCCAGGCCGGGCCGTGGCCCGCTTCCGGACCGGCCAGCGCGTGGGCGATCTCGTGCAGGACCGTATCGGTGACCTGTTCGGGGGCTCACAACGTCCCACAGTTGACTCACTGGGCCTGAGCGAGTACATTCCCGG
>VYFG01000071.1 GCA_009842505.1 Gammaproteobacteria bacterium
ATATACAACTTGCCCTGATTAGTTTAATATCTTTTCAACAAAGTAATCCTTTGAAGATAGGATAAATATCCCTTATAGTATATTCACTACAGCCGGTTGCCAAGTACCTGCATCCGGCCATGCCAGAAAATATGACCGTTCAGCCCGCCGACAGTGCCACCACAACACTCATGACAACCCGAGCAGAACCCGTTGCCGGCGAGACTGCACAGCCGATCGGCAAACCCAGCCTGACGGTGATGCGCCAGGCAGCCTGCGCCGCATCGGAACTCCTGAAAAACCTGGCCAACGATCACCGGCTCATGATCCTCTGCATGCTGGCGGAGCGCGAGATGTCCGTCTCGGAAATCAGCCAGCACATCGACCTCGGCCAGTCCCCGCTGTCCCAGCACCTGGCCCGGCTGCGCGCGGACGGTCTCGTCAAGACCCGCAAGGTGGCCCAGCACGTGTTCTATTCGCTGGACAGCGAGGAGGCCAAGGCGGTGATCCAGACCCTGTACGGTCTCTATTGCAGCCCGGGAAAGGGGAACCATTCGCCACCCGCCCGGGGCGACTAGACGACTTTGCCTTCGTAATCCGCCAGGCCGGGGTTGTCCCCCACTCCGATCAGCGTGGGGTGATTCATCTTGGCGATAACGATCCGGTTGTCCTGGCCCCGCTGGCTCAGCAGGTAATCCCGCACGATGTCCCAGATCAGGCGGCCGTCCGGATGGGGCCCAACCACCGCCCAGCCGGCGACACGGTAGGTTTTGTCCGGCTCGATGGCCTCCCCGGAATCCAGCCTGGCGTCGGTGATCCGCTCCAGCAGCGGTTTGGACGGATCGATGGTGTAGTCCATGCCCCCGACCCGCACCATGTCGCCGCCTGACTGCAGGTAGGGGTCCGGATCGAACAGGTTGTCGGCCACTCCCTCGAGAATCTCCATCAGGGTCTTGCCGGTCATCTCCTGGAGATAGGTCTCTCCGTAGGTCATGCTGGTCTGTGTCATCACGTCTTCCATGGTGATCCAGTCCCCGGGCAGCACGCTGGTACCCCACCGGAACCCGGGAGACAGGGTGACCTGGGCATCGTACTCGTGCTTGAGCGCATCACAGATCAGCTGGTCCCAGGTCCCCATGAAGTTACCCCGGCGGTACAGTGCGCGGTCGGCGATGGCGAGCTTCTCCCGCAGAATCTCCTCGTAGGTCTTGCCGATGCGGTCGGGATGGGCCTGGTGATCCGGCGACCGGGATTCCATCACGTTCCCGTCATAGACCGTGCTGCGCAAATCCCGGATGAACGCCGCCATTTCGGGATCCGGAGCCAGCAGGTTCTCGAATACCGGCATCATGTGATACCGCATGCCGTTGACGCCCCCCTCCCCGATGTCCAGGTCCATCACACCGACGAACTTGCCGTTCGAGCCCGCGTTGGTGACCATACAAAGGCCGCCGTCCGGGCGGGTCACCTCCACCGGGGCCGGGATACCGTCATGGGTATGTCCGCCGAAGATGGCATCGATGCCGGGTACCCGGCCAGCCATCTTGATGTCAACGTCCATTCCGTTGTGGGACAGCACGATGATGGCATCGGGGCTCTCGTCCGACTGAATGGTTTCCACCAGCGAGATCATGTCCTCCTCGCGAATGCCGAACGACCAGTCCGGGATGAATCCCTGGGGGTTGGCATTGGCGGTGCGCGGAAACGCCTGCCCGATGACGGCCAGCCGGCGTCCGCCGATCTCCCACATGGTGTAGGGCTTGAACGCCATGCCCGCATCCTCGTCGTACAGGCCGAGTCCGCCGAACTTCTCCACCATCTCGAAATAGGCGTCCTCGAACAGGCTGGTTTCCTTGACCCGCACGTTCTGGCAGATGAACTCGCCGTTGAACCGCTGCACGTTGGTCAGCAGTTCCTCCTCGTGATAGGTGAATTCCCAGTGGCCGGTCATGATGTCCACGCCGAGCATGTTGGAGGCGTCCACCATGTCCCGGCCCCGCGTCCAAAGCGACGTGCCCGAACCCTGCCACAGGTCTCCGCCGTCCATGGTCAGGGTGTTCTCCGTACCGCCGGCCTGCTCCCTCAGCATGTCGAGCAGGGTCTTCAGGTGGGCGAATCCCCCCATGCGGCCAAACTCCCGAGCACCCCTCTCGAAATCGAGGTTGGTGTAGGCATATGCCTCGATGGAATTCTCGCTGATGCCGGTACTCTCAAGAAGCGCCCTCCCCACCAGGTGGGGCAGTTTCCCCTTGGCCGAGCCAACACCCAGGTTCACGTTGGGCTCACGGAAATAGACCGGCAGAAGCTGCGCATGAATGTCTGTCATGTGCAGGATCCGCGCATTGCCCTGCATGGGGAGGCTGTACAGGCCGTCAAGTCCCTCGGCCTCGGCGCGGGCGATGAATCTTTCCAGGGATTTCGGGACCAGGGAACCCGTGGCGGCAAAACCAAAGACCTTCAGCAGGGTACGGCGATTGAATTGGGACATGTCGATCTCTCCTCCAGCCTGCCGGGAACAAACCGTCCAGCCAGGCGGGTTTTACTTATATTAGAAGTATGTTATATAGAATTTCCGTATATATTGCCATGTATAATTTGACTTTGGCAAGCTGCCGAATCGGATTTCTGCTACATTTCCATCTTCCAAAGTGGGTATGATCAGGGGTGCATCATTATCCCCGGGGGATATCGCCCTGATCGGTCGAGTGGCAATAAAATTTCAGGTAGCTGCGGCAGACTCTGGCACGCATCCGTCTGCTGGAACGGGCGGGAAAGTTGAACGTACCCGGACTGCGGCATTCCTGTTCAATCATCAAGGAAAAAAGGTAAAACACCCATGACGACTCCCGATCACGAACTCGACGCCCGCAATCTCAACTGCCCCCTGCCCATCCTGCGGGCCAAGAAGGCGCTCAACGGCATGGAAGCGGGAACGGTTCTGAAAATCATGGCCACCGATCCGGGTTCGGTGAAGGATTTCGCGGCCTTCGCCAATCAGACCGGCAATGAACTGCTGGATTCCTCGGAGGTCGGCAGCGAGTTTCATTTCCTGCTCAGGAAAGCCTGACTTCCCCAAGGCCGTGAACCCGAGGTCTCATCGAATCCCGTTGCCACCGGGCGGCCTGCGGGACGGTGGCGGATTCCGCCCGGCCGCTTTTCCATGAGCGGGAGGTGACCGGGCAATGGAGTTCGAGCATTACCAGCTGATTGCCCTGTACGGGTTCCTTGTGGCCATGGCTTTCGGCGCCATCGCGAACCGGACCCACTTCTGCACCATGGGAGCCATCAGCGACTGGATCAACATGGGTTCGCGCACCCGGTTCAGGGTATGGCTTCTGGCCATGGGGATTGCCATCATCGGCACCCAGTCGCTTTACCTGACCGGTCAGGTCGATCTGAGCGGTACGATCTACCACGGCACCGCCTTCTCCTGGTTCGGCTACATGTTCGGGGGCTTCCTCTTCGGAATCGGCATGACCATCGGCTCGGGATGCGGACAAAGAACCCTGGTCCGGGTGGGATCCGGGAATCTCAAGTCCCTGGTCCTCCTGCTCGTCCTTGCCGTGACTGCCTACATGACCCTGCGCGGACTGCTGGCCCTGGTGCGCCTCGAAATCACCGGGCCCACCACCATCGACCTGGCCGAACGGGGCTTCGCCAGCCAGGGATTCGATGAACTCATCGGCACCGCCACAGGGATCAGCAAGACAGTGATCGGCATTGCCCTGACCGCCCTGGTGGGAGGCGGCATCGTGCTCTATGCCCTGCGTGACCGCAAGGTACGCACCGAGTTCGACAATCTGCTGGCAGGGGTCGGTGTGGGACTGGTGATCGTGGCCGCCTGGTTCATCACCGGCGTCCTCGGGTACGACGATTTCGAACCCACCCCGGTGGAGGGCGTCAGTTTCATCAACCCGGTGGGCAACACGCTCGCCTACCTGATGACCTATACGGGCTCCACCATCAGCTTCGGCATCGTACTGGTGCTCGGCACCATCGCAGGTTCGTTCCTCTACAGCCTGCTGACCGGAACCCTGCGTACGGAAGTCTTCCATGACCGGTCAGACCTGGTGAACCACCTGTACGGCGGGGTGCTGATGGGATTCGGCGGCGTGCTCTCCCTGGGCTGCACCATCGGCCAGGGGATCACCGGCATGTCCACCCTGGCACCAGGCTCGGTGCTGGCGCTCCTGTCCATCATCGCCGGCGGCGCGATGACCATGAAGATGCAGTACTACCTGTACGACGGCATGGGCTGGTGGCATGCCGTCAAGTGCACGGCGTCCGACCTGCTGCCCTCGAAATAGCCGCACCCGCCCCCCGAAGGGGCGTCAGGCCAACGTCATCTCCCCGTCGGTAAAGCCGGCCCGGCGATACCACTCCCGCGCCTTCTCGGCATCCTTCTCCACGCCGTTTCCACTCTCGTACATCATGCCAAGGGTGGCGCAGGAGCCCTCCATGCCCTGGTCAGCCGCGCGGGTGAACCATTCCACCGCCTTGGCGGCGTTCCGGCCCACGCAGTCCCCTTCCATGTACATGAACCCAAGACCGTGCTGCGCCAGGCCGAGTCCCTGGTTCGCCGCGGCGACCATCCATTTCATGGCCAGCAGCTCGTTGCGCACGACCCCGAGCCCGTTCTGGTACATGATGGCCAGCCGGTACTGGGAATCGGCGTCCCCCCGCTCCGCGATGGGACCGAGCAGTGCCAGCGCCTGGGCGAAGTTCTTCGCTTCGAACGCGGCAATCCCGCTCGCGCGGTCCACGCTGTCCTTTTCAGAGTTCGGTCCGGACATGATTCGGATTCGGCGGCAGCACCGGGGCAGGAAGGCTAGCGCTTGTTCGCAAACAGTCTCTCGTTGGCCGCCAGGACCGCCGCCTCCACCCGGGAATGCAGCCCGAGCTTCTTCAGGATGGATTTCACATGCAGCTTGACGGTGCCGTCGGAGATGCCCAGATGCCGGGCGATCACCTTGTTGCTCTGCCCCTCGGTGAGATGGCTGAGGATCTCCATTTCCCTGGGAGAAAGGCTGGAGAAAATGGACTTGTCCTCCTCTTCCAGGTCCTCGTCGCGGTTCTTGATGATCATCGCAAGTTTTCCCGCCAGTTCCGGTGCAACGACCATCTCCCCCTGGATGACCTTGCGCAGTGCGAGTACGAGATCGTCGGGATCCATGTCCTTCATCAGATAGCCGCTGGCATCATGCCGCATGCACTCCTTGAGATCCGCGGTATCGTCACTGGTGGTCAGGATCAGCACCGGGATTTCCTTGTTCAGTTCCCGCAACTGTTTCAGTGTCTGGATGCCCGTGACTTCCGGCATCCGCAGGTCCACCATGACAACGTCCGGCTGGATTGACATGGTCGCCTCCACGCCCTCGTTGCCGTTGGAACAGGATGTAACCTCAACGCCACGCCGCCTCAGCAACGTCTCAAGGCCCTCCCGGAACAGGGCGTGGTCATCAATCAGTACGACTTTCATCTGCCTGTCATGCAGTCGCAGCCACCGGCCGCGGTTGTTCGGAGGCATCACCCGGGGCATCACGGGCGTCCGTATCCTGAGAGTACTCGAATTCCAGTATCACGCAGCTGCCCTCCCCCGGCTCGGACTCGAGGCGCAGCATGGCGCCGAGATTCTCCGCGCGCTCCGCCATGATCTGCCGACCGATATGCTCGCCCGCCCCGCCGGCGGACAACGCGGATTCATCATATCCCACGCCGTCATCCTCTACCACGACCCGGTGGCAGTTGCCGTGATGCCGCAGGAAAACCCTCACGGTATCCGCATCGGCGTGCTTCTTGATATTGTTCAGCGCCTCCTGAACGATCCTGACCACGTCGTTCCGCATTTCCGCACTCAGGTGATCCTCGTCCCACTCGTTCTGGAAGAACACCAGCGCACCCGTGTCCGAGCGGAACTTGCGGATCAGTTTTTCCACCGACAGGACCACGCCGTGGGACTTCAGGGGGGCGCGGAACTGCGCAATCAGGGAACGCAGTTCATGATTGGCCTCCTCCACCTGGCGCTCGAGCTTCTCCAGCTCCTCCCAGGTCACACGTTCCTCGCCCTGGTGCAGGGTTTCGTCAAGCACCCGGACCTGGAACCGGAGGCTTGCCAGGGTCTGGGCCAGGGAATCGTGGAGTTCGTTGGCAAGACGGGCGCGTTCCTCCACCAGCATCAGCTTGCCGGATTCCTGGTCGAGGCGCGACTGCTCCAGGGCCACGCCCAGGTGCTGGCCGATTCCGGCAAGCAGTTCCCGGGTTTCGTCGTTGAATTCGGCATCGGAACGGATGAACAGCTGGTAACTGCCGAGAATGGAACCACGGTACTGGAGCGGAACCGACACGATCTGGCGTACCGGGCCCCCTTCCGGTGCACCCGAATCCAGGGTCTCGGCAATGGTCTCCGAGCGGACCTCGATGGAGCCCCTGCCGAACAGGTTGTTCCGCCATACGAAGCGGATGGGCACATCCTGCTCCAGGAACCGGCTTTCACGATCAAGCCCGTAGCTGTCCCTGAGGCTCAGGCGGGAATTTTCCAGCACCCTGAGAACTGCCGCATCGGCGTCGAAAACATCGCCCAGCCTGCGCAGAAACCGGGAAAGGAGATCATCCACCTCGTAGGCCGTATTCACCGATGTGACTGCCTCGTAGAGCAGTTCCAGCGCCTGCGCCTTCCGCTTCAGGTTCTGCGTATGGGCATGCACCTGGGCCTCCAGGTCATCATGCAGCGATTGCACCACATCCGCAACGCCGTTGATATCGCCGGCGAGTTCATTGAACTCCCCATTGTCGAGTCTCGGCATGCGCGCCGAAAGGTCGCCTTCCCGGACCCGGGAAACCCAGAACCGGATGTGGGACAGGGGATTGATCAGCGAACGCCTGACGAACAGGATCGACTTGACCACCAGAAAAAACATCACCACGGGCGTGAGGAAAAAGCCCCATTCCAGCAGGCTCTGCCCGCCGGAACGGTAAAGGACAATTCCCTGCACGGCGATCATCACCAGCAGGAGTGCGCAGACCACCAGAAGAGGCAGCATGATCTGGCGGCAGGTGAAGCCCTGCCCGGGGCGGTACCATCGCGACTCCGGCGTGATCAGGCAGCGAGGCTCCTCAGACGTAGCGCAGGATTCGGACTGATTGCTTTGCGGCTGGTCCAAGAATGGAATATTAGGAAAACCGGAACTGCACTATAACGGTATTGCAGGGGATTTTCTAGCGGCTCTCCCCGTCACCACCCTCCTCACTGCCCGGATCCGTCTGCCCGCCGTGGGCCGGGTCATTGGGATTCATGAAGATGAAGCGGTACTCCCCATCCTCCATCTGCACGTAGTCGAGATCGGCGTTGCGCAACAGCTCGGTACTGGTGGGCCCCACCACGATATCGATGCCGTTGCTCCGGGCATGACTGTCATTGTGGTCCGAGTGATCGAATCCCATGGCGTAATCGAGGTTGCCGTCCGGCAGCCGCCTCGCCGCCACGCGCAGTGCCATGCCCTCGCTGTCGGATTCCTTCATCGATTCCTTGATCTGCCTGGCGGCGTTTTCACTGATATTGATCATGCTGTCTGCCCCCCGCGGGCTCTACCGTTTCAGAACCGTCCACCAACCGTGCCACATTGCCGAGAAACGACGTCACCCAGGGGTTCTGCCGGGTGTGGCGCTGGTGGGCGTAGGTGGCGAACAGATTGCCCATGACCAGTCCGTCATGGGTGCCGTCGATACCATGTCCGCGGCGGACCCGCAGCCCGAACGGAATCGCATCGGCCAGACCCACAATCCTGGAGTAGTGGAATTCATGCGCCCTGAAAGAGCCGCCGGTCATCCAGGGATGCCGGCCGGTCCGCTCGAGGACGACATATCCACGCCCCACGGGCCGCTCTTCCATGGCGACTTCGGCCGGGATGGCGCCGACCATGGCATGGCGCCTGCCCTGCCAGGTAATGGCCCGGGTGAGGTACATGAGGCCGCCGCATTCAGCGTAGACAGGCCCACCGCCGGCGATGAATCGCCTGATGGCTGCACGCAGTTCCCCATTGCGCTCAAGCGCGAAGGCGTGGGTTTCCGGAAATCCGCCGCCGATCATCAGCGCATCCACCTCAGGCAGCCTGCTGTCGGACAGCGTATCGAAGAAAAACAGTTCCGCGCCCTGGCGCCGCATTTCATCAAGGTCGTCAGGATAGTAGAAGCAGAATGCGCTGTCGCGGGCGATTCCAATGCGGAGTCCGGTCCCTGCCGGGGCCGGTTCCCCGGACTGTTCCGGAATATCCAGTGCGGGCGCCTCCCGGGCCCTGTCCAGGAGCGGGTCGAGGTCGATGCAATCGGCAACGAGCCGGCCCAGCCTGTCCAGCCTCTCGTTCGAACCCCCGGTCTCCGACCGGGTCGTCAGTCCGAGGTGGCGCTCGGTGATGCGCACGTCTTCACAGCGGGGCATGGCACCGGTGACCTGGAGGTCGGTATAGGTCTCCACCGCGGCCCGCAGCTTGCCGAGGTGACGGCTGCCGCTGTAGTTGTTCAGCACCACGCCGGCGAATTCAACACCCGCATCGAAGGACCGGTAGCCGTTGATCAGCGGCGCCACCCCCCGGGTCATCCCCTCCACGTCAATCACCAGGAGCACCGGCGCCGACAGCAGCCTGGCCAGGGCCGCATTGCTGTCACTGCCCTCGGGATCGATGCCGTCATAGAGCCCCTTGGTTCCCTCCACCAGCGAGAGCGACGCACCGGCGCCGTAGCGGCCGAACAGGCCCAGGATCTCGTCGGCCTCCATGGTGTTGAAATCGAGGTTGAGGCAGTCACGGCCAGCCGCTGCGCCGAGCCACAGGGGATCGATGTAATCCGGCCCCTTCTTGAAAGGCTGGACCGCCAGGCCGCGCCGGGACAGGGCCACCAGGAGCCCCAGCGTGAACGTGGTCTTGCCCGAGGATTTCCGGGTCGCCGAAATCAGCAGGCGGGCCATGCCGGGACGGACAGTCAGGCCGCGGTACGGGAGCGGCGATAGTCGGGAAGGAACGGAAGCACCCTGACCAGCAGAAGCACCATCACCACGGCAAGGGCCATTCCGCCGACGCCCAGCAGCCACTCCGGCATCGAGGGGTTGTAGAGGGCCACCTCGCCATCGTGGAAAGAACTTGCGACGCGCTTCCCCGGGAACATCACGAGTGGATAGGCCTGTCCGCCGATGATGGTGACATAGAGCTGGCAGAAACCGCCGAAGAGGGCGAGAACGGCAGCCGCCAGGGCCGTTTTCGGGAACCGGTCCCGCCCGCAAAGGAAGACCATGGCAAGAGGCAGCAGACCGCCCACGACCACCTGGCCCAGCCAGAACAGGACGGTGTAGATTCCGCCGCCGACGAGCATGAAGTGTTCCACGCCATGGTGTTCCGTGGCATACAGGTTGGTCAGATGAAAGGCAGCCACGAGGAACAGCTCCGTGGTGATGAAAATGCCCATCAGCCGCGCAAGCTTCCGCAGGAGGGCAGTGTCCGGACTGTCCTCGTACCACTGGCCGAGGACCATGCTGATGATGATGAACGCCGCCGTCCCCAGGATGAGGGACAGCACGATGAATACCGGGATGATCATCGAGGCGTCATAGAACTGCCGGGCCACGAGAAATCCGAAAATCCCCCCGGTGCCGCTGGTCAGCACAAAACGCCAGACAAAGGCCAGCAGACCGGCACGGCGCACGTGACCCGCCAGGGAACGCTCGAACAGGGTCCACAGGTAGACCGTCACCACCAGGATGAAACCGGTGTAGAGGAAGATGTTCCAGGCAAAGATGGACTTGAAGTTGTAGTAGGTCATGGCTACGATCAGCCGGTCCGGGCGGCCGAGATCGAGTACCAGAACGATCAGACCGCCCACCAGCAAGCAGATGGCCAGCAATCCGGAGAGCCGTGCCCAGGGGCTGTACTCCTTGCGTTCGAACAGCGAACTCATCGAGGCCACATTCAGCGCACCGGATGCCGCAAGGATCAGCAGAACAGCAAAGACATGGGGCAGGCCCCAGACTACCTGGTTGTTCATCCCGGTGATCCAGTGTCCCTCCACGTCCATGCGGTGAGCCGCAAGGTAACCCGCCGCCACCAGGCACAGCATTCCCAGCAGGGTCAGCCAGTAAGTCGTGCTTCGGGTGCCCAGGGTGCGATAGTGGCTGGTCTGCTTCATCTCTGCGCTGGCCGGTTACAGGTTGCGGTAACGCACGCCGGTGTTCAGGTCGAGATCCCGGCGGACCTGGCTGCTCGGATGATCCCGCAGTGCGCCCGCGAGCACCCCGGATTCGTCATTCAGGTCGCCGAAAACCATCGCGCCGCCGCCGTCAGACTGGCAGGCTTCCACGCAGGCCGGCGTCCTGTCGCGGTCCACGCGGTGGACGCACAGCGTACAGCTCTCCACCGTGCCCTTTCCCCTGGGTGAATAGGACTTCTGGTTGGACAGCGCCTCGTGCACGAAGGAACGCGCCTTGTATGGACAGGCCATGACGCAGTAGCGGCAGCCGATGCAGGTATGCTTGTCCACCAGCACGATACCGTCGTCACGGCGGAAGGACGCCCCCGTGGGACAGACGTCCACGCAGGGCGGATGCTCGCAGTGCTGGCACAGCATGGGCAGGGAGGATTCGTGGCCGGTATGCTCGTCCACCAGATCCAGCTTGCGGATCCACTGCGGATCCGTCAGCGGACGGCCGAATCCATGCAGGTTGTGTTCGTCATTGCAGGCACTGACGCAAGCATTGCATCCGCTGCTGCACTTGGCGGTATCGATCAACAGCCCCCAGCGGGTCAGGCTGCTGACCGCCTCGTCGTCATTCTTGGCCAGGGCCAGCCGGATGATGCTGAATCCCCCTCCCATGGCCGCCATACCCGCGGCGCCTGCGAGCAACCGGCGGCGGTCAGGGTTCAAGGCGTCATCCGTGCGTTTCCGGTCAGTCGGCATCAGTCCCCCCTCCTTCCGGTACGGGCGTCACCCGGTAGGACATCACGCCGAGGACGTCATCGGTGTGCACGACGGATGCGGCCGTGTTGGCGTCCGCGGACGCGCTGTCGGGCATGGTGGCATGGCATCCGAAACAGTCCATCTTGACGCTGGCGTAGGTGTGGCAGATCTCGCAGAACTGTTCCGGGGCATCCACCGGAATGAATCCGCCCTCGGAATTGCGCTGCACGTGGCAGTCCACGCATTCCACCAGGCTGAACCGCGGGGTGCGGATTCCGTCGTGTACGGTCAGGTCGCGCTGGTGCAGGAGAAAATCCATGTGATCCCTGCGCATCTCGTCGGTAGGGGCCACACAGGCATCACCCTTCCCGCGGGGCAGTTCCGGCAGGTCCGCCGACGCGGCCGGCGAGACCAGTGCCAGGATCAGTGCCACGAAGGGAACAAGCCTGTCCAGTCCCATGGTACCGGCCCCCTATTCCCCCATTCCCATGTCGATATAGCCGGTCGGGCAGACATCGGCGCAGATATGGCACCCGATGCAGCGGGTGTAGTCCGTATCGACGTAGCGACCGGTGGTGGACTGGTCCTTCTTCACCCGGAAAACCGCATCCTGGGGACAGTAGATCACACAGTTGTCGCACTCGAAGCACATCCCGCAACTCATGCAGCGGTCCGCTTCCTGGCGGGCGGTTTCCGCATCGAAACCGATATGGCGCTCCTCGAAGTGCCCGAGCACTTCCTCCGCGCCGGGGCCGTCACTCAGGCGCTTGTTGCGCGGCGTGTAGGCAAAGTGCCCGAGAAACAGCTCGCTGGTCGGAATCACCTCGTGGGCGCTGCGGTCCTCGTAGTTGTGGATCGCGAAACCGGCGTCGTTGGTCCCCCAGGCGGGCTGGTGGTTGTAGCCCTCCGGCTCCAGGTTGGCCTCGCGCAGTTTCTGCATCAGGCTGAAATGGTGCACATCCACCTTCGGCCGCTTCACCATCTCGTCATTGCGCAGGTAATAGTCGACGCTGTCGGCGGCGATGGACGCCTGACCGATGGCGGTGGTCAGCAGGTGCGGGCGGATGATGTCCCCGGCGACAAAGTGGCCCTTGCGCTCCGGGTGCTGGTAGAACTTGTCCGCATCGATGAGTCCGCGGCCGTTGTCCAGTTCCTCGAGCCCGTCGAGGTCACCGCCCTGCCCGATCGCGGAGACGATGAGATCGCATTCGATATCGAACTCGGTGCCCTCCACGGGCACCGGGCGACCGTCTTCCTCGATCCGGCATTCGGCCATGCGCAATGCCGTGGCCCGGCCCTCGCCGTTCTTGAGCACTTCCACCGGAATCACGCCGTAACGGATGTCGACGCCCTCGTGCAGCGCATCCTCCACCTCGTGGTCCGACGCGGTCATGTTTTCCCGGGGAAACAGCGAAGTCAGGGTCACATTGGCGCCCTCACGCATGGCGGCATAGGCCGAGTCATGGGCCACGTAGCCGCCGATGACGGCCTCGGGCCGGTGGGACTTGTTGATGTTCTGGATCCTGCCGAGCCGGCGGGCCACCGAAACCACGTCGATGGAGGTATCGCCGCCGCCCACGCAAACCACCCGGTCGGTTGCGGCCTGCAGCTTGCCCTGGTTGAAGGCCTCCAGGAACTTGACCCCACTGACGCAGTTGGGGGCGTCGGAGCCCGGAACCGGCAGCGGCCGGCCGGTCTGGCAGCCGATGCACCAGATCACGGCGTCGAACCCTTCGTCGAGTTCCCCGACGGTGACATCGGATCCGACCCGGACGCCAGCACGCACCTCGATGCCGCCCATGTCCAGGATACGCTGTATCTCGTGGTCCAGGTAGTCCCTGGGGGTCCGGTACCCGGGGATGCCGTAGCGCATCATGCCGCCCAGCTGGTCATGCTCCTCGAAAATGGTGGAACCGTGACCCTTGCGGCGGAGCTGGTAGGCCGCTGCGAGACCCGCGGGACCGCCACCGATGATGGCGACCCGCTTTTCGCCCAGCTCCGGCGTCTCGAAGGTGTACTTCCTGTCGAAGGCGTTGTCCCCGATGAACTGCTCCACCGCGTTGATCCCCACGAAATCCTCCACGTCATTGCGGTTGCATCCGTCCTCGCAGGGGGCCGGGCAGACCCGCCCCATCATGGACGGGAAAGGATTGGCGTCGGTGCTGCGGCGAAAGGCGTATTCCTCCCATTCCATGTCCGCGGGCGGTTTCTCGATGCCGCGAACGATCTGCAGCCAGCCGCGGATGTCCTCACCGGACGGACAACTGCCCTGGCAGGGCGGCGTACGATGGACATAGGTCGGGCACTTGTGGGAATGATCCGCGCTGAAGATGGCCTCCTGCCAGTCGTCCCACTTGTGCTCCCCATCCTTGAACGCACGGAACGTCAGATTCTGTTCCGGCTGCTGCTTGTTGTTTACAGACATTGCGTATTCTCCGATTGTCGGGTCCATGGGTGCCGGGGCGCCCGTGAAGATGAATCTGTTCGCCGGGCCCGGATCATCCATCCGTCCCCAGTTCGAGCGCATCGCCCACGAGGTGATGCACGCTGACGACCATGTCCATGCCCATGCCGTAGTAGGGCAGCACCTTGGTGAACTGGCTCTTGCAGATGGCGCACATTGCCGCCATGTGCGTCACACCGTACTCCTCGATCACCTCGCCCAGCGACTGTACCCGGGGCAGGGCCCCCTTGACGCGCAGTTCCAGCAGGTCATCGGTCAGCAGTCCGCCGCCACCGCCGCAGCAGAACGTGCCCTCATGGATCGTTTCCTGGCGCATGTCCACGAAATGGTTGCAGCAGGCCTTGATGACCTCCCGCGGGATGATGAACTGGCCGCCGGGCATGCTGCCCATGCGCGAGCCGCGGGACACGTTGCAGGAATCATGGAACGTGACCACCTTGTCGTCGTTGTTCTCCTTGTTGAACCGGAGTGCGCCCTGCCGAATCAGATCATAGGTGGCCTCGCAGATGTGCTGCGGTGCCGGGTAATCCGGATCGAGGAAGTCAAACGGGCCGATCAGGGTGTTCCAGTAGCTGTAGGCCACCCGCCAGGCATGGCCGCATTCGCCCACGATGATGCGCTTGACGCCGAGTTCCATCGCCGCCTCGCGGATGCGCAGGGCCACCCGCTGCATGTTGCCCTGGCTGCCGATGAAAAGGCCGAAATTGGCCGCCTCGGAGGCATGCGAGCTCAGGGTCCAGCGGATGCCGGCCTGATGAAAGATCTTGGCATAACCGATCAGGCCATCCACATGGGGCTCGGCGAAGAAATCCGCCGACGGCGTGACCAGGAGGACATCGGCGCCCTGTTCGTCCAGGGGAAAGCGCACGTCCACGTCGGTTTCTTCCTTGACCTCCTCCTCGAGGCCCTCCAGCGTATCGGCGAGCGCAGGCTCCGGCAGCCCCAGGTTGTTGCCGATCCTGAAGACCTTGCCGATGATCTCATTGGAGTATTTCTGCCCCATCCCGACACTGTCGAGTATTTCCCGCCCCGCCATGGTGATTTCGGCGGTGTCGATGCCGTAGGGGCAGTAGACCGAACAGCGGCGGCATTCGGAGCACTGGTGATAGTAGGCGTACCACTCCTCGAGGACCTCCTCGGTGAGGTCCGCGGCGCCGACCAGCCAGGGAAAATACTTGCCGGCCCACGTGAAATAGCGCCGATAGACCTTGCGCATCAGGTCCTGCCTGGCGACCGGCATGTTCTTTGGGTCCGCGGTGCCGAGATAGTAGTGACACTTGTCGGTGCAGGCACCGCATTTCACGCAGGCGTCCATGAACACCTGCAATGAACGGTAACTGCCCAGAAGTTCACCCATCTTGGCAATGGCCCGGTCATGCCAGTCCTCCACCAGTTCCCCGGGAAAGCCGAGCGGTTCCTGGTGGTCCGGCTTGGCGACGAACGGCCTGCTGTGCGCCATGGCACCTTCCCTGAGCGCCGGTGTCCGCGGCACGTTGGTGATGACCGGGATGTCGAATTCAGCCTTGACCGCCATCAGGCCTCTCCCGTCACGTGCCGCCTTTCCCTGGGATTGTCCACCTGGTTGCGAGTCGGGCTGAAGAACACGCCCGGGGCATGCAGGAGCTTGCTGACGGGAAAGATGAACATCAGGCAGGCCACCAGCAGCAGGTGAATCACCAGCAGCGGGTCGGCAGGCAGCGGTGAAAGGTCGAGCCGGAGCAGCCCGAGCACGAAGGCCTTGAGCGCCACCACGTCGGTGTGCCAGACGTATTTCATCAGCAGGCCGGATCCGCCGATTCCCACCAGCAGCGCCAGCATCAGGTGGTCGGAAGGGGCCGAGATGTACCGCACGCGGTCCACCAGGACCCGGCGGGCCCAGAGGCCGGCGAGACCGATCACCATGGCGTAGCCGGCATAGATTCCCGCGGACTGGACCAGCGCCACCCAGCCCCAGACCGGTTCGGTGAAATAGCGCAGATGCCGCAAAAGGACGACGAACAGGCCGAAATGGAAGAGCCACCCGAACAGCCAGGTCCACTTGCTTGATTTGAACAGGCTTTCGAACAGCACCACCTCCCTGACCATGCGCAGCACCACGCCCGTGCGCGTGACCGGTGCGGGCGTGGTGGGAATCTTCAGCGGTGCCGGGGTGCGCGCATACTGTACGACCTTGCGCGTCAGTCCAACGAGGAGTGTCGCGGTGGCGAGGTAGAAAAGTCCGGCAACAACCGTCGTCAGGATCGACATTTCCGTTCCCGGGACTCAGCGCGGCGCGGATCGCCCTGCAGGCCTACACGCAGCCGGTCGGTTTCGGCAGACCGGCGTACTTGCAGGCCTGTTTCGCCGGGCCGTAGGGGAAAAGCTCGTAGAGGTACTTGCTGTTGCCCTTGTCCTTGCCAAGGCGCTTGCCAATGGCCTTGGTCAGTACCCGGACCGCCGGCGCAATTTGGTATTCCTCATAGTATTCCCTGAGGAAGTTCACCACCTCCCAGTGATTGTCGGTGAGATCACAACCGTCCATCCGGGCCATGGCTTCGGCCAGTTCATGACTCCAGTCGCTCAGGTTGGCGAGGTAGCCCTCTTCGTCGGTTTCGTAGGATTTGCCTTCTATTTCGATACTCATTTATATGACTCCACAATGAATGGAATGGGATTGATGGTTGTTCGTTCGGTCACATCCAGGACTGCACCTTGGAGGATTCCGCGGCCAGGTGGACGAAGCCGTCGTAGCCCACCACGCCCACGCCATCGACGAGGCCGTCCTCGGTGATGCCCCGGGCCCTGAGGTCGGGGCCGAGGACGGAGACGGTGCGGTCCGACATGGCCCTTTTCAGGTCATCGGACATGGACCCGCCCCGGATGGCGGCGTAGACACCGTCCTCGATCAGCAGGATGTGGCTGCCCGGCAGGGAAAGGCGCAGGCAGGTCGCGAGACTGTTCTTCTCGAACGGCGACTTGTTCACGGTATGCAGTATCGCGCTCATGGTCAGAAGTTCAGTATCACGTCGGCCTGGTCGATGATTTCCCGCAGCTCCGCCTCGTCGACCACGCTGATCAGCGGCTTCTCTTCCCAGTCGTCGTCCTCGTCCTCGTAGACCAGGGGCATGAGTTCGTCCTCGCCGATTCCGCGACTTTCCAGGGACTCCCTCTCGACATACACCTTCTTGACGTCATAGTCCCCGAGCGCCCGGTAGGTGGCGCTGAAGTTCTTGGTGCCGATTTCCGCGGTGTCCTGGTTGCTCTTCAGCTGGAACACGCCGTCGTCCAGAAAGGCCATGGCCACGTCCTGGTCGAAGGCGGCACCGATCAACGCCACTTCAAGTCCTTCCTGGGCATAGTTCGAACCGTGGGGTGCGCGACGGTTGATGTACAGGAATTTCTTGACGGTTCCACCCGCCTGGCTGTCTGGTTCTGACATGTCTGCGTGTTCGGATCAGTCGCCGAAGGACACCAGGCGATCCGCCTGTATCCCGGCTTCGATGAGTTGTCCCAGTCCTGAAATACGGAAACCGTCGGCGATGTTGTTGGCGTCCTTGCTGTTGCGCTTCTGTTCGTCGGGGTCGACGATGCCCCGGCGCTGGGCCGCGGCCACGCACACCACCAGGTCGAGTTCGTGCTGCGACGCCAGTTCCGCCCACCGGTTGACGATGTTGCGGTCATCCTGGGGAGGGGTAGTCAGACGGGTTCCGTTGTTGACCCCGTCATGGTAGAAAAAGACGCGCATCACCTCGTGACCGCCGTCCAGCGCCGCCTTCACGAACTGGAAGGCGGTGTCGCTGGCCTGGTGCGTATACGGCCCCTCGTTGACCACCACGGCAAATTTCATGTCGCAGCCTACAGCCGGATGTAGGTGGAGGAGTTCAGGCTCTTGCGGGAGCCGCGCCAGTTGTCGATATGGTACTTCGTGAACGGCAGGCCGGTCAGTTCGAAAAAGCGCGGCCAGCCGATGCGGTCGATCCAGTCGTTCATCCGCTCCCAGTCCTTAGCGTCGTTCTGGTAGGCCTTGAGGATCTTCTTGACGATCGCTGTGGCCTCGGGCCAGCGCGGGGGATTGTTCGGCACCCCGCCGGCGACCAGTTTCTGGAAGCTCGGCTTGCTGCGGGCGTTGGAATGGTTGCCGCCCACCCAGATCGCCAGCTTGGAATGCTCGGGGTCGTTGATCTGCATCGGCGGGCACGGCGGGTAGCAGGCGCCGCAGCAGATGCATTTTTTCTCGTCCACCTCCAGGCTGGGCTTGCCGTTCACCATGGCGGGACGGATCGCCGCCACCGGGCACCGCGCCACCACGGAAGGACGTTCGCAGACATTGGCCACCAGGTCGTGGTTGATCTTGGGCGGTTTCGTATGCTGGACGTTGATGGCGATGTCGCCCTGTCCCCCGCAGTTGATCTGGCAACAGGAAGTGGTGATGTGAACCCGGTTGGGCATGCGGCAGTTCTTGAACTCGTCGATGAGTTCATCCATCATGGCCTTGACCACGCCGGAGGCGTCGGTACCGGGTATGTCGCAATGCAGCCAGCCCTGGGTATGGGAAATGGCCGCCACGGAATTGGCCGTGCCGCCCACGATGAATCCCTCGCGCTCAAGGGCCTCGATCAGCGGCTCCACCTTAGCCTCGTCAACCACCATGTACTCGATATTGCTGCGGATGGTGAAGCGGACATGGCCGTCGGCATACTGATCGCCGATGTCGCACAGCTTGCGCAGCGTGTAGACATCGAGAATCCGCTGGGTGCCGGCCTTCACCGTCCACACCGACTCGCCGGTGAACGCGTGGTGCACGAGGACGCCGGGGCGCGGGTGTTCGTGGTACTTCCACTGGCCGAAGTTCCGGATCATGACGGGATGCATGAACTGCATGCCGTCCGGGCAGCCCGACTCGATGGGCCGGCGCATGTCTTGGAGGTTTATCATTGCTGCTTCACCTGGTGAATGTTGATCAAAACTCGGTTCGCGATCCGGTTACCGGGTCAGCTGGCCAGTTTTTCCTCGCGCTTGCGTTCGAACCACTTGCGGGCCTCTTCATCCCAGCCATCCATGCGGACATAGGAACTTTCCCTGGGATGACTGATCATGTTTGGATCCACGTCTACGCCGATTCCCTCAAGGAAGTTCACCAGACCGATCCGTTCGATCATTTCACCGCAGCGCTCGTGCTCAAGACCGTTCTCCGCCCAGAAGTCAATGGTCTCCTCGGCGATCTCCACGATGCGCTCGTAGTCCTCCTCGCTGTCCATCTTCATGAACGGCACGATGACGGTACCCATCAGGTCGCCGATCTTGAGGGTCCGCTTGCCGCCGATGAGCACGCTCACGCCCTTGTCGTCTCCCGGATGCAGCGCCTTGTTCATGACGTTGAGGCAGTGCATGCACTTGACGCAGTTGCGATCCTCGATCTCGATGCGGTCGTCATCGGTCAGGGTCATGCAGTTGGTCGGGCAACGGGTGATGACATTGTCGATCACGTGCTGCCGCCCCTTGGCGTCCACGTACTCCTTCACCGCGTCCTGGTCCACCTTGATCTCGTCACGCCAGGTGCCGATCACCGCAAAATCCGCGCGTTCGATGGAGTTGGTGCAGTCGTTGGGACATCCTGAAATCTTGAACTTGAACTTGTAGGGCAGCGCCGGACGGTGGATGTCGTCGGTGAAGTTGTTCACCAGTTCACGATGCAGCCGCTGCTCGTTGGCACAGGACATTTCGCAGCGGGCGGCCCCGACGCAGGACATGCCCGTGCGCACGCACGGCCCCGCCCCGCCGAGATCGAAACCGTATTCGTTGATTTCGTCGAAGAAGTGCTGGGTGTTCTCGGTGGACGTACCGATGAACATGATGTTTCCGGTCTGGCCATGGAAGGTCACCAGCCCGGAGCCCCACTTCTCCCAGCTGTCCGCCAGCTGCCGCAGCATGTCGGTGGTATAGTGATTGCCCGCCGGCGGCTGAACCCTCAGGGTGTGGAATTCCTTGGAATCGGGGAACTGCTTGCCCACTTCGGAAAAGCGGGGAATGATGCCGCCGCCGTAGCCGAAGACGCTCACGGTGCCCCCCTTCCAGTAGCCCTTGCGGGTTTCGTAGGAGTGTTCGAGCTGGCCGAGCAGGTCGTTTGCCATGCCGTTGATGCGCTGGTCGGGATGATCGTCTCGCAGTCGCTTGATACCGCTGACGAAGCTCGGCCAGGGGCCGTGCTCCAGTTCATCCAGCATTGGTGTTACATGTTTGTCATCGCTCATCGGTGATTGACTCCTGGAATTAAGCTCCGATCGGTTTCGGGGACCATCCGCACCCGGGGGTGCTAACGAGGTCAGCGGGTCGGGCCGGGCTGACCTTTGCAACCCATTGCCGACTGTTTTTTCGGAGGGTTATGGCTTATCGTGCATCTCCGTAGTTATTTGGTTTTCCAGCCAGGCCGGAAGCTGCCTCTGACGCGCTCGATGACCGGCGATCAGTGGGCCCGCCTTAGCTTTCGCGCACTCCGGCTCTGACCAAATTCTAGCGTCGTTCCCCGATTACTACAGTTACCCAAAAGGATAGGCGCTGACTGGGGTTTATCCCGATGGAGGTATGGACGAAAACCGGTGCCGCTGGCTGAATGACCGGGCGACATGGAAGCGACCGGACCGTCCGCATGAACGCCATTCATTCTCCCACTCCCCGAGTCCCTTGAGCGCAACTGCCCATGCTTCGAACACGGAGCGCCGGATGCATGCCGGCGGGACCCTGCCCAGGATGGCCGGGGCCCGCGGCAAGGTCCGGGAATCGTTTGCCCAGATCCTGGTGGACGATGAGGCGTTTGCCGGATGGCGGGCGGACAAGCTGGCCTGCCGGGAAAACGCCCCGACGCCCCCTGCGGTTCCGGTGAAGGACCCGTTTCACCTGACGCGGCGCGAACTGTCCGGCATGCGGGACTGCGTGAGGCACCACAACCTGTTCATCTACGATCTCGGCCGCCCCGGGGATGACGGCCGGGAAGACCCTGACAACGATGCCCTGCTGCCTGCGCTCTGCAGCCAGCTGGGCCTCACGGATCCGCTGCCGAATCCCACGGCAGACCACCGCGGCATCAGCCGCATCGAGGCCGTGAGGCAGGACCATCCCCAAGCCGGCGCGAAAGAGCGGGCACGTTATATCCCCTATACCCGCAAGAGGCTCAACTGGCATACGGACGGCTATTACAACCCGGCCGAGTCCCGGATCCACGCGTTCGCACTGCATTGCGTGCGCAGCGCCCTGAGCGGCGGGGAGAACCGGCTGCTGGACCCGGAAATGCTGTATATCCTGCTGCGCGACCACTCCCCCCGGCTCGCACGTGCGCTCTGCCACCCGGAGGCCTTTCTCATTCCCGCCGACGACGACGCGTCCGGCAGCGGCCGGCGTGAATTCAGGGGGCCGGTATTCAGCATCGACGAGGAAACCGGCACCCTCTATACCCGGTTCACCCGCAGGCGTCACAATATCGTCTGGCGAAAGGACGCGGATACCCGGGAAGCGGTGGAATTCATCGCCTCGCTTCTCGACAGCCCCCATCCCGCGATTCTCCGCTGGACGCTTGGTCCCGGCCAGGGCATCGTGTGCAACAACGTGCTGCACTGCCGTACCGCCTTCGAGGACAGGCCCGGAAAGGAAAACGGCAGGCTGCTCCACCGCCTGCGTTTCCGCCAGCGGATCACGCCGCACTGACCGCCATGAACTATCTTGACCGGGATCTGGTGGACCTGGGGGCGGAGTGCCAGGATGATGCGCAGACCTCCATGGAGGTGCTCGCACGCAGGGCGGAACAGCTTTTCCGGCAACTGGCAACGGCACCCGCCGACGACCCGGGTCTGCGCGCGCGTCTACTGACCGAGCTGTCCAGGACCGAAGTCTCCATGGATCGAACATCCGATGCCTGGGGCCATGCCATGGAGGCGTTCCGGATCCAGCTGGCGAGGGAGGACTGGGAACAGGCGGTGGTGGCCTGTGATGCGCTGTTCTCCTGCGGAACCGACGAGGCGCTGATTGCCCTCGGGCACGGCCTGTGGCTCGGCATCACCTTCCCCATTGACCCCTCGCTCACCGTCCGGCAGCTGATGCACATCATCGACGAAACCCCGGCGGAATCCGACGGGGCGGCGGTGGCGGCGGCGGTGGCAGCCTACGTGGTGGAGCTCCGCTCCGAGGGCAACCAGCACAGCGAACTGTCCCTCGCGGTGGGCCAGCTGCTGAACGATGTGGCCCGCAGGCACGGGGACGTGCGGGGTCCCGAGGCGTTCAAGGACTGGTTCAGCCGGCTGGAGCTTGATGACCCGGCGAAATTCCTGGTGCGCATGCGCAACGTCATCGACGTGCTGGTGCAGGACCAGTGGTGGATAGACCGGGACGCCCTCCAGGCCACCCTGCCGCCGGAGCACTGACATGCTCTGGGAGGAGACAGCCGGTGACGGAGAATTCGTCGTACCACGGGACATCATCGACCTGTGCTTCCGCATCGAATGCCGGGAACTGCCCGTGGACCACGCCTGGTCCCT
Source organism: Gammaproteobacteria bacterium (assembly GCA_009842505.1). GTDB lineage: Bacteria > Pseudomonadota > Gammaproteobacteria > Arenicellales > Poriferihabitantaceae > VYFG01. The sequence continues at coordinate 21,886 of VYFG01000071.1, forward strand.
TTACCAGGGGCTGCGCCGCCTGCTGCCCTGGATCGACGGGGATGCCAGGGTGGCGATCCACTCCATCCATGGCGCCACCTCCGGCAACGGCTGGATCCGGCCCCCGGAAGTGCCCGGCAGCCTGCTGCAGCTTCCCCGCAGAACCCGCCTGTACCTCAGGATTCCGGCGGAGCGGGAGCCGGATGCACTGGCGCTCTGCGGCAGCGAACTCCGGCTGGATGGCTACCGAATGAAACTCGGTGACTGCCACCAGAAAACTCTGGTTCCAACGGACACGGTCTTCAGCCGCTCACTGACCGGTGACTACGTGGATGACGAGGAGGAATTCACCCGCTGGGTGGCGGACACGCTGCGGCAACGGGGCATCCGGCTGCACAAGATGCTGTGCGGGTTGAGGCATGTAATCCATTGCCCCGGGGACGACATCGCCGCCCGCAGCGTCATGCTGTCGGATCTCGAACCCATGGAATCCATCCGCCTGCAGGAATCGGGAATCGGCAGCGGCCAGAAACTCGGCTGCGGGATATTCCTGCCGCACAAGAGCATTGCCGCGGTCGGATCGGCCCAGGGGGAGGCGTGAAACGGGAGCCGCCTGGGATACCCTGAACCGAAACCATAATCATCAAAACGCTGTATACCGAACACTACCATGAGCATCATCGTCAACAATCGTGAGATCGAAACCACGGAAGAGGGTTTCCTCGTCAACACGGACGACTGGAGCGAGGACGTCGCCAGGCAGTTCGCAACGGATGAGGGGCTGGAGCTGACCGACCGGCACTGGGATGTCATCCACTACCTGCGGGATGAATATTTCAACAACGGCGGCAACCAGCCGAACAACCGGGTCATGGCCAAGGCCATGGCAGAGAAATGGCCGGGAGAGAAAGTGAACGCGGGCACCCTGTTCGAGCTTTTTCCCGGCACCCCCAGCAAGCAGGCCGGGCGCATGGCAGGCCTGCCCGAAAGCAAGCGCAAGGGTGGCTACTGAACACCCCGCCCATTCCCTACACACCATTGCAACGAGAATATCCATCATGAGTGAAAAACTGGAAATCATCCGGAAAATGCTGGAGATGCAGAAGCAGTTCATCGCCAAGGAGCAGGCGGGCGGGTTGGATCCCAAGGATTACTACGACCCGGAATCAGGTGATGACCTGGACGGGTTCCAGGCCGGCTATGACGAACTGGCCAATAAACTGGTTGACCTGGCGCACGCCGAGAAGGGTTCAAAGCGCTGAGCCTGCCTGGCCAGCCTTGCCGGGCCGGCACGGAGACACGCGGTCAGCGTAGCGGGATTCTCCTGCCCGGTCGTGAAGATCTCCGGCTTCAGGCCGGGTCCCGTCGCAGGGGCTGGCACATGCAATGCACGCCCCCGCCCGCCCGGGTGAACTGGGTCATGTCGGGATCGTACACCCTGAAGCCCGCCGCGCGCATCCTGGCATTCAGATCGCTGGCCGCCAGGGTGGACAGTATCCGGTCATTTCCCAGCGCCACCACGTTGCATCCCAGGGTCATGGTCTCCTCGTAGGTGGCGGGGATGATTTCAATCTTCTTCTCCCGCAGCCACGCGACCACGTCATCCTCGGTGGTCTCCAGGCACACCGCAGCGCAGTCTTCGTTCAGCATGCAGACCATCAGGTCGATATGCACGTAGAACGGGTCAATGGGCGCGAACTTGATTTCCCAGCCCTCCGCGGTGAACCAGTCCGCCACCTGGCGCGCAGCCACGCCCTCTGAGCGGTGATCCGTGTAGCCCACCAGGGCCGCACCGGGCCGGATCATGTTGAAATCCCCGCCCTCAAAGTTGCCCGCCGAGACCATGTCGTAGATGGGAATGCCGTTGTCCATGTAGAAACGCAACACGGAGGCGTATTCCCCCCTTCTGCGGGGATTGGCCAGTTGGCAGATCACCGCACCGTAGGGCGTCATGAACGACGAATCCCGGGCGAAGACCTGCATCTCGGTGGCGGTATCGCCTGGCAGAAAATGACACCTTACGCCGGCATCCTCGTAGGCCGAGACCATTTCACCGTGCTGTCTCAGGGCGAGTTCACGGTCGAACCGGTAACCCCGCCTGAGGGAGTCCCGGACGAGTGAGCTGTATTCCGCGTTCGCCTCCCCGAGCCAGCCGAAGGTGTCCGCCGGCCCCAGGAGCACGTCCCTGAGAGGACCGGTCTCCGATTTCAGGTACCACCCGGTCATTTCCGGGGTCTTGCCGCCTTCAACGCGTGCCCGCAATGCCGAGCCGTTCATGCCGCTGGATTCAATCGCATTCATGGTTCATGCCGCCCGGGGCGGCCCCTCGGTTGCCGTTGGAATCCGGGCGCCGGGACATACCCGCCATCCGGGGATTTCGGGATATTCATACCCGGGACCACATCCGTACAAGGTTCAGATAGCTCCGGTCCACCCGGCGGGTACTGTCGGCCTCCGGCGCATGCCGGCGCAGTTCCTCCCGGGCGAGCCAGAGCTGGTACAGCAGTTCCCGTTGCCCGGCGCCGGGCACCATGCTCTGCATCCAGGTGACCGCCGCCAGCCGTTCGCCCCGGGTCACCTGGCGGACCTCGTGGAGGGAGGATGCAGGATACATCACCCCGTCCCCCGCGGGAAGTTTCACGTTCCGGGGGCCGAATTCGGTGTGTATCACCAGTTCACCGCCATCATAATCCTTCTGCCCGCTGAGAAACACGGTGATGGCCAGGTCACAGCGGTAACGCGTTCTCGGATCGGGCCCCATCCCCATCACGGGATCGTCCACGTGGAGCCCGTACCGCATGCCCTCGCGGTAGCGGGAGTAATACGGAACCGCAACCCGGTGCGGCAGACCCGCATTCAGGTAGACCGGATGCCGCACCAGCGAACCCATCACCACGCTGTTCAGGCGCGATGACTGTTCCTCGTCCGGCACCAGTTCCTCGTTGTGCTTGTCGCGGCGCGCCTGTTCCCCCGCGGACCCCCTGCCCTCCGCAAACCGGCCATCGTTCAGGATGCCCCGCACGAGGGCAAGCTGGTCTGCATCCAGTATCTCCGGCAGGGTGACCAGCATCAGAATGCGCAGGCGTCGAGGTAGCTTTTCAGGTTGTCGGGGGCGCAGGCGGGCAATTCCCGGCTGACAGTGAGCCAGTGTTTCCTGGCCCTGGCGATGAGCGGGGCGAGGGAACGGTAGTTGCCGCTGCCGCGGGCACCCCGGTAGGCCTCGCAGAAGCTGGGAAACAGGTCCCTCCTCAGAGGTGTCATGTTGGCATAGTAGAAATCCAGCGAGGGCCAGTTTTCCAGCGTCATGCAGGCGGGCAAGGCGGCGAGGCAGTCCGCCAGGTTGTCCCGCACGGCCCTGATTTTCAGTTCCGTCAACGGGTCCTCCACCCGGCTCAGCAGGGACTGCCAGCCCTCCCCGATGAGCGCGCCCGCCACCCGCTCGCCGATTTCATGCAGGATCACGTTCTCCATTTCCGTGTCCACGAGCCGCTCCAGCGCCCCTTCGGGATCCCCTTCGAAACCGTAGTGGGCAACGACCTTGCCCATGGCGTTGTCCTCACGCCGCCAGCCCCACTCCTCCACCATGCTGCCGAGGTATCTGCTCAGGGCTTCGCGGCGGACGAAGATCAGGCCCGGGGCGGACATGGCGGGCGGCGCCGTCAGCGAACGCGCCCGTTCCCTGCCGGAAACCAGCAGGTCCAGTTCCGGCTTGCCGTCCGGGTCGGCTTCCGGATTCCCGGCCGTATCCCGCTGCAGCAGGTCGGCGAAAAAGAACAGCGGCACCCCGCCGTAGCCGTGCACCCCGGCATAGACATGGCCCGCCGGATTGAGTACCGCATTGACGGTTTCATTGTCGAAACAGTCCACTTCTCCGCCGGGCAGCGGAAGCCCGCGGAAATTCGCCCGGGCGGCTTCCAGGTCATTCCAGTGGGATTCCATCCCGGAAATCCACTCCCCGAGATCCCTCCGACCCACCGGCGAACAGGGGCCAAGGCCCCGGCACCAGCGGTAGTAATCCCGCATTTTCATCAGGTAGGTACACAGTGTATACCTGCCCGCGAAACGGGCATCCGCCACATCCGCATTGTGCTGCACCGTTTCCACCAGGCCCTTCAGATCAAGGTCGGGAATCGCTGTCATGGCGCTTGGAATCAGTTCCGGGAGCGACCGGTCCGGTAGGAAGATAGTTTGATTACACTGGTATCATATGCCCTTGTCAACGCAACGGAAACCCGACAGTCCGACAACCCTGATGGAAAAGGCCCGTATCCGCACCGGATGGAAGAACCGCAGCCGGGAAATCACGCTGGAGGAATTCGCCAATGCCCTGTCCAGCATTTGCTGGCGAATGTCCCTCAACGCCGCACGGAATCTCCATCAGCAGGATTTCATCTTCGAGAACGACCACCAGCGACTCGGGGTGATCCGTGAATACCTCCTGTTCCTGATGCACTGTGCGGACCGCCTGATGTTCGATGCACTGGACCGGGCGCAGCGCGGACAATTCATGCAGGCGCTGGCGCAGGACTGCCGGCGCCATTACCGCGAGAACAGCACCGAGATCACCGGGGGTGCGGAGCGCGGCGACACCTTCATCGAACAGACCAACCGGCGCATGGACGAATACGCCGCCACGACCTTCCGGGACCGTGCTCCCGGCTATGACATGCTCAGACTGCTGGGCGCCCGGATCCAGGAATACATGGGTGAGGACCAGACCAACCGGTGGGTGATCGACCAGGTCATGGACATTGACGGACCGGAAATTTTCGAGGTATTCGTCAAGTCCATGGACAAGCTGAAACGCAGCTCGGGATTCTGAGACCGTGCCCCCTGCCGGTCCCCGGGCAGCCGGCCGGATCCTATAATAATTATTTACTTATATACATATCAAATATAATATTATTTTACTTATGCAATGTTTTCCGTCAGCATTGCGGCAATGATCGATCAACCGGGTACCCCGGGCGCGCAGTCCCCGGGGACCCTGCACAGGCTTTCAACTATGATCCGCAAACCATGCAATACCAGTCACCCCGGGGGCTCGCCCCCCCTTGCCGAGATCTGATCGGCCGACGACTCCAGTCCGGCGGATTGTCCGCCATCACCCGGAGCGGCCGGGCCAGCCTGAACAGGACCGGCACCTTCCCCGTGCGCCGGGCGCCGGTGGAGGCCGCCCATGTCTGAAAAACACCCGGTCATCGCCGTCACGGGGTCATCCGGCGCCGGCACCTCCACGATCAAGGGCGCCTTCGAACACATATTCCGCATCGAAAACATCAAGGCCAGCGTCGTGGAAGGGGACAGTTATCACCGCTATGACCGCGACATGATGCGCCAGAAGATCGAGGATACGGAAAAGCAGGGCGGCACGTTCAGCCATTTCGGTCCCGAGGCCAATGATCTCGGCCTGTTGGAAAAGCTGTTTTTCCAGTACGGCCTGAACGGCACCGGCGAGCGGCGTTACTACCTGCACAACGAGGAGGAGGCGGCGCCCTACGAGCAGCAACCCGGGGAATTCACTCCCTGGGAACCCATCCCGGAAGGTACCGACGTGCTGTTCTACGAAGGCCTGCACGGAGGTTTCCAGCACGGGGACATCAACGTGGCCGGGCAGGTGGACCTCCTGATCGGCGTGGTGCCGATCGTGAACCTGGAATGGATACAGAAAATCCACCGCGATACCAGCAACCGCGGCTACGGCGCCGAGGCCGTCACCGACACCATCCTGCGGCGCATGTACGACTATGTCCACTACATCACGCCCCAGTTCTCACGTACCGACATCAACTTCCAGCGGGTTCCCACGGTGGACACTTCCAACCCGTTCATTGCGCGGGACATCCCCACCGCGGACGAGAGCCTGGTGGTCATCCGGTTCCAGGATGCCGCAAAATTCTCCGTCGACTTTCCCTACCTGCTGTCGATGCTGCACGACTCGTTCATGTCCCGGCGCAACACCATCGTAGTGCCCGGAGGCAAGATGGTTCTCGCCATGGAACTGATACTGCTGCCCATCATTTCACGCATGATGGAACGGCGGCTCGCGCTGATTAAGGCGGATTGCCGGCAACCCTACTGAATCCGGGAACTGCCGGGGAGATACGGTCCTTTCCCCGGCAGGCGTTGTGACCGCCTCGCCTGCGGGACGATGTACCGGTCACGGCGGACGCCGGGGATCGCAGGCAGGAAAAACGGCGGCAACCGCCGCCCCTTCCCGCCTCCCGCCCAGGCCGTCGCCATCAAGGCATGGACCGCGGAACCGGGATTCCCGTTACTTCTATTGCGTACCTGCTGCTTTGCGTTCCTGCCTACTTCCAGCTTTCGGCATTGTCCGTGCACTGTCCCTGGCCGTCTGCATAGCCCGCCTCGTAGGCTTCCGTCAGACGCTGCTCCTCAAGCTTGGGATTGCCAAGGAACCCGGAGGCCCAACCGACAATATAGTCCCGGGATACTTTTTTCCTCTCCAGCTCGGTGATGGTCTGGTAATAGGTACTGGTCATGAGTGTGCCCCTTGTTATTCGATACCGTCACCCCGGCCGAAGGCTGACGGCGAATCCGGTGCCGGGAACATCACCGGGCATCGGATTCGGGAAAATACCAGCAATGCCGCCGGGGTTGAACTACCCTTTATAATAGTGGCGTTCTATTTCTTCGGTGATATCCCAGGCGCATTCGGTATCGGGCATCACGGTAACGAGATCGCCGGCGGCGAAGGGGACGGATTCTTCCCCCCGCACGTTGATCTCACCTACCCCGCTGACGATATAGCTCGTCTCGGTGGTGGGACAGTGCCTGACAACGCGGCCGGCGGGCTCAACAACCAGGGGCCAGTCCTCCACGCCGAGCACATCAAGCTTCATGGGCGAGGGTGATCTTTCCACTAATATGCGGGGCATCGGACAAATCCGGAACATGGCAGAATGACAGCGACGTGGATTCTAGCATTTCCCCTGGTTCCGGCCGGCAGGCCGGCACCCGTTGCCGGTGCCGCGGGGCTTCCCTCCGACAGGGAACGGGAATGACCTGCCATGTTCAGTGAGTGCAAACCGGGTTCCTTCATCTACACGTTGGACAATGCCCTGTCCGCCGGGGCCTGCGAAGCCATGATCCGTCAGTTCGAGGACAGTCCCGGTCAGCAGGCGCCGGGGCGAATCGGTCAGGATGCCCGGGCCGAATCCTCGATCAAGCGCTCAACCGATCTCAGGATATCCGGCCGCCCGGAGTGGGCGGCGCACGACGCCAGGCTGAAGGAATCCCTCGTCCATGCGCTTGGACTCCTCGGCGGATTGCATCCGTTTTTCAAGGTCAACCGTCTGCACGACATTGGCTACAACATGCAGCGCACCGATCCCGGCGGCTACTACCACTGGCATCTGGATTCCGGACCCGGGGAATTCGCCAGGCGACAGCTCGTCGCAATCTGGTATCTCAACGATGCACCCGAGCAGGGCGGGGCGACGGAGTTCTTCTTCCAGCAGGTCAGTGTCCGCCCGAAAACCGGCCTGCTGCTGCTGTTTCCACCCTTCTGGACCCATCTTCATCGGGGTGCCGAGGTGGAGCGGGGTGTAAAATACATCGCGACCACATGGGTATGCGTGGACTGACCCGGCCCGCACACCTGTCCTTCGTCGCCGGTGCGGCCGGACCGGCCATGTCGTTCCGTCCACCCGATTTATTGAGAGGCAACCCCATGGACTTCGGCAATATCCGCAGTGTGGACCGGATGGCCCGGATCGTGACCGGCATCTACCTGACCGGTGCCTCATTCCTGTTGCCCGGCCCGTTTTTCCGGTGTTGCAGAATCCATGTGCGGCCTTGCATCCTCACCGGGCGCTGACCGTGCCGTTTGACCTTATGCCGGCCTGTTCCACCAAGCCACTATCCGGATATCCTATGATGCGCAAGTTCCACTTTCTTCTGCCCCTGCTGCTTCTCATGGGCCCTGCCCATGGTGCGGAAATCCCCGATTACGAGCGTGAAAAACGCATCGCCATGGAGATAGAGCCCCAGATTTTCGACGGGGAAGTCGTCTGGCTGAACACACCGGAACGGACATTCCTGTCCATCTACACGCAGGCGGATGAATCTGCGGGGGCCGCCCTGATACTGCACGGCCGGGATACCGGTCCCGAGGATGTCAATGTGGCGGGGCCGATGCGCGTCGGGCTGGTCGAGGAGGGCTGGTCAACCCTGGCCCTGCAGATGCCGGTTCTGGAAAAGGGTCGGAAGTATTACGACTACCTGCCCATCCTCCGGTTCGCCCATGCCCGGATCGAGGCCGGCCTTGCTTTCCTGCGGGAACAGGGCTACCAGACCGTGGTTCTGGCCGGGCACAGCTGCGGTGCCCATATGGCCAATGACTGGCTGAACCACCAGGGAGACGGCACAATCGACGGCTACGTGGCCATGGGCCTTGGCGCCACCGATTACAAACAGGATCTGAAGACTCCCTTTCCCATGGGCAGCATGACCGTTCCGGTTCTCGACATCTACGGTAGCGAGGAGTACCCCCGCCCCCTTGCCATGTTGCCGATGAGGGCCGGGATGCTGGAGAAAAACGGCCATCCGGATTCGACCCAACTGGTGGTCGAAGGCGCGGACCATTTCTTCAGGGACAAGGGGGACGCACTGACGGAGATGGTGGCCGGCTGGCTGAACACCGTCCGGTTCTGACCATGCACCGGAAAGTCAGGGCCGGGGCGGCCGGATTCCCGCAGCCCAGCGAACGGTCCATGCACGGGGGCAGGTTTATTTATCCAGCTCCGCCTGCAGTGCCGGAACTGCGTTGAAGAGGTCCTCATTCCAGCCGTAGTCGGCCACCTGGAAGATGGGCGCCTCCTCGTCATTGTTGATGGCGACAATGACCTTGGAATCCTTCATGCCGGCAAGGTGCTGTATGGCACCGGAAATGCCCACGGCGATATAGAGGTCAGGCGCAACCACCTTGCCCGTCTGGCCCACCTGGTAGTCATTGGGCACGAACCCGGCATCGACGGCGGCCCGCGAGGCACCAACCGCGCCGCCCAGGGTGTCCGCCAGTGTTTCCAGCATGGAGAAGTTCTCGCCGCTTTTCATCCCGCGCCCTCCGGACACCACGATCTTGGCGGAGGCCAGTTCGGGTCTTTCGCTGTGGCTCAGGTTCTGCCCAACGAAGCTGACACCTTGGTCGGCGCCCGCATCGTCAATGCTGCTGACTTCCGCGCTGCCGCTTTCGCCGTCCGCGGGGTCGAACGCGGTCGTCCTCACGGTCAGCATCTTGACCGGGTCACTGGATTTGACGGTTGCCAGGGCGTTGCCGGCGTAGATCGGGCGCACGAAGGTGTCCGCGGAAACCACCTCGCTGATGTCGGAGATGGCCTGGACATCACAGAGCGCGGCGACATAGGGAATCAGCGCCTTGCCAAAGGTGGACGCCGGTGCCATGACATGGGTGTAGCCATCCACGTTCGCACGTATCAGCGCGGCGGTGTTTTCCGTGATCTCATTGGCGTAGTGCGCCGAATCGGCGCACAGGACCCTAGATACGCCGGCGATTTTCGCGCACTGTTCCGCCACGTCGGCGCAGCCGCTGCCGGCTACCAGCACATGGACGTCGCCGCCGACCCTGGCGGCCGCGGATACCGTGTTCAGCGTTCCCGGGGAAAGCTGGCTGTGGTCGTGTTCAGCGATAACCAGGATGCTCATCAGATCACCTTTGCTTCGTTCTTGAGTTTTTCCACCAGTTCGGTGGCGTCCGATACCATGATGCCCGCTTCCCGGGCAGGCGGCTCGTCCACACGCAGGACCTCGATTCGGTTGACTACCTCCACGCCAAGATCCGCAGGCGACAGGACGTCTATGGGTTTCTTCTTGGCCTTCATGATGTTGGGGAGGGATGCATAGCGCGGCTCGTTCAGGCGAAGGTCCGCGGTCACCACCGCCGGGGAGACGATCTGGAGGTCCTCGAGACCCGCATCGATTTCCCGGGTGATGGCAAACCCGTCGTCATTTTTCGCGATCCTGGATATGTAGCTCCCAAGGGGACGACCCATGAGCGCGGCCAGCATCTGACCGGTCTGGTTGTTGTCGTCGTCAATGGACTGCTTGCCAAGAATCACGAGATCGGTGCCTTCCCTTTCCGCGACCGACTTGATCAGGCGCGCGATGACCAGCGGCTCAAGCCGCTCGTCGGTGAGCGCATGCACCCCCCGGTCCGCTCCCATGGCAAGGCCGGTGCGAATGGTCTCGGCGGCCTTTTCTGGGCCCGCTGACATGATGATCACTTCCTCGGCAACGCCGGCCTCCCTGATCCGCAATGCCTCCTCAACGGCGATCTCGCAGAATGGATTCATCGCCATCTTGACGTTGGCGGTCTCCACCCCGGTATTATCCGATTTCACCCGGATCCGGATGTTGGCGTCGACCACGCGTTTGACTGGTACCAGTACTTTCATGAAAGGAAATCTCCCGGGATTTGATACCCAAACAGCGGGGATGCCAAGGATCGGCACCCCCGGAAATCAAGGGCCGGATTCTAACCCGTCACAGGACCGGGGGAGAACCCGCAAAGGCGCGTATTTATAGGGGAACCGGAAGCCCGCTGATTGTCAGAAAACGACGCCCATTGGCAGAATCGGGAACCGGAACGGCCCCGTCCTCGGGTAGAATACGCCCGCCGATGATCCGACGCCATGAACGCCTCCCTCGACGATTGCCTTAAGACCGCCCTTGATGCCGCGGACATCGCCCGTGAAATCACCGGCCGCCACTTCCGTACCCGGCTGGCGGTGGACAACAAGCAGGACCAGAGCCCGGTCACGATCGCTGACCGGGAGACCGAAGAGGCGATCCGCGCGCTGATCCGGTCCCGCCATCCCGGCCATGGCATCTTCGGCGAGGAAGGTGGGAACCAGATCCAGGAAAAACACTGGCACTGGATCATCGACCCCATCGACGGCACCAGGAGTTTCGCCTCGGGCCGCCCCACCTTCGGTACCCTGATCGCCCTGATGGACGCGCGCAAGCCGGCTCTCGGGGTCATTGACCACGGCATTCTGGACGAACGCTGGGTCGGTACCACGGGCTCCGGGACAACCCTCAACGAAAGGCCGTGCGCAACCCGCCGGGAAACCCGGATCGGGCACTGCTCGATCTACGCCACCAGCCCGGACATGTTCGACGAAGAATCCATGATCCGCTTTCGCGAACTGGCGGACCGCTGCCAGTACCGGGTATGGGGCGGCGACTGTTACTGCTACGGCCTGCTCGCGGCAGGATACACGGATATCGTGTGCGAGGCGGACCTGTACCCTTACGACTACCTGCCGCTGGTGCCCGTGGTGGAAGGCGCCGGTGGTATCATCACCGACTGGGACGGGAACGCGCTGACCCTCGATTCCGGCGACAAGGTGCTCGCCACCGCCAACGAGAAACTGCACCTTGCCGCCCTTGCATTACTGAACCGGTAGACCGGCAAACCGGTACCGAATCCGTTGTGTGCCGCATCACGGCGCCAGAACCCTGAAACCAGCTTGAATCCACGATGGCTCAGTTTGTATTCACCATGAACGGCGTGGGCAAGGTTGTGCCGCCCAACCGCCAGATACTCAAGGACATCTACCTGAATTTCTTCCCGGGCGCCAAGATCGGCGTTCTCGGATACAACGGGGCCGGCAAATCCACCCTGCTCAGGATCATGGCCGGCGTCGATGCCGACATCCTCGGGGAAGCGCGGCCGCAGCCGGGACTGAGCGTCGGCTACCTGGCGCAGGAACCGCAACTGGACGATTCCAAGGACGTGCGCGGCAACGTGGAAGACGGACTCGGGCCAATCAAGGAAGCCATGGAGAAACTGGATGCCGTCTACGCCGCCTACGCCGAACCCGATGCAGACTTCGATGCACTGGCCACGGAACAGGCGCGCCTGGAGGCCATCATCCAGGCGGCCGACGCCCACAACATCGACCACAAGCTTGAAATCGCCGCGGACGCCCTTCGGCTGCCGCCCTGGGACACCGAAATCCACAATCTCTCCGGCGGGGAGAAGCGCCGCGTGGCGCTTTGCCGCCTGTTGCTGTCAAGCCCGGACATGCTGATTCTCGATGAGCCCACCAACCACCTGGACGCGGAATCGGTCGCCTGGCTGGAACGGTATCTGCACGAATTCGAGGGCACCGTGGTGGCGGTGACCCACGACCGGTATTTTCTCGATAACGTGGCGGGCTGGATTCTGGAACTGGACCGCGGCCACGGCATACCCTGGGAGGGCAACTATTCCTCCTGGCTGCAGCAGAAGGAAAGGCGTCTTGCCCAGGAGCAGAAATCAGAGGCGGCGCGCATCAGGTCCATGAAGGAGGAACTGGAATGGGTGCGCGCCGGTGTCAAGGGTCGCGGCACCAAGAGCAAGGCCAGGCTGAAGCGTTTCGAGGAACTCAGTTCCAGCGATTACCAGAAGCGCGCCGAAACCAACGAGATCTACATACCCCCGGGGCCCAGACTCGGCGACCTGGTGGTGGAAGCCAGCGGGGTATCGAAATCATTCGGTGACCGGCTGCTTTACGAGAACCTCGATTTCAGCCTGCCCAAAGGCGGGATCGTCGGGGTGATCGGCCCGAACGGCGCCGGCAAGACCACGCTGTTTCGCATGATCATCGGCCAGGAGGAACCCACCGAGGGCAGTATCCGCGTGGGCGAGACTGTACGGGTCGCCTACGTTGACCAGAGCCGGGACGCCCTCGACGGCAACAAGACGGTGTTCGAGGAAATCTCCGGGGGCAGCGACGTGATGCTGGTGAACGGCCACGAACTGCAGTCCCGACGCTATGTGGGGCGGTTCAATTTCCGGGGCACCGACCAGCAGAAGAAGATCGGGTCCCTGTCCGGCGGCGAACGCAACCGGGTGCACCTGGCCAAGCTGCTGGCGGGCGGCGGCAACCTGCTCCTGCTGGACGAACCCACCAACGACCTCGACGTGGAGACCTTGAGGGCACTCGAGGAAGCCCTGCTGAACTTTCCCGGCTGTGCGGTGGTGATCTCCCACGACCGCTGGTTCCTGGATCGGGTCGCAACCCACATACTCGCCTTCGAGGGCGATTCCAGCGTTACCTGGCATGAAGGGAACTACACTGAATACGAGGAGGACTACAGGCGGCGCCACGGCGACTCCATCAGGCCGACAAGGATCAAGTACAAGCGCCTGAAGTAGCATTCCCGCACCGCGCAATCCCGGGCAGATCCGCATCCGGGGCCGGCATCCGGCTCTGATGCCGGCCCCGTCTCAGGGATACGCGGTCACCGGGTCCCCCGTCAGGGTCCGCAGGAAGTCCACCAGGTCCCCGATCCGGGCCGCATCAAGCCCCATGGGCCGCAACAGCGTTTCACCGGTGGCATGGAGACGTTCCATGTCGATTTCGTTGTAGTGCCCCACCACCTGGGCCAGATCGGCCAGCGAACCGTCGTGCATGTACGGCGCGGTGGCGGCGACATTGCGCAGCGACGGCACCCGGAAGCGGCCCCAGTCGTCCGGGTTACGGGAGACGAAATTTCCGGGTGCCCCGGCGGCGCTTCGGGGGGCTCGTCACTGTGGGGGCCTGCGCGGGTGTACGGACTTCGCAGGTAGCGGTCCAGTCCGCCGTGCCTGCCGGGGTCCACGCGGTCCCCGTCCACGAAATGCAGCAGGCCGATATGGTGGAATTCGTCGTTGCTGAAGCCGGGTCCGAAATGGCACAGGCTGCACCGGCCCTCGCCCACGAAGAATTTCAGGCCACGGCGGGCGGAGGCTGAAAACTGATCCGCCGGGACGTCCTCACCCCTCGCCAGGGCGTCACGGAACCGGTCAAAGGGCGTTGCCGGCGTGACCAGCGTCTCCTGCCAGGCCGACAGCATCTTGCCGATGTTGACCAGGATGCTTTCCGGGGATTCCGCGGACGGCGGCCGGCCGACGATGCGCCGGTAGGACCGCGCCAGGTCCGGGCTGAAGATCACCCGACGCGCGAGCAGTTCCGGACCTGCAGCCATCTCCATCGGGTTCACCAGGGGCCGGATGCTCTGGCCCCACAGGGTATCCGCCTGGCCGGTCCATCCGTACCAGCGCCTGTCGGCCAGGTTTGCGATCGGGGGCGTGTTCCGGTCCAGGAGCGCCTCGCCCCTGGCGCGGGGCAGGCCGTCGGTCATGGCACGGTCCGGCCTGTGGCAGGTCGCACAGCTCATATCCCCGCCGGCGGACAGGCGGGCATCGGAAAACAGTGCCCGGCCAAAGCGGATCGCCGCCCCGTTTCCGGAAAATCGGTTGCTCGGGTCCCTGCCCTGCTGCTGCGGCCACGGCCCGTGGGACAGGATCATGGCCCGCTCGGACGGGGTGAAACGCACCGGCTCGGATGCCGCCGACGGCAGGCATCCGGTGCAGCCGAGCATGATGCAAAATCCGGTCGCCAGCCACCTGGTCCTTGAGGGCACCGGCACCGCGCGGGCAGTCACGGATCCAGTGCCAGCTCCCGCACCAGCCGCAACCTGGTTGCCCCGTGTTTCAGGACCAGGCTGATCTCCCAGGTTCCGGGCATGTGAAACAGGAAGCCGTCCGCGGTCACGACGCCGTCCGCCGCGGACGACACTGCCGGCCGGTAGTTCATGCCATGGCCATGGGCGGGCATGCCGGCATCCACCTCCTCCAGTTCCAGCATGGGAATGCACAGGGAAATCCTGATCGCGAAGGGCTCGCCCACCCGGATGGTTTCCGGCATGAAGGCGAGGTGAGCCGCGGGTTCACCGTCGATACGAAGGAGATTCCCGTCCCGGGATGCATCATCGCTGCAGGGGCCGTCGGCCAGACCGGGGGTACACAGGCAAAAGAGCATCACGGCAAGAGCCTGCCTGTTCATGGTCTTGTCCTCGATGAACGCACCAGGCTCTCCGCGTTTCTCCAGGCAATGTTCTGTGCCAGTTCCCGGGGCAGGTCGCTGAGCCATCCACGGGTCCACTCGGCATGCGGGCGCACGTAGTACCACCTTTCCGGAGTGTAGGTATCGGTGCCGGGCATGAAGCGGTCGGGAAAGTCCTCGAACAGCGCAAGCCACTCCGGACTGACCCGGTTGCCGGGGGCATGCTCGGAACGAAAGGCGAGATCGGCCCACAGGTTGTCATGCCGTGAGAGCATGCGCCGGACCTCTGCCACCGAAGCGAACCCGGAATGGGCCCACAGCACCCTTGCCTGGGGATCCGTCGCGAAGATCCGTTCCACCGCATCACTGTCGGAATGGGCGTGCAGGAACAGCTTGTGCTCCCTTGCCAGCCGGATCACCTCCTGCATGACGGCGGTCTCCACGTCTTCCCCGAAAGCGTGGAACTCCCCGATGCCCGCGTACTCGTTGTCGGCCAGCCGCTGACGCAGAAAGTCGATGACACCGGGGTCGTGCATCCAGGTTGAAATCTCCCCTCGGCGGCGATAGGGCCGTAAAACCGGGACCACCAACTCCGGGGCAAGGGCATGCAGCATGAGCGTGCCGTCGTCGCTGGAACTGGAAACGAACGCCTTTCTGAGTCCGGCCTCCCTGAGCATGGTGATGGCCTGCTTCGGAGGAAGCCGCTCCCAAGCATCGTGGCTGTAGTGAATGTGCACATCCACGATCTCCATTTCCCGCGCACCCAGCGGCGAATTGACGAGGGGCCACAGCAGCAACACGGCCAGGCCACGGAAAATACGGGTCATGTCAGTCGCAACCTCAATTTTCCCCTGGTATCTTAGCAGCAATCTACGTCCCATCATCCGGGCAGGTCGAGAATAATTCGGACGGTCCCAGTCATCGTACTAAGGTTACAGAGCGGTGATAGAGCCCCAGGAAGCACACTACCCACTCATAGCAGCCTCCCACAACTGTCTTGACCGCATATCCACCCACTCACAGTGCAAATCTAAACGAATCTCCTCGGCATCCGACGGCACAAGAAAATTGGTCAACTTAGCCGGTATAGGAAAATACAATCCACCAAACAACGATTGGGGTGAGCGATCTAGTTCCAAGGCACCCTCGGCTCGCAACATTCCGTCAACGTCAATACCCACTATCTCGTCTAGTCGAATGTCGTATTGAAACTGGGCACTCACACCATCTGATGCTACAAACGTTATCCTGTTTCCCGTCCACACGACACCACGGGTATCACAATCTGGGACAAGATCCCCATACGCGTCAAACGCCCACGAAGGCAACTTGATATAGTATCCACTTAAACTTGTTCGAGCATCCTCATCAACAATAAGCAGCAAACGAGGCGGGTTCTTCGCATCCACTTCTGTTGCTTCTTGGTTAGTCACATTGAGTACCGCAACATCCTTCTTTGTCACAACTTGGCGTTGCCCACCCTTTCGGACCACACCGATATCATCCTTCACCAACACCCATAGTTCGGAACGTCGCCGTGCGAACAACTCTAGATTTAGCGCACCGTCGCCAAAGAACCTTGGACTCCACTTCCTCAATGCTGGCCCAATGTACTCACGGCAGAAGATCGAAATCAGAGAGTAGACTAAATCGTTCAGACCCAAGTCCTTCAGCTTGGTAACCTCCGCATGGCGGATGTCTACGATTACTTCAACCCGTCCTTTCCCACCCTTCTCCTTAACGAAACTTGGAATATCCTCAGTGAGCTTGCCTGCGACAAGGTCGAAGTCCCTGATCTCATATGATCGCATGATGTTCCTTTCGACCTCTGAAAGAAAAACTCTTTCAAATGTCGTCAGATTGTCGTACACCTCTATACAGTCCACAACTCCATCAAACGCCTTCCCCCTGCAGTATTGTTCGAGATAGCCGCGCTCTGCAGCTTGGCGGTGTCTGTCCGCCGAGAGCTGCACCACGATATGCCCTTGCGCCTGCATAACTTGGCTGAGTGCCTGCTTTCTGGCTGTTCCGTAGAACACGGACACACCACCAACGTTAGCTTGACGCCTAACATCTCCGAGTGTCGCTTCTGTCCCGTCGGCAAACCGAACTGTGACATTCTTCATCTTATCGATCAGGCCCCGCCTGTTGATGTACCGAAAAATCCTGGTGTGTTGGGCGATTCGATCTGGAGATTCTAGAACCACATCGACGGCAACCTCTTCCAGTAGCGTTACCAATTGGCCGAGCAAGCCCATCGTTTCCGAGTCCAACGAGTCACGTCCAGCAGTTGGCACGAACAAATCGCAGTCCAATCTTCCGGACACTCCAATCGATGTGGGCACTTGTGTTGCGCACAGTTTGAATCCTCGTTTGAACGCGTCTATCGGACCTGCTTCGAATCGCAACCGTCCTCTCATTGATGTTCTAACTCCTCGCCACACGAGTTCCTCTACGGAAGCAACGAGTGTGTGACCACGATCCTCCCAAAGTCTTCCCAAAACAACTGCGTCACCGCTCTCCCATTTACGAGTCGACCCTCCAATCTGAACTAGATTGTCTTGGTCCTCCAGTGCCTCGAATTTACCGCGTGAGATACACTCTCCATTGAACCGGACATCAATGGGTACATATCGAACGAAGTCACGTAAATAGGTCTTTAGTTCCTCAACATTGGGCGATGTTTTTACCTCACCCTTGACCAGCGTACCCCGCGGATTCACGTTGTTAGAATCGACAATGGTCACCTTGGGAATCGTTATCCCTGCCTGTCGTATCTCCTCAGCCGACAGCGATGTTTCTGTTCCAGTCGTAGACGAGCTGTCCTTGGACGTCACAACCAGCCTATCGCAAACACCGAAATTCGCAAATCCTCCAATGCCAAACATCCCGACGCAACCTGCTTCCTTTGCCTCATCGCCACGTTTTCCACTGGAGCCGATCGTCCAGAAATATTCCTGCAGATCTTTTCTGGACATTCCAATCCCATTGTCGTGCACACTCACGCGCTTGCTGTCGACATGAACATCGACCACGTACTCCGGATCTCCCACATCTTTGCCATCGCGCAGAGCCTGTATCCTCACTGCGTCGATTGCATTCTGAACGTTCTCCCGGAGAAATGCGTGCGGCGTTTCGTAAATCTGTTTTGAAATAGCACGCAAGACACTATCAAACTCGATCCCAATCGCGAACGATGATGTGTCGTTACTCATATTGGTTGCCTCTCGCATGTTGCATCAGCCAATCCCTAAATTTTCGATCTCCACTCATCTCTACTACCCTCATGCCAGCCTCCATGAACGCTTCAGACTGATTGGGAAATCTCCGTACACCATCTTTAATAACTTTCTTGGCTCCTACGCACCTCTCAAGCTCCACCATTAGTGTCGCCAGCGCCCCACAATCACTGGCCTCTGCAAGGTCTGAATCCAATGCCTGCTGGTACAACTCAACAGCACGGACTTTGTCGCGCGTCTCAGTCGACCGTGCCAAGCAAAGCGCTAGGATCCGCGAGACTTTGACCCTCGACACACCGTCACAAATATCCATTGTCCTTTCCGCCAAATCCCGCGCTCTATCCCAATCGTCCGTACGTACCAATTCCTCCAGTAACTCCATGGTATGCCTAAGGGGGTCCCCATTGCCTGTTGCGTTCATTCGTTGTCCTACGTCATTTTGCATGCTGACATATCTTTTTACCACTTCCTGCTTCTCTACCAGAGGCTTCAGTAGACTTAAGAAATCGGATATTGAGTCGCCATGTGTCCCAAGAATCTCTTCCAACGGTTTCCGACCGTGCAGCAACCGGACGACACGACCAACTCCCCTAAACTTTGCCGCCACATTCTTAAATTGTTCGTCACCAATACCATCGATAGAATCCCAGTTAATAAACACGATGTCATCGCCTAACATCATTGGCACATCAGATGAGAAGCCAAGCAGTAAAGACGCCAAATACCCTGTATACCCACTTGCTTCCTTGCAATATTTATCGATTGCATTCGCCAACTCTGTAATCGTGCACTTACATGATCCGTCTATTGAGTAGTCCAAGAGTTTGGTCGACACGTACTCGAAGGCACTGCTCTGTGGATTGTATTGTATGAATGCCACTTGAGCTTTCCCAGCAAGTGGGTCCAATTCAACTGTCGTATATGTATTTCGAGCTACCCTTGACTCAAATGACGCACCAGCCGTGATCGTGATACATCGACCACTGCCAACTACTACTTCTTTCACTTCTGGATCGTGTAAGTATCCACAATGCACAAAATGACATGCGCCCTCCATCCTATGCTGAACGGGTCGTCTGTCGAAGCGTCGGAGCAAATCGTAGGGGTGATGTTGCAAACCCAACACAACATGGGGAGTGTGACTCACCGCTATGTCGATGGCACTCTTCACCTGACTTTCTCCAATGAGCAACTTGCCATCGTCGCTGACCCCTCCTTCCGACAACCACGACGAGTTCAGCCCCATAATCGCAATGCACAGATCGTCGACTTCTACCAACGAAACATAGCTTAGCTTTTCGTCTGTGTACTCTCTCTCCTGTTCATTCAAAAAATCCGCCTCAAACTTGCGATATTCTTCCTGCCGAAGAAGTAAAGCGTCTCTTTCGTCAACATCCGACAAGAACCTGTATACATCACTTTCGCTCACTAATGCTTCCCGTGCACCCTTGAAGCACATTTTGCTCCGTTCTCGTTGTACGTCATGATTCCCAGGAACACAGAAGATTAGTTTGGTAGAGAGGTTTATTAATGCGGCCAGCTTATTAAGGAATTCGGCAACGAGCACATATTCCGAGCGCTTACCAGAGAATGCTAGATCACCTGTCACAACCACGAAATCGAATGGACCATCCATCGCACTTCGATATCCGATATTCTCAAGCATCGCCGAAAGAACGGCATGTCGCTGCGCGTTTTCCGCTTCCCGCATGTGCAAATCCGAAATGTGTAACCAACGTACTATGCGCATGATTCAACCTTCATGGGTCCTTCCTACTCCAATAGCACAGCGTAGCCGCCCTTGGGCTGGCAGAGTTAACCCAACCGATGCAAAACATGCGGGATGTTGCTGTGATTCAGGCACAAGCCTTCGGTGTTGCGAGAGCATGACGCAGCGCTCTCTATGGTCTTCCATTACCGTACATTGATAGGACCAGTTTGCCAGCGGGACGAGTGGTTTGTCCGACCCGTTGAATGAGTGTGCGGGTAAGGATCTCAATTTCGTGAAAACACCAACAAGAGACAAGGTGGGATCGAATTACAAACAGGGTTCACCTAGCTGGAAAAAGAGGACAACCATCTTGAAAACCATCTTTACCCCACCGATTTGAAGTGTTCCTCCTATCCCATAGCCCCGCCTTTCAGCGTCGCGTAGTTGAACTGGGGTGGCATCCTGACGAGTTGCACCAAGAGCATTGGGTGAACGGACCGCCAAGCATGTTTCCTGAAGCAGGACGGGAGTTGACCCCACATTATTACTTTTCTTTCAACTTTCCTTGATTAGTCCCAAAATGACGAAAGGGGTAACAATGCCACCCCTTCATAACTAGTTCCCGTCAAAGCGGGCAACGGACATGGAATAAGCTCACACCGTTTCAAGTTAATATGCCAGAGCAAATTCAGGATTTCAATAGATTTAGCCAGGCAGGCCGAGAATCCGGGCAGTTTCCGCCGAGTCGGCTACGCGGATTCCCCGTTCCTCCACCCGGGCCTTCAGAGCTGCCACCTGGTCGGCGGTATAGTCCGCCCTGCTTCCGTCGGACCGCAGGAGGTTGTTCTCGAACCCCACACGGGCATGGCCTCCTGCCTCGATTGCGGCCAGCGCGCAGTCATGCTCGCGGCTGCCGAACGCACAGACGAACCAGTCCATCGGCGCATCGCCCTTGGCCGCCAGGAACGGTTCGATGTCCGCGGGTTCGGACTCCCTGTCCTCCAGGTACCGGCCGAGGACAAACAGGACGCACAACCGGTTCCCGGGCACCACGCCTTCCCGATGCAGCTCCATCAGGCGGGCCAGGTCCAGGTCATCGTAGACGATGTGCTGTACATGCACCCCGTGCTGCCCGGTCCAGCGGTAGAATTCCGCCGCCAGGGCGATATCCGCACCGGGCCCGGTCATTTCCCGCACCGCCATGCTGATGAGCCCGGGCCTGACTGCGTAGACGCATTCGGCCTGCTGGTCCGGCGAATAGATGCCCACCGCTTCCGTGGTCATCTGCAGCAGCATGCCGGGAACGGCATCTCCCATGGCCCGGAACAGCTGCCGGTAGCGCATCGGGTCCAGTACATGTTCCCCGTGGTCGCCACGCACATGCGCGTGCAGGATGGTGGCCCCCGCGGCATGGCAGCGGGCGGCCTCCTCCACGGTTTCGGCAATACTCACCGGCAGGTTCGGGTGATCCCGGTGTGTCTTGCGGGCGCCATTGGGCGCCGCCATGATAATGGCCGCGCGGGTCATTTCGATCCGGCCGCCACGGCGGCATCGATTGCCAGGGAAAGCTTGTCCACCAGTTCATCGATCTGTCCGTCCCCGATGATGAACGGCGGCGCCAGCATGATGTGGTCGCCCTGCACGCCATCGATGGTGCCGCCCATGGGGTAACAGATCAGCCCGGCGTCGAATGCCGCCTTCTTGAGTTTCGCGTGCACCTTCAGGGCAGCATCGAAGGGTTTCTTTCGCTCACGGTCGGCAACGATTTCCAGACCGCGGAACAACCCCCTGCCCCGGATGTCGCCGATATTCGGATGGTCCACGAACCGCTCCCGCAAGACCTGCTCGAGCTTCCCGCCCTGCTCCCTGCAGCGGGTGATCAAATCACGCTCCAGCAAGGCACTGACCACCGCTTGCCCCGCGGCGCATGCAACCGGGTGGCCGATGTAGGTGTGGCCATGCTGGAAGAAGCCGCTGCCGCTTTCGATCGCACGGTAGATTTCGCTGCTGCACAGGGCTGCCCCGATGGGCTGGTAGCCGGCGCCGAGTCCCTTGGCGATGGTGACGATGTCCGGGGCAATGCCATCCTGCTCGCAGGCGAACAGGGTGCCCGTGCGCCCCATCCCGCACATGACTTCGTCCAGAATGAGGAGAACACCGTGGCGGTCGCAGATCTCCCGGATCCGCCGGAAGTACCCGGGCACCGGCGGCACCGCCCCCATGGTGGCGCCGACCACCGGCTCCGCGATGAAGGCCATCACCGTCCCGGGGCCGAGGCGCAGGATCTCTTCCTCCAGTTCGTCCGCCACCCGCAACCCATACTGTTCCCTCGTCTCGCCCTGGATGCGCCCGCGGTATTCGTAACAGGGGCTGATATGGGAGGTGTCGATCAGGAGCGGCGAGAAGGGTTCGCGGCGCCACCGGTTGCCGCCTGCAGCCAGCGCACCCAGGGTATTGCCGTGATAGCTTTGCAGTCTCGAAATGATCCGGCAGCGGTCGGGTTCGCCCTTTTCCAGGTAATACTGGCGTGCGAGCTTGATCGCCGCTTCCACCGCCTCCGAACCGCCGGTGACGAAATAGACCCGTTCCAGGGATCCCGGCGCATGCGCGACCAGCAGATCGGCGAGAGCCTCCGCCGGCTCGCTGGTGAAGAAGGAGGTATGGGCGAATGCGAGGTTCTCCAATTGATCCCTGATCGCCCCGATCACCCCGGGGTCGCCATGGCCCAAGCACGACACCGCGGCCCCGCCCGAGCCATCCAGGTAACGCTTGCCGTTCCCGTCGAAGAGGTAGCAGCCCTCGCCGGCCGCGGCAAGGGGCGGCAAGGCACGGGTATGCCGGGGAAATACGTGATCCATGAGTGGTGGCGCCAGTGTTTCAGCGGGTAAAATGACCGTGATGACCGGTACCGGAATATGCACCGGTGATCACACCTTGGACAGAGGTGCTATTGTAACTGCCCCTGCATTCCTGCAAAGCTCCGGAGCCGCCGGATTTGACTCCTGGACTGGCACGATCCAGCAAGAACATTCGATAACCGCTCACGGTCATCGGGCCTGATGCAATGGGCAGGGTTTTCCGGCATCGATCCCGACTTCACCCGCGAATCAGCAAGCATGTACCCGCAAAAACCGCACGCCTTGTCCAATCCGGCCATCACGCCGGAATACGGATTCCCTGCCGAAGACCGGACGGAGCCTGCACCGGACCGAATCAGGCCGATACCCCAATGAACATGCGCTTCTGGCTCCTTGCGCTTGTGTGGCTGCCGGCCGGCGTGGTAGCGGTCACACTGGCCCGCTTCGGCACGACGGCTGGGTTTGCCATGCACCCGGCGGACTTGCCGATGGCGGCCGCATCGCTGGCCCTGGTGGCGCCCTGCGGCCTGCCCCTGGCGCTGGGGTGCCGAAAGCTGTGGCGCCTGGGCCGCCGCCGTACCGCCTGGTTGGCGGGCGCCCTTCTCGGCTTGGTCACTACCGGATCGACCATCATCGCAGGCCTGCTCGGGCCGGTGGCCATCGCACTTTGTGCGGCGTTCCTCAGCCTGCCGGTCTGGGCTGTGGCATGGTATTGGGCCCGACGGGGCTGAGCGGAGCCGAACACCGGCCATCAGCATCCGGGGGATTACCCCCATTCAGAGTATCTGGCTGAGAAACTCCTGCGTCCGGGGATCCCTGGCCTCGGTGAAAAACGTCGCCGGAGGACCATGTTCCACGATGACGCCCCGGTCGGTGAAATAGATGTGGTCCGCGACTTCCCTTGCGAACCCCATTTCGTGGGTAACCAGGATACAGGTCATCCCGCTCTGGGCGAGGTCCCTGATCACGGTCAATACTTCCTTCACCGTTTCCGGATCCAGCGCTGCGGTGACCTCGTCGAACAGCATGACATCCGGATTCATCGCCAGTGACCGGGCGATGGCCACGCGCTGCTGCTGCCCCCCCGACAGTTCCCCGGGATAACTGTCCTCCTTGCCCTGGAGGTTTACCCTTGCCATCAGTTCCAGGGACCGCTTCTCCACTTCCTCCCTGGGCTGCTTCAACACCTTGAGCGGCGCCATCATCACGTTCTGCAACGCGGTCTTGTGCGGGAACAGGTTGTACTGCTGGAACACCATCCCGACTTTCTTGCGAAGCTCAAGCTTGTTGAGGGCGGGATCATGCACCTCCTGTCCCTCAACCAGGATGGAACCGGAGTTGATGGGATTCAGGGCATTGATGCAGCGGATCAGGGTGGACTTGCCGGAACCGGAAGGACCGATAATGCAGATCACCTCGCCTTTCATGACATCCAGCGATATGCCCTTCAGTACCTCGAGGTCGCCAAATGATTTATGCACCTCGCGCAGGGACACAAGCGGCTGGTCCGGGGTCCAGTTGTCTGTACTCATATCGGAAAAGTCCGGACGGTGTTACTGCTTGACGGCGAATTTGCGCTCAAGGCGCAGTGTCCACCTGGCGATGGGATAACAATAGAGAAAAAAGATCACCAGGGCAAACCCGAAGTACGGCAGAAGCAGTTCGGGATGATTGTCCTCAGCCTCCATCGCCTGGCGTGACAGGGTCACCAGTTCCTCCACCCCGAGCAATGAAACCAGCGGGGTGGCCATGGTGAGAATGGCATACCAGTTCATCCATGGCGGGATCATGCGTTTGAAGCACTGCGGCAGTATGATCTGCCACAGAATCTGGCGGCGGTTGAACGCCAGCGATTCCGCCGCCTCCCACTGTCCCGTGGGTACCGACTGGATGCCCCCGCGCACGATTTCCGAGATGTTGGCCATGATGGGCAATGCCAGTCCGAAAACGGCTTTCATCCAGTCCGGGATCAGGTAGATTTTTCCACCAAGCTCGAACTCGAACGGAAAGGCCAGCATCACGATGAACAGCAGCACCAGCCAAGGTGAATTTCGGAACAGCTGGGTCACGAACCAGCTCAATCCGGAAAGCAGGCGAACCGGCGACACTTGGCCCAGCCCCACCAGGACCCCTGCGGCGGTCCCGATCAGCATCGTCAGGAAGCTGATCAGGATGTTGAGCGTGAAGCCCTCTCCCACCAGGAACGGAAGCCAGCGCCAGAGCGCCTCGAAAGCCTGGGCATGGGTATAGCCGCCCTGTGCGAGAACCAGCACGGGCCAGAGCAGCATCAGGGCTGCAGCGGCGATCAGCACGCCCGGGCCGAGACTGTCCAGCCAGCGGCTGAAACCGAGCTCCGACACGCTCCCCCGGGACGCCAGCCGATACGGCTTCAGCACCGGCAGGTCTGTCCCGGCGGCCGCGCCGGGATCGATACCTGGAATCGGCCTTGAAAGGGATCTCATTGTCCGTAACCCGGAATCCGCGCCGCCCGCTCCCAGGAATTCATCGCCATCACGAGTATGCCCACCAGGACGATGTAGACCAGGAACAGCACCACCATGCAGGCGTACTGCGCGGTGGAGTAGTCGTTGTAGATGCTCACCATCTGGTAGAGCAGTTCGGGAACCGCGATGGCCAAGGCCTGGGTGGTGGTCTTCACTAGGTTCACCAGGTTGTTGTTGAGCGCCGGCAGACTGACCCGGAATGCAAGCGGGAAAACCACGTTCGTGAAGGTCTGCAGGCGGCTCATGCCCAGGGACTCGGCAGCTTCCCGGGTAGATTCGGGAATGGCCTCGATGCCGGCACGGAATATCTCGACGTTGAACGCGCCGGCGAAGAACGACAGCGAAATGATTGCCCAGCCGACGTTGGAGATGATCGGTATCTCAAGCCAGCCGTCCGGTGAATAGGTCGGCGTGAACTGGCCCAGGGCAAAATAGAAGAACAGCAGCTGGATCAGCGGCGGCGTGTTGCGGAAAAACTGGATATAGCCCTGCACAAGGCTCCTGACCAGGCGGGACCTGGCGCCCTGGAGCCACGCCCCGATCAGGCCGATGACCACGCTCAGGATCACGCAGGTCACCGAAAGCTTGACGGTCACCCAAAGACCGGTCAGCACCCGGTCCGTCTGCACCGGGTCATAGAAGAAGATGAAGTTCCAGCGCGGGTGATCCGCCGACAGGTCGAAGAAAAACTGCTGGAACGCGTTCATGGCCGATCAGTCACCACAACGGGGGTTTCCCACCGGCCGGGGGCGGGGGACGGCGTCCGGCCGTCCCCTCCCCGTGCAGTCAATGGTCAGGTGATTACTGTATCCAGTCGGCATGCCGGGCATGCTGGTCCACCAGGTACTTGGTGGCCTGGATGCCCCATTTCTTCTCCAGCTCGATCAGCTTGCCCGACTGGTGCCAGTTGTAGGTCATGCCGGACATGAAATTACCGAAGACGCAATCCTTCTCGCCCAGCGGCACGGCAAGTCCCCAGGGGTTGTCGTCCTCGCTGGCCAGCGGCATCTCGAAATCGTTCCAGTTGCCGGAGGAAAGGTCCGACACAATGGAGGAATCATCGTAGACCCAGGCGATGCACTTCTTGTCCCTGAGCGCCTGCTTGGCCTCCGCGTTGCCGGTGAATGCGACGATTTCCGCGCCATAGCGCTCACTGACGATCTTGTTGTAGAACGCGCCCTGCTTTCCGCACACCGGCTTGCCGCGAAGATTCTCCCATTCTGTCAGGGAAAGGGCTGTTGGAGACATCACGTTGGTGCCGGACGTGTAGTAGTTGGGCTGGGTGATGCCCACGATCTTGCGCCGGTCGGGCCGGTCGGACATGGTGGCGATCATCATGTCGATCTTTCCCTGTTCCAGAAACTGCATACGGTTGGAGGACTGGACGGCAATCGTCTCGAGTTCCACACCCATTGCATCGGCCACCAGCTGCGCCATGTCAACCTCCATGCCCACGATGTTGCCGCTCTCGTCACGGTAACCCCAGGGCTTGTAGTCCGCCTTGACGCCCACGACCAGCTTGCCGCGATCCATCACCTTGTTCCAGACATCGTTGGTACATTCGGCGCTGGCTCCGACGGACCCGAGCAGCATCGCGGATGCGGCTGCGGCAACCAGCAAATTTTGTTTCATATAACGCATTTCTCTAACTCCTCCTCATTTTGTTGGAATGCCACGATGCGCCGGCAAACGGCGGGCCCGCCGGCGTGTTCGCGACTCTTCGGGCATGAAAATATATATCAAATCCGTTTGGTTGGATAGTTCCGGGCCGGGCCCGTTGCGTGCCGGGCAGATGACCCGGCAATTGGTGTGATCCGGCGACTTCAGTCCAGGCGCCGGCACGTCGGCCGGCCTCCTGAACGCCGCGGCGAATGACCCGGCGCCGGGGTAAAACTTAAGGGCCGGATGCCGGCGGCGTTACTGCAGCTGTTGCCGGATAGCCTCCTTTCGCCTGGCCACATAGGCCTCCATTTCCTCCCTGCGGTCGGGCTGGAGAACCGGTTCCTGGTATTCCCGAAGCCGTTGCTGCCAAAGTTCGGTGGCCCGTTCGGTGGCGGTCCTGGCACCATCGGAATGCCACACCTCATAGTTTCGCCAGTCCGCCAGCGTGGATTCATAGAATGCGTGCCGATAGCGCTTCAGGGTATGGGGGTGATCGAAGAACTGCCCCCCGGTCGGGACCTCCGAGATGGCCTCCCACGCCAGTGCTTCCGCGTCCATCCCCACCGGCTGCACCACTTCCGCCATCATCTGCAGGAGCTCGGCATCCAGGACGAATTTTTCGAACGATGCCGTCAGCCCCCCCTCCATCCATCCGGCGGCATGATACAGAAGGTTGGTATGGGACAGGAAACACGCCCAAAGAGACATTTCGGATTCCCAGCCAGCCTGGGCATCCACCGTGTTGGCAGTGGCGGAGTTGCTGCACCGGAACGGCAATCCGTATTTTCTCGCTAACTGACCAGAAGCGAGAACCGCCCGGGCATACTCCGGGGTCCCGAATGCCGGTGCACCGGTACGCATGTCCACGTTGGAGGTGTAACTGCCGTAAACCACCGGAGCGCCCGGCCGGACGATCTGGGTCAGCACGATTCCCGACAGTGCCTCCGCGTTCTGCTGTGACAGGGCGCCTGCAAGGGTGGTGGGCGTCATGGCACCCATGAGTGTGAAGGGGGTTACCACGCAGCACTGCCCGAGTCTTGCGGTGGTAATCAGTCCATCGGACATCTCACCGTCAAACCGCCGCGGTGAATTCACCGAAATGATCGTCAGGCAGGACGGTGACTCCTGCATCTCCTCCAGGGAGATGCCCCTTGAAATCCGTGAAATCTCGATCCCGTCCCGGGCGCGGTCCTCGCCGATACTGGTATTCAGCCAGCACTTGTCGGTGAGGGTGGCGGCAGCGAGATAGCAATCCAGGTGACGGCTGAATGCCGGCATCTCCAGCGGCGGGGCAGGCTGATTGCCGGTGGCGTGAACGACGTCATGGACCTGCACCAGCTTGAGCAGCCGGCAGTAGTCCTCGTAATTTCCATTGCGCTTGCCATGAATGCAGTCATGAACGTTGGGCGGTCCGCCAACGGACGTGGTGCAGATGGCATTGCCGCCAAGGTCCAGGCGGTTGTCCGGGTTTCTCGGGGTCAGCGTGAACCTGGACGGTATGCTGGCCAACGCCCTGTCCACCAGTTCCTCTTCGATCCTGACGCGGCCGGTAGCATCATCCACCTCGGCACCGGCCTCACGGAACAGCGTCCGGGCCTGATCCCCCATGAATTCGATGCCGATTTCTCCGAGGATCTTCAGGGATGCGCGGTGAATGGTCTCCAGTTGATCCTCGCCGAGGATCGGCACCGGCGGCAGGGATGTCCTGATCTGTTTGTAGGCGGTCTCCCGGTCTGTGCTGGCGGCACCTTCGGACGCCTGCAACCGGGACTTTCTTCGGCGGGACATGATGACCTGCGGCCCAACGGAATCTCGCTGTGCCGACATTAGACCCCGGTGCGGTCCCGCCGTCTGCGGATTTGCGACCTGGGATACGACTGCCGCGACGAAAATGCGGGATTATTCCGATCTGTCCGTGTCGGGAACCCGCTCCTCCCGGGGCGTCCGGCCGTACACATCCCGGTAGGACTTGATGAAGTGGGAATGGGAGGAAAAGCCGGAGGCGATGGCCACGTCCAGACCCGACCACGATGTGTACAGCAGCAGTTGACGCGCATTCTCCAGGCGCAGCTTGAGATAGTATTTCTGGGGCGTGGTGTCGCGGTATTTCCGGAACAGCCTTTCCAGTTGCCGCAGCGAGACATCCACATGGCTGGCCACCTCCTGGGGCGTCAGCGGGTCCTCGATGTTGTTCTGCATCAGGTCAATGGCTTCGGCAAGCTTGGGCGACAGGCGTATGAGGTCGTACCTATTCTCCATCCGCTGCCGGTCGTCCGGCGTGCGCAGGCGGTCGTGCTGGTAGATCTGGGATATCCTCCGCGCCATCTCATGGCCGCAATCCTGTTCCACGAGCTTGAGCATCATGTCCAGCGCCGCGGTGCCGCCCGAACAGGTTCCCCGGCTGCGGTCGATTTCGTAGATATTGCTGGTGATTTCAAGGTGCGGGTAGAGTTCCCTGAACACCGGCAGATTCTCCCAGTGGATGGTGCAGCGGTAACCATCCAGCAGTCCGGCCCTGGCCAACACGAAACTGCCGGAACTTGCACTGCCGAGCAGGGCACCCCTGCGGTCCAGCGTCCACAGATTTCTGAACGTCTGCTCATCCGCGAAGTATTGGTTTTCATTGGTGGCCACCAGCAGTATCCGGTCACAGGCGGCGACGTCCTCAAGCGGACCTTCGACCGTCACCTGGACCCCGCTGCTGGAACATACATTCTGTCCGTCCGGGGACACCAGATGCCAGCGATAGGCATGATCCGCAGTGAACCGGTTGGCGGTCCGCATGCAGTCTACCAGGCAGCTGAACGGAATCAGGGGAAAACGTTCGAAGAGGAGGAGGACAACGTCCCGGGTCTTGACGGGCGGGGGCGTACGCTCCCTGGAACGCGGTAACGATGACAACACTTCAGTGACCGGTGATAGGAAAGCACAATATAACCATGATCGCAGGGTTTCGACAATGCCGGCTATACTTCCGGACAAACATGGTCAGGCCCCCGGGTCGTACAGCATGAACCAAGGTCCTTTCGACATACTGATTACAGGGGGAACAGGATTGATCGGCCAGGCGCTGATTCCCGTTCTCGAAGCCGGGGGACACCGGATTTCCGTGCTGACGCGGCAGCCGGACCGATACCCCGGCAAAGCCAGCTGCCCCCGGCTCTTCGCCGCCTTGCGGGACATCTCGGAGGATCACCCGGTGGATGCTGTCATCAACCTGGCGGGGGCGCGCATCATCGGCCGGCGGTGGAGCACCCGCCGCAAACAGGTCCTGCGGGACAGCCGCATTGCACTGACCCGGGAACTGGTGGGGTGGATGTCCCAACGCCCGGTGCCGCCGGCCGTGCTGATCAGTGGTTCAGCGGTGGGGTATTACGGCGACCGCCAGGGCGAACCCCTCGAAGAGGATCAGCCATGCGGCGGGGACTTCGGTGCCCTGCTGTGTCGGGACTGGGAGCTTGAGGGCATGGAAGCCGCCGCGCTGGGAACCCGCGTAGCGGTCATCCGCACCGGTCTTGTATTGAGCGGCAAAGGCGGCATGCTGCCCCCCATGCTCCGGAGCTTCGGGTGGGGACTGGGAGCGCGCATCGGGAACGGCAGGCAATGGATGAGTTGGATCCACATCGATGACGAGGT
This sequence comes from Gammaproteobacteria bacterium, assembly GCA_009842505.1. Lineage (GTDB taxonomy): Bacteria > Pseudomonadota > Gammaproteobacteria > Arenicellales > Poriferihabitantaceae > VYFG01. The sequence goes on from VYFG01000071.1 coordinate 52,333, forward strand.
CGCCGCCATTGCCCACCTGCTTGCCAACCAAGATTCCGCCGGCGCCTATAACCTGACGGCACCGGAACCCGTGACCAATACCGGATTCAACGACTGTCTAGCACGCATGCTGCGCCGCCCGCGTCTGCTCGCGGTTCCGGCAGCGGTGCTGCACCTGGGGCTCGGTGAAGCTGCGGAACTATTGCTCGGTGGTCAGCGCGCGATACCGGCAAGGCTCCAGCAGGAGGGATTCGGGTTTGCCTACCCATCCCTGGAAGGAGCCTTCCGGGCCATTACCCGCCCTTGACCGGGACCATGACTTTGG
>VYFG01000074.1 GCA_009842505.1 Gammaproteobacteria bacterium
TAGCCTCCGGTCAGGCAGGAACCTGCTTGGCCGGGGAATTTTGCAAGTACCTCAATAGAGAAGACCCGGTCACCGACACGCCGGAGGAGATTCTCGCCCGCTCTGCCAGCGTGCTCAACAGCGCCCTGGAAGCCGATGTACTGGACCGGGTGCGGAATGCCGGGCATTCATTTCTTGAGCTGGTCGTCGTCGACCTGCTGATCCGGATGGGCTACGGCGGAGGGGATCCCGAGAATGGACGCGTCACAGGGCAAAAAGGCGATGGGGGCATTGACGGCACGATCCGGGAGGATGCGCTCGGCCTGGACGAGGTCTACGTGCAGGCGAAGAAGTACGCCGACGGCAACAGGGTGGGCGAAAGCGAGCTTCGCAACTTCGCCGGGGCGATCGATGCCGCGGGCACGACCAAGGGCGTGTTCGTCACCACGTCCGGATTCACGAAGTCAGCAGTGGAGTATGTTGATCGTAGTCCCAAGCGGATCATTCTGATCGATGGAGAGAGGCTGGCCCAACTGATGGTCCGGCACGGGATCGGGGTGCGCACGAGGGAGACCTGGGAAATCAAGCGGATCGACGAGGACTATTTCGACCAGGAAGCGCTGTAGTCCATGCGCCTGTCGTGGAACGAGATCCGCGCCCGCGCTGCCGCCTTTGCCGAGGAGTGGCGTGATGCATCCTATGAGAAGGGGGAGACACAGAGCTTCTACAACGCATTCTTCGGGATTTTCGGGGTCCAGCGGCGGAGCGTTGCCCGCTACGAGGCGCATGTCGCGAAGCTGGACAACCGCTCCGGATTCATTGATCTGTTCTGGCCGGGCGTTCTCATCGTCGAGCAGAAAAGCGCCGGAGGCGACCTGGACAAAGCCAGGGAGCAGGCCGGGGAGTATTTCGATGCCCTGTCCGAGCGGGACCGCCCGCGCTACATCCTGGTCAGCGACTTCCGGACTTTCGAACTGCGCGATCTGGACGAGAGGGAGTCCGTCTCCTTCCCGCTTTCGGACCTGTCCGAACATGTCCAAGCATTCGGTTTCATTCTCGGCCTGGAACGCCGGGTGTTCCGCGACCAGGACCCGGCGAACATCAAGGCCGCGGAGTTGGTAGGGCGTTTGCACGATGCCCTTGCGGAGACAGGCTACCGGGGCCACGATCTCGAGCGTCTCCTTGTCCGGATCGTGTTCTGCCTGTTCGCGGACGACACCGGAGTATTCGAGCCGCGCGACATTTTTCTGGACTATATCGAGACCCGCACTGGCGAGGATGGAGCGCAACTGGGAGCGCAACTGACGGAACTGTTCCAGGTGCTGAATACGCCGGAGGCGGAGCGGCTGGCGACGCGCGACGAGGACCTGGCCCGTTTCCCCTACATCAACGGCGATCTTTTCGACGGACCCCTGCGCATCCCCGCTTTCGACGTGGGGATGCGGGGGAAGCTGCTGGACGCCTGCCGCTTCGACTGGTCGAGCATTTCGCCCGCGATCTTCGGTGCACTGTTCCAGTCGGTGATGGACCCGAAGGAACGCCGCGCCCAGGGGGCACACTACACCACCGAAAAGAACATCCTCAAGGTGATCGAACCCCTGTTCATGGACGATCTGCGTGCGGAGTTCGAGCGGGTGAGGACGCGCCGTGGCCGGGGGCGCCTCACTGCGCTCCAGCAGTTCCAGGCGAAGCTCGGCGGGTTGACGTTCTTCGATCCGGCCTGCGGTTGCGGCAACTTCCTGATCATTGCGTACCGTGAATTACGCATTCTTGAAATCGAGGTCTTGAAAGAGATACACCCAGGTAGGAACATCGATCTGGCGGCGGGTGAGCTTTCGGTGATCGATGTGGACCAGTTCTACGGGATTGAAATCGGCGAATTTCCAGCCCGGATCGCCGAGACGGCGCTGTGGATGATGGACCACATCATGAACAATCAGCTGAGCCGGGAGTTCGGCCAGATTTATGTGCGGATTCCACTTGAGAAGTCGCCGCACATCATTCACGGGGATGCGCTGGAAGTGGAATGGGCGGTAGTCTTGCCGCTGGAACGGTGCTCATATCTGTTCGGCAACCCACCTTTCGGTGGGTTCGTCATGCGTGATCGAGTCAAGCAGGCGCAGACGAAAGCGCTGATGGCCAGACTTGGTGCGGGTGGCTCGCGCCTGGACTATGTGACAGCGTGGTTCTTGAAGGCCGGGGCCTATTTCTCGGGGAAGCCGGCTCGTATCGCTTTCGTTGCCACCAACTCGATCACCCAGGGCGAGCAGGTAGCGCAACTCTGGCCAACCCTGTTTGAGAAATACGGACTCGAAATAACGCTCGGTCACAGGACTTTCACATGGGGCTCCGATGCGCGTGGCGTGGCCCATGTGCATGTCGTAATCATCGGCCTGTCGGATCGGGATACTGCACCATCCAGACGTCGCCTGTTCCTGTATGACGACCCGACGGGCGAGCCGAACGAAATCGAACCAGGCCGCATTGGTCCGTATCTACAGGACGCGAGCGGCCTGGCGGACTGGCACCTTGTGATCACTCGACAGAGAAGTTCCTTGTTCGGGCTTCCCAAGATCGGTGTTGGCACGAAGCCCGTTGATGGCGGCCACTACATCCTGGATCAGGCGGAAAGAGACCGGCTGCTGGATCGTGAACCGGGTGCCTCCGATCTTGTTCGCCCATTCGTTGGTGGACGTGAATACATCAATGGCTTGAAACGCTGGCTACTGTGCGTGACCGGAGTTTCGCCGTCAGTTCTGCGGTCTATGCCCCATGTCATGGACCGCATTCGGTCAGTGCGGGCATTCAGGGAAAATGATGGAGGCAACCTGGCCAAATCGTTGGCAAGTCAGCCAACGGCGTTTCATGTCACAGTTTTACCGTCATCGGACTTCCTAGTCATCCCTGAGGTGAGTTCGGAGCGTCGAGAGTACGTTCCTGTCGGCTATCTGAAACCGCCAGTCATCCCCAGTAATCAATTGCTGGTTGTGGAGAATGCGACATTACCGATTTTTGCCCTGGTGATTTCCGCCATGCATATGGCATGGTTGCGTCATGTCGGCGGACGGCTGAAGAGTGACTACCGTTATTCGGGCGGCCTTGTCTACAACACTTTCCCGCTGCCACCCAAGGAGGCAGATCTATCGAAGCTGGAACCGCTAGCGCAAGCGGTGCTCGATGCGCGGGCCGTGCATCCGGGTGCAACCCTAGCTGATCTGTATGATCCTGACTTGATGCCGCGAAACCTGAGGCGGGCACATGAAGCGCTGGACCGCGCGGTGGATCGTCTCTACCGGCGGGGCGGGTTCGCTTCCGAGCGGGAGCGCGTCGAGCATCTGTTCATGGAATATGAGAAGATGCCGGAACCACTGCATGCTGCGACGAAAATGACTTCAGGGAAAAGGCGGATGAGACAGCCGGATGGTTGACGCACTGGGGCAATACGGCAACGGAGCGAGAAAATGAACGATCCTCACGTGGTGGCGTTGATATATCGTATCGATCATGGCGACACGATTGACTACAGCAGGGCAGAACGTCTGGAGCGGGATGAACCGAGATTCCGTCTGACTGTTGAAGACAATAATGCAAGGTTCGAGTTGAAGGAGCACTTCAGCACGGAGGAACAGGCGCGGGAAGCTATAGCGAATTACATCCGGATTTGGGAGTTCGATGCTACTTTGCAATACGGCAACCCTGATTCGTTCCGGCTTGAATTCGTGAAGTCGGAGATCATTGATCGAAGTCCTTCACCAGGCCATGACAGAGTTTCCGTGAGATTGGGGATTCAAGGAACGGGTTCGGCGAAAGTGACTCTCTCCGTCAGAGAATATCCTGCGCCGCCTTCAGACATTGCTCTATGCCCGGAAGCCGAAACGATGCATCAGCGATACATGGGTTACCGTCAGCAACGAGAACCGCTTCCAAGTATGGCGTACTTCTGCCTTTCCATGCTGGAAGACCCTCCAATAACGGATTCGGGGAACTCACGCAAACGTGGGGCGCGCAAGGATACCGCCAAGAGGTTCGGAATTGACGAACACGTACTCAACAGAATTAGTGAACTTTCCTCTACGAAAGGAGGCGCGAATGCGAGGAAGCGGAAAGGAACAGGTCAACCCCTGACTTCTGGGGAATGCAATTTCCTGGACCGCGCTGTGAAGGCGATCATACGTCGGGTTGCGGAAAGGGAACACACACGAAACGGCAACCTGCCCGTATTGTCGTTGTCTGAATTTCCGCCACTTGATGATCAGGAGCCTGTAAGAGCATGAAATTCCAATGAAGCGAACCGCATACATTGAAACTTCGGTTGTCAGCTACCTGACGGCAAGACCATCGCGGGACATGGTGGTCGCCGCGTACCAGGAAATCACGCGCGAATGGTGGCGGAATGCGCCAGAGAGGTTTGATCTGGTTGCATCCCAACTGGTCGTTGCGGAAGCCGGTTCGGGCGATCCCGAGGCTGCGCAGGTCCGGTTGAAGATGCTCGAATTGATCCCGTTGCTTGATGCGACCCCGGAAGCAGAGAATCTGGCACAATCCCTAGTCGATCTTGACGCGGTTCCACGCCAGGCCGCGGAAGATGCGGCACACATCGCCATTGCCGTGACCAACGGAGTCGATTTTCTGGTAACGTGGAATTTCCGGCATATTGCCAATGCAGCGATGCGCGCAAGAATCGAGCACACATGTCGGCAGGCGGGCTATGAGCCACCGGTCATCTGCACACCGAACGAACTTATGGAGGCGAATCATGCCGAATCAACCGACTGACCCCATCATCTCTGAGGTGAGAGCTGTTCGCGACGCACACGCAGCACGCTTCGACTATGACTTGGCGGCAATCTTCCGGAACATCCGTGCAATGCAGGATGCATCCGGGCGGGAATATGTCCGCTTTCCCGCACGACCCGTTGCTAGTTCAGATACCAGGCATGACAAGAACGGCGCCAAGGCTGGCGGGCGCGCCGCAGGTTCAAGGTAATCGAACAGGCCCACGGGGATGTATACATTTCAGACTCCGCAGGGTCGCGCGGGCTGGGACCAGATACAAGGCATGACGGAAAGTGTCCATGCCGAACTGGAACAGATGTTCTGGCAAAATGCCAAGCTCGATGCGTTGGTGCATGGCGTAGGCAGAACGGTTCATTCTGCCTTGGGAGGTGACGAGAAAGTTCGCCTCGATGCCCAGAAGCGGGAATGCCAGGCACAGATGACATTCCATGCCGGGCGTTCCCTTGAGGTTGCCATGCAGATCGTGTATGCATGCGGGACAGACCGCATCATGGGACGTGTTTACAGGGGCATTGACAAGAAAGTACTGGACAAGGATCTAAAGTCACATAATCTCTCGGAACTGTATCGGCGAATCATTGGCGATCTTACTGATCGAAACATGTCCTACGCATTTGAAGAAGTCTATCAGGTGGCCCTGCACAAGGGCGTTACCGACCTCCGTATCAATGACGAACCACACGGTTCATATCTGTTGGGTGATGATCACCCGTTTGTTGTGCGTAATATGCGAAGCGTGATTGACGGGGCGGAAATGACACTCGACCATGCAGATGAGGGACATTCTTTATCGTCGGGCGAGAAGGAAATATCCCGGTTTGACGAACTGCCGCTTCGTACTTTCGAGGAATTTCTGAGGAAGGCGGATTCCGTGTATTACCTTGATGTTATCCATGATAGGCGCAGAAACATGGGCTGGGCGCGCTACAGTGCGCGTGATCACGAGTATGGCCGCCCCTATGTGGTTGCGGGCATCGGGTTTTTCGCCCGCTTGGTCAAGGAGGTGATCGGCCTGTCGAACCAGCAGTGGACATGGCATCCGGATTTTCGCAGCCGTTGGCACCAAAGGAGACAATACAAGATCGGCAACATCGTTGAAGCAAATCCCAAACAGAGTTATCAGGATGTCCCCGAGCTTCCGGATATGAAAACAGTGGAGCAAATGGAAACATTCTTACAGTTCGGACACGATGGTAAGAGCTTTCGGAAGCCGGAAACCTACAAGCTCCTCCATAAGAAATTGTTGGCCTGACCGAAAGACGGTTGTCGCAGTGAAGCAGGCATCGAAGTCGTCCCCCCGTTTCCCTCGGCGTGCAGCGATTTTCCAGGTCGATCCCGTTGGTGCGCATCCATGCGACCCGATGCTGTCGAGGTTCCAGGACCCGGAAGATCGACCCCTCATCCGGATGTGCCCGCTGTAAAGATTCGGTAATCCAGACGACACGTTTGTCCGTAGCCCTGTCCCAATCTGCCGAAGCAAAGTGGGCGGTCATGTTTCCGTTCTGCCGATCAATGACACCTCGAAAATCCCGGCCCTGAACCGCTCCGGCAGTTCAGTCCAGTTCAGTTCGGGCAGTCATCCGAGAGCGACCGGGATCGGCGATGCGTCATCCAAATGCCACAGCCTGAGCGGTGAAGGTCACGGCGATCGAGACGAAGACCACGAAGACGATCCACTGGCTCCAGCTACGGCCCAGAAAGCCGATTCGATTCAGGCCGGAAAACAGCACTCCGGACGCACCGATGGCGAAATTCACTGCGCCGCCTACAAGACACAGCAACGCGCCCAGCCAGAATGCATGGAATGCCGGCCCCGCCGCATCGTCCGGGATGAACTGCGGGATGAACGCGGAGAAGAATACCAGCGCCTTGGGGTTGGACAGATTGGTTGCCGCTCCACGCAGAAACAGGTCCCCTGACGTGGGTGCAGGCGCACAGGTGTCCGCGGAGCCTGGACGGGAGAAGATCGTGCGTACAGCGACGTACAGCAGATAGAGGCAGCCGACAAGCTGCAGCGCGAGAAGAACCGATGGGCTGATCGCCAGCGTGACCGCAACGAGGAGTGCGGTGGTGACTGCCAGGACCAGCCCCCCGGCACTGATTCCAACCGCGGAATAAAAAGCGCCGCGCCGGCCATGGGCGATGCCATTCGCCATGACAAAAGCCATATCTGGACCGGGAATGATCAGCAGTGCCAGAACGGCAAGCAGGAAGGGCATCAGGGTTTCGGTCATGGTGTTACCTTTTGCATCGGCCAAGTTGCAGCATCGCCGTCCCGACGAACCAGCGACGCCATCCGGTGCTGCGATCAGCAAACAGTACCGACTTTGTCGCGGCGCTCCTCCGTCGGGATGCGACGATCATGCCTTGGGCCGCGCAGGTGGCCAGCTGCCTCGATTCCACAGGTGTCACCTTATGGATCCTGTAGCTGGTTTCCCACCAGCGAGGACACGGCCAGCAGCGCCCCGAGGCTGTATACCAGCAGGCCCGCGAGGGTGAACCCGGAAAACGCCACTCTGCCTTCCATCATCTGCAGGCAGAACACCACCAGGGGGCCGAGTGCGGTGATGGTGCTGAGCAGCAGGACGCCCACGCCGGAGACGGCCTTCTGCATCGCGTAGAGCGGAAACGCCATGATCGCGAAGCCGATCAGTATGGCGGTGGCGGCCTCCCCCGTATCGACGGGTCCCTTGTAGTCCAGCCGGAGGAACCAGCCCGTCGCCGCGAGGAGAATGTAGACCGGGAACCGGAAGGCGAAGACCGTCGCCGGCCCGAGGCCGCGGGCGTCCAGCGTGCGGCAATGGACGAGCATCCAGGCGAACGCGCCGCCCGAAAGGATCGAGCAGGCGAGGCCCGGGATTGCCGAAGTCTGGATGGAGCCGCGCACGAACCCGGAGTAGCCGAGAAGGGTGGCGCCGGCGAGAACGAGGATCCCGAGGACCACGAGGCCGAACCCGGTTCTTTCCTGCGCCGTCCGCAGGCTCACGGGTTCCCCGATCCCCAGGCGGGCGAGTATGATGGCGGAGACGGGCATGACCGCGGACGAGACCGTGAAGGCGACGGCGGGCTCGATCATCTGGATCGCGAACAGGTACAGTACCCACCCGGCCGCGGTGGAGCAGTTGCAGGCGGCGAGGGCCTTGAGATTCCTTCCGCAGAGCCCGAACTGGCCCGGGTCGAGTGCCCGGATGGCCAGCGCCAGAACCAGTGTGGCGATCCCGAAGACCCAGAATCCCAGGAAGAACGAATCCATTTTCTGGAGCACGGACCCGAAAAAGACCGACTGGGCCGATTCGAGCAGGATGAATACGGCGCTCCACGCCAGGCCGGCGAGAAGCGGGATGCCGATCCGCATCAGCCGGCTTCGAGGTACCCGGCCACGAAACCCCGGTACCGGTCTCGAAGCGCCTGGGGAAGTTCCGAGTAGTATCCCATCCTGCCCCGGCAGGACAGGGTGTTGCAGGCGCAGGCAAATTCCCAGCGTATCCCCTTGCCGGGATCGGACCTTTCGTAATGCCGGTACTCGGCCATGGCGTAGTCCAGCGTGAGTTCCTCACCCCTGCGGATATCCCGGAAGGCCACGATCCGGGGCCATGCCGTGACCGGGTCGGACCGGATGCCCACGTTCGGTTCGCAGGAGTGGTTCAGGTTCCTTGCCGGAAGTCCGACATCAAGGTGTTCCGTGTGGCTCGTCTGCAGGGTATGGCCGGTCTGGAAATCCAGCATGAATCCCTTCTCATGGATGATCGTCTCGCCCCTGGTGAAATCCTTCTGTGCGAAGATTCCCTTGCCGAGGGGCGTGTCCCGGACGCTCACGTGCTCGACCCGGCCGAGTGTATTGCGGGCCTTGCCGGAGTCCGGGCGGACCATGCCATCCTCGGGGACGGGGATTTTCTGCGCCCGGTAATGTTCGCCGTCAGCCGCGAGGAGATGGACATTGAGACGGTTTTGGGATGGGTTCATGATCGCCTTGAGCATCTGCCGGGGAACAACGTCCCGGCAGACCGAGTCGTCGAACAGGGGCAGGAAGATATCGAAACCCGGGTTACAGGGTTCCTGAAGCCGCTCCACGCACGCCGGGAACCGGATACTGCAGGCGGAGTGGGCCTGCCGCGACGCGGCCAATATTATCCGGAGCTTGCCGCCGCCGCGGGCGGCTGCTTCCGTATGGATATCCGGCCGAATCCTGCTCCTGAAAAAATCATGCGTGAAATCGAGCTTTTCCGCTGTTCCGATGGACAGCGAGGAAATCCCCTTCGTGCATTCACCGTTCGGTTCACCGTCTCCAGCCTGGTTCCAGATGCCGCCAAGGCCCCCGATCAGGAAAATCCGGCTGTGGAATCCGGCCCCGAATGCGAACTCTTCGAACCGGGTCGCCCAATTTTCCCGAACCGCCGTGAACCGTTCATCCGCCCGGATGTCTTCGGCCTCGATCCTCGCGCGATCCAGAAAACCGTCGTCCCGGGAGAAAACGGTCACGGACCCGCCACGCAGCAGCAGATCCATGGAAAGCTGCAGGCCGAGGTCGCCGTCGCAGTCCCACAGGAGGCAGGAGGTGCCGGCGAGCGTTTCGACTGGGGGAACCTGGTGCGGCATCGCCGGTATCATCCGTCACGAACCCACGAAGTACTCGCGCGTGTTGTCATCCGGGCCGCTCGACCGGTAGTCATTGATCGCATCGTCCGCATCGCCGGAACCGCTCGTCCTGGAAATTTCCCGGAGGATCGACCGGACTTCGTGCCGGAACACCCGGTCGTAGCCTCCATCCTCCCGAACCGGATAGAGCGGATGGGCGCGCCACCTGGGGTTCGAATGGAGTTCCCGGCTCAGGTGGCTCATGGCGATTTCCAGCAGCGTCGGCGGGTCCAGGACGAAACCGATGGAGAAGGAGTCATCCAGGGAAACCGTGCCGTGCCAGGTTCCCCTCGGAAGAAAGGTGACCGTTCCGGGCCCGGCTTCGAACGTTTCCAGGTCCGTGGGCAGGCGGTCGTTGAGCAGGTCGCCGGAATACGGGTCAAGCCCATCGCGGTAGAACCGGTCCGGCTTGTCCGGGAAATAGCAGAACAGGGGATTTTCTAGGACATCGTTTTCGGCCACCTCCCAGCGCTTTCTCCCCCTGAGCTGGATCATGAAATTCGTTTCGTGGTCGAAATGCAGGGGAACCCGGGTGCCTTTCCTCGCCGCGAATCCCTCGCACGTCACGAAACGGGAGGGAATCCGCAGGTCTTCCGACAGTTGGTCGCACAGTTCGCGGACGGCCGGGTACCGGTGCAGCCCGGTCAGATAGATCATCGCACCGTGGTGGTCATGGTAATCCATGGCTTCCCCGGGGTCGTTGCAGGTGACCCGGAATCCGTCAGTGCCGATGACATCGACGGGCCTGCCGACTTCCCGGATGATCTTTTCGACGTCCTCTTCTTCGAACACGGCACCGTATGCGCCGAACCTGGAAGGGTCCCCATGAAAGACGAACCGCTCTTCGGGCCAGCAGTCGGCAAGAAACACGGCCAGTGCATCTTCGTCGAACAGCAGGGATAGGCCGTGCGCAGATTCCGGCTCGGTCATTGGATAGGGGTGGTTCGGGATGGCGGGTGGATTCTTATGTGGTGTTGCAGGCCTTGCCGGAAAATTTCCCGGCAGCACAGTGACGGCTGCCGGGGGCAAATG
>VYFG01000019.1 GCA_009842505.1 Gammaproteobacteria bacterium
GAATGGATTCACGCCGGAATGCCGCCGAAAATCGGGGTTTTCTGCCTGACACTAAATAACCTATCTAGAAAATCATGAAAGATTCGGTAGTGATAGTTGGGTCTGCCAGAACCCCGATGGGAAGCTTTCAAGGGGTTCTCTCCGGACTCACGGCTTCGGGACTCGGGTCCTCGGTCATCCGTGCCGCGGTCGAGCGTTCCGGTCTTGATGCGGACGCGGTGGATGAAGTGATCATGGGCAATGTCCTTCCGGCGGGTCAGGGACAGGCGCCCGCTCGCCAGGCTGCATTGGGGGCCGGCCTGCCCCTTTCGGCAGGATGCACCACCATCAACAAGATGTGCGGTTCCGGTATGAAAGCCGTCATGCTGGCCCACGACCTGCTGATGGCAGGCACCAACTCGGTCATGGTTGCAGGTGGAATGGAAAGCATGACCAATGCGCCCTACCTCCTTCCCCGGGCGCGCAAGGGTCTTCGCATGGGCCATGGCCAGGTCATGGATCACATGTTTCTGGACGGGCTGGAGGATGCCTATGACAAGGGCCGGCTGATGGGAACGTTCGCTGAAGATTGCGCAGAAAAGTACCGGTTTACCCGTGAATCCCAGGATGAATTCGCCGTGCGTTCGCTGGAACGTGCCCAGGGCGCCAACAATGACGGCAGTTTTGATGCCGAGACCGTCCCCGTGGAAGTCCCGGGGCGCAGGGAAACCGTGACCGTATCCAGGGATGAATCCCCTTTCAGCGCCAGTATCGAGAAAATACCGGCACTCCGGCCGGCATTCCGGCAGGACGGTACCGTGACCGCAGCGAATTCCAGCTCGATTTCGGATGGCGCGGCCGCCCTTTTGCTGATGCGGGAGTCCGAGGCGGAGCGCCGGGGTCTTTCACCGGTGGCGCGGATTCTGGGACATGCCACCCATGCCCAGGAGCCCGCCTGGTTCACTACCGCTCCGGTGGGCGCCATCCGGCAATGCCTGGACCGGCTGGGAAAGACGGCGAGCGATATCGACCTCTACGAAATCAACGAGGCCTTCGCCGTGGTCACCATGGCGGCCATGCATGAGCTTGACCTGGTAGCCGGACGGGTAAACGTCCACGGCGGGGCCTGTGCCCTGGGTCATCCCATTGGTGCATCCGGTGCCCGCATCCTGGTTACGCTGCTAGGCGCGATGCGGGCACGCAACGCCAGGATCGGCATGGCATCCCTCTGCATCGGCGGTGGCGAGGCCACGGCAATGGCCATCGAGCGAATGGATTGAGCTTTCGCTAACTCTAATTTTATTCTTTAATTTATTGTTATTATTCGATTTTACAATGGAATGAAGAATTGACTGGAGGCGGCGGCGTACATGCCCAGGGGAAATTCCGGGGCGGTTCATGGTACTTGGGGCCGGGTTTACTCGCTGACCGGGATGCTCCGTTTCAGCCGACGCAGGGCGCGGGAGAAAATCTTCGGGTCTTGCCGGGACCTCGCCAGCACCAGGGCCCCCTGAATGCCGACGACCACCTCCTCGGCCGTCTCCGATGCCTGCTCGTCCGTGAGCCCCGTGCGTTTGAGTGCCGCGGCCAGAGCCTCGGTCCAGGTGCTGAAATACCGGTTGATGCGTGCGCCGAACCGGCTCTGGCTGTCACCGAGCGCAAACACGCCGACCAGGCAGATCCGCTCCCCTGACCGGAAGTAACGATCCACGGTTTCAAACATACGCTCGATTCCGCGTCCCGGTGCCACGGGGTCGAGAAGCGGCGAAAACACATGTTCACTGAACCAGCGGTCCACCTCTTCCAGCACCGCCTCCGCCATTTCCTCCTTGCCGTCCGGAAAAAAATGATAAAGGCTGCCCTTGCCAAGTCCCGTCTGCTGCGTGATTCTGGCCAGGGAGCTGCCCGAATAACCATGCTCCCTGAAAACCTCCGCCAATGCGGCGACCGCATCCCCGCGTTCGGCGATCTCCCTTGGCATCCGGCTAGAGCCCGAGTTCCGTCAACCCGGGATAGTCTTCCGGGCGAGGCCCCTCACCCCACAGGAATTTCCGGTCGGATTCATCGATCGGCACGTCGTTGATGCTGGCCTCGCGCCGCCGCATCAGGCCGCGCTCGTCAAATTCCCAGTTCTCGTTGCCGTGTGCGCGGAACCAGTTGCCCGAGTCGTCATGATATTCGTACTGGAAACGAACCGCGATACGGTTGTCATGCCAGGTCCAGAGTTCCTTGATCAGGTGATAATCCAGCTCACGCGCCCACTTGCGTTCCAGAAAAGTGACAATCGCCTCCCGGCCCTGGAAAAACTCGGCACGATTGCGCCAGCGACTGTCTTCTGTGTAGGCCAGTGAAACCTTTTCCGGATCGCGCAGATTCCACGCGTTTTCAGCCATTCGGACTTTCTGCAGCGCGGTTTCACGGGTAAACGGCGGAAATGGGGGACGTTCGGACATGGGATAACTCCTTGGTTGTGTACTGATCAGTACAGTATATACCGAACGTTACATACTGCAAGCCCGATTAGCTCACCGGATTCCTTGTCAGTGAAATCGGCGAGCGGATGGTGCCTGCACCTGCAGAAAATCCGTATTTGCAACTAACATATCTCCCCGCGTATGTACGTTAAAATCCACGCCCCTACGGAAATCTCTGGACAGAAATGCCCCTTCCCGACTCTCCAGGCCGCAAACAGCACCACATCCGTCAACTGAACGTTCAGGGCTATGAGCGCCCCGACGGGCTTTGGGAGGTGGAGGCACATCTTCTGGACACCAAGCCGTACCGGTCCCCTAACCACGAAAAGGACGGTGTCGACGCCGGTGAACCCATTCACCAGTTCAGTCTGCGAATAACCCTTGATCTGGATTTCCGGATTCACCGGGTTGATGTTTCCATGGATGACATCCCCTTCGGAATCTGCCGCCAGGTGGAAGCCAACATGAAGAGACTGGAAGGTCTGCAGATCGGCCCGGGCTGGCTCAAGGAAGCAAGGGACAGAATCCCGCGAAAGGAAGGTTGCACCCACCTCATGGACCTGCTCAACCCGATTGCCACCACCGCTTACCAGAGTATGCACACCGCCCTGGAGAAACACCGGCAAAGCCTTCCCGTGCCCCCTGCCCCGCCGATTATCAACCAGTGCCATTCCCTGTCCAGCCACACGAATGTGGTCAGGGTGAAGTGGCCGGAGTTCTTCACCGGCACCCGATCCTGAGGCCACGATCAGGTTCTGCACCGGGAAAGATCTGCCCAATACACGGCAACTGGCCAGTCCGGCTCGCAGGGAATTCCCGCTTTCGGCCGCAAGACGAGTGCGTCCCACGATGTTGTCGGGAATCTAGATCTGTCCCCCGGAAATCGGTATGGCCTGTGCCGTGATCGCGCCCGAACCCGGCCCGCAGAGCCAAAGAACAGCGGCGGCCACTTCCTGCGGCTCGATCATCCGGCCGAATGGATTGGTGTCGCGAAGGGCGGCGAGGGCCTCATCATGGTCCATGTTCGAACGGGCCATGATCTTCTCGATGTTCCGCTCCACCAGCGGAGTCATGACATAGCCGGGACACAGTGCGTTGACCGTGACACCGGACATCAGCACCTCCTCAGCCACGCTCTTCACCAACCCGATCACCGCATGCTTCGAGGCTGAATAGGCCGCGCAGTAACGCAGTCCGGACAGTCCTGCAATCGACGAGATGGCAATGATCCGGCCCCAGCCGCGTTCAGTCATGCCCGTGACAACCCCGCGCATCGAGAGCATCACCCCCTCGACATTGATGCGTTGCACCTCCCGCCAATGTTCAAGCGTAATCTTGTGCAGGGGAGCGGTTTCGGCGATTCCGGCGTTCGCCACCAGGATATCGATTGCACCATGCTCATCCGAGGCGGCCTCGATGTCCCCCGTGATCATGACCTCGTCTCTCACGTCCATGATCCGCCAGTGGATACGCTCCGAACGGGACGCGATTTCCCTGAGCGGCCCGTCACGCCGGCCTGTGATCGTGACCGTTGCGCCGTCGCCGGCCAGAGCCAGCGCAATGGCAGCCCCGATACCGGTACCGCCCCCGGTGACCAGAGCGTGGCGGTCCGCGAGAGTCATATCCGGCCTGCCGGAACTTCACGATGAAGCGAGACGGCATCCTGCCTCAGCGAAGTTCGTGCGTTTGGCGCCAATCTGTTCCTGGTTGTACGCGAAAAGGATGGCAGGCGTCTCATCGGAAAGTAATCTCCATCGAAGGAATACGTACGGTTGCGTTCGAACGTCAGGGTCTCGCGGGAGGGATTGAGAGTAAGCTTCGGCCTGGAATTATTCAAGCTTGCCAGATGCCTTGCGCTGGCATCGGTTCCCCCCTGTCAGGTGCTTCCCTGGGGGTGCAATTCCCTGTCCGATACGGTAGGGTTGATGGCTGGTTCACCAAAGAGCAGACCGCCATGGCCGGGGGATGGGCACGGGATGGCGCGGTACAGGACCAGATCGACGCCAGCGTTCGTGACGCGATCGATCAGGTACGCCGCCGCATCCCGACGGGTTCAAGCCTGACGCATTGCGAGGAATGCGGACAGGCGATTCCACAGGCCAGGCGCGAAGCGGTCCCGGGCGTACGCCATTGCGTCCCCTGCCAACAGCAGATCGATGCGGAGCAGCAGCCTTCCAGGCTCTACAACCGCCGCGGGAGCAAGGACAGCCAGCTGCGCTGACAGCGCACGGACCCCATCCCCCAACAGTAATTCGGCGAGGGTAAGGCAGGCAGGAAAAGCCCCGACAGGAATCCGGCCCGTTTGCATGACATAGACGGATCATCGGGCGCGTTCATGGTACATTGCGCCCCGCATTCCGTTCCACCGATTCCC
The DNA here is from genome assembly GCA_009842505.1 of Gammaproteobacteria bacterium. Classification (GTDB taxonomy): domain Bacteria; phylum Pseudomonadota; class Gammaproteobacteria; order Arenicellales; family Poriferihabitantaceae; genus VYFG01. Next base: position 4,828 of record VYFG01000019.1, read on the forward strand.
ACACCCAACGCCGTGTCTTCCAACCAGCGTAATCTGGTCGCTGCCTGCGCCGCAATCTCGGTGTTCGGCCTTGCGTTCGGCATGACATACCCCCTGCTCTCCCTGATTCTGGAGTCCCGCGGCGTTCCCTCCACGATGATCGGGATCAACGCGTCCATGTCCACCCTCGGCATCGTGGTGTTCTCGCCGTTCATTCCCGCAATTTCCAAGCGCGTTGGTGCCCGGAGGGTAGCGCTCATAGCCGCCGCGCTGACGGCGCTGTCCATGCCGGCGCTGAAGTTTTTTTCGAGCCTGGAGGCCTGGTTCGTTTTGCGATTTCTCCAGGGCGCGTCCATGGCCGTGTTGTGGGCACTCAGCGAGGCCTGGATCGTGCGGTTTGCTGCCGATCACAGTCGCGGCAGGGTGGTGGCCATCTACAGCAGCGTTCTTTCCGCCAGCTTCGGGATCGGTCCGTTGGTGGTTGGAGTGATCGGAATCGGGGGGTGGCTGCCGTTTCTCATCGGGACTGCCGCGCTGGTCGTTGGCATGATTCCGCTGAGCCTGGTTCGGGACGAGGACACCACGGAGCCCGAGGAAAGCGCGCCGTCCGGCTTGCTGGATTTCGCTCCCCGGGCCCCGCTGCTGCTGTCCTGCGTTGCTGTTTTCGCGATTTTCGATGCGGCCACCCTGTCCCTCTTGCCGGTATACGGCATCCACAACGGCCTTGAGCTCGGCCAGTCCGCGCACCTGCTGAGTGCCATGGTGCTCGGCAATGTCGTCATGCAGTACCCCATCGGCTGGCTGGCGGACCGTTTTCCCAAACGCATCGTGCTGGCATCCTGTGCAGTAGTCACGGCACTGCTGCTCGGCGTGTTTCCGATGATGGTTGCCACCTTCTGGATGTGGCCGGCCATCGTCCTCATCGGAGCCTGCGGCTACGGCGTGTACACCGTTTCCCTGGCGGATCTTGGCGACCGCTTCAGCGGCATCCAACTGGTCAACGGCGCGGCCTCATTTGCCGCAATGTGGGGAATGGGCGCCTTTCTCGGCTCCGTTTCAGGGGGCTGGGCCATGGCGGGCTCCGCCGTGTGGGGGTTGCCCGGCTATCTTGGCATCTGTTATCTCCTGCTTGGCGTGGGCCTGTACCTTCGTCAGCATCACCGCAGCGCTTCCCGCCTGGGGTCGGCTCAAACAGACGGAAGTATCCGCTGACAATCTTCCGCGGCGGCCTGCCTGGCCGGCTACCGGTCCAGCCATTTCCGTATCCTTCCGCCAGTTGTCAGCCGATGATGACCTCACCGCGGGCCGGGTCGACCGTCACGATTTCACCGGTCTGGATCAGCCCGGTGACATCACCATCCTCGAAGCGGTCACAAAGGGCCATGTTCGCCAGCGCACCGCCCTGGGCCAGGATCGGATTGACCCGGTTGAACAGGATGGCCTTGGGCGCCATGCCCCGGCTGGCCATTTCATGCAGCATCCAAGCACTCGCGACACCGCCCTTGGCGGTGTTCACCACGAGAACCCTGTCCACGTAGCTTTCGCCGGCCAGCTTGTGCTGGGGCCGGGAAAAGATTCCCCGGATACGGTCCAGATCGTAGCGGGCGGAAAAATTGTCGTCCGTGACCAGCGCCGTGCCGGTGACCCTGGGGCCGACACCGACGTGGCATTTCAATATTCGGGGCATACTACAGGGTCATGCAGAGGACGGGGGCTGAACCGCAGGGATTTAATCACAGAAGGCAGGGCGCGAGAACCGGGGCGAGGCAGGACACGCAATGATCCCGGTCTGCCCGGTAACATCCGACAGTTTCAGACAATCTCACCCGCCACCGCCGCGGCCACGCAATCGCGCATGCTCGCCAGGGCGGGCTGGTAGCCGTAGCCTCCGATGATGTTCACCAGCTTGGCGGAGTTGCTCAGCAGGGAGGTCCAGCCATTGGCCTCACCCATTTCCCGGGCATAGCTCTGGTAAAAACACATCCCTTGCAGCACGCGGCCGCCGGCAGCCTCGATCTGTCCGCTGATGCCCAGTCGCCGGGCATCGGCCGCCACCACCGGCGATGTCACCGCCAGCAGCGTCGTGTCCCTGTGCACGGTCTTGCCATCGAGGATGGATGCCAGTTCCGCCAGCTCGAGCAATGACAGCTGCGGTGCGGAGAACACCACGACATCCACCTTGTCTCCCTGGTTGCCGTAGGTGCCGAAGTAATCGGCGAAGTCCTGTTCCGTCACGGCTTCAGCCGCCAGATTGTCCGGGTTGCAGACCGATGACAATTCCGGCGCTTCTGGGGTGATTCCGACCAGGTGGTACAAGGGCACCGATCCGTAGCTCGCCATGGCGGCGCCGAGATGCTTGAGTTCATCCGAGCTCAGGGGGCCCTCCACGTTCTCGATCACGGGCACATCCCAGTATGATCCCGTACGTTTGCCCACCAGCGCTCCCAGTGCGCCCCACTCCACCAGGTTCCGTGGCTGGTATTCCAGCCTGAAGCGCTTTGTGGCGCGTCGGTTTTCATCCAGATGGAGACCGTAGCAGGGCACCCGGCCGGTCAGGCCCGCGGCCAGGGCGGAGGGTCCGCCCTCGAAGTTGGAATAGGCTCCAAGCACGCTGTTGCAGTAGATCACCACACCGGTATCGCCGAAGGCAAGACGTTCTCCGCGCGCCGGCGGCATGATCGTCTGGTAATTGATACAGGTGTCCGTCATCAGGATACCCAGGGCCTTGAATGCATCGATGGCGCGTTGCTCGAGATCCGCCATCCATTCTTCCTGGCCGAGTTCACGGTAGTGCGCGAAGTCGATCCCCCGCGGGTCCGTGATCATGGGGATCCGGACTTCCCGTTCATCCTTCGGGCAGGCCGCCAGCTCTTCGATGAAGGCCACACCGGCTTCCCCCAGGGATTCCGTGTCCGCCATCATGTGCGCCTGCGAGACTTCCGTCAGCCTTTCGGCATCGAAAAACGCACCTACCCGGAGCAGATGCTCCATGGCCCACTGCCTGGGATAGCCCCAGTCACCGGCCAGCATGGATTTTTCCTCCTCGGTGAGTCGCATCGGCTCAGTCATCGTCAACCGTCCAGGGCGGCGGTTTCTTGTCGAAGAAATTGGCGATGGCCACCTGGGCCTCCTCCCCCTCCCAGCAGTCCGCCAGCAGGACCGCCGTATGCCTGCGGTTGGCTTCCGCGTCGTGGGTTCTCACAAACGCAATCAACTCCTTGGTCATCGCAACGGCGCCGGGAGCACAGTCCAGCAATGGCCGGACCTCGGCTTCGACCGCCTTGTCCAATTCCCCGGCGGGCACCACCTTGTCGAGCAGTCCGTACTGCACCGCCTCGTCGCCTTGGAAGAAATGCGCGTTCAGAAAGAGGCGCCGCGCATTCCGCGCCCCCACCCGGGCAATGAGATAGGTGGAAATGTTGGCGGGTGTCAGTCCCAGGCGCACCTCGGTAACGGAAAACCTGGCTTCCGGCACGCCGATGGCGATGTCACAGACCGAGATCAGGCCGACGCCGCCGGCATAGGCCTGCCCGTGCACTTTTGCGATCAGGGGCTTGGAAATCGTATCCATCGCATGGAGCATGGTGCTCAGGACGTCGCTTTCCTGGATACGCTCCTCGCGGCTGCGGGCAAAATTGTCCCGCATCCATCCGAGATCGGCGCCCGCGCAGAAACTCGGGCCGTTTCCCGCCAGGATCACACCCCGGACAGCGGAGTCGGCATCCAGTCCACGGACGGCATCACGGATTTCCACCATCATCCGGGAGTCCATGGCATTGTGTTTCCCAGGGCGGTCCAGCGTCAGCGTGGCAATGCCCCGGGAATCTGTTTCAAGTTGTATGGTTTCGAATGACATGCCTGATTTCAATTGGTCCATCGGGGAAGAACGCCCACCGGCAGATCCCGGGTCGGACGATCGGTAAAGGGTTGATGTCCGTCGATTCTGCCGGGATACCCCACCCTGTCCGGGGTGAACATGCAACGTGACACTGTCTGGCGGTGGGCATGGATTTCGGCTGCATCGGGAACCGGTTCAAAACAGCAATCCACCCCTTCAAGCCGGGCGACGACCTCCTCCAGGGTCATGCTGCCGATGGCGCCCCTGACCTCGTCGATCAGCGCCTCCTGGGGCATGGCTTCGAACTGCCTGCCAGTCCAGTCCGGCTGCGCCATGGCCTCACAGAAATTGCGCCAGAAGACGGGTTCCAGGGCACCCAGGGTGATGACTCCCTGATCCGCGGTCCGGTAGAAATTGTAGCAGGCCGCCCCGCCGGTGACGGTCAGAAGTTCGGAATTCCCATCACCTGATTCGGCGGTAGCGGGGTACTGGTAGGACAGCATGGTTTCATACAGGGAAATGTCAAGCACGGCTCCCCGGCCGTGCCGTGTCCTGCCCAGCAGAGCCGCCAGTATGGCGTTGACCGCACTCATTGCCCCCCCGTGGTCCGCCATCAGCGGAAATGGTGGCGCATGCATGGCGGAGAAACTGAACACGCCGGCTGCCGCACAGTAGTTGATGTCATGCCCGCCGGCGAGGCGCAGGGGACCATCCTGGCCGTAACCGGAAAGCGAACAGTAGATCAGCCGGGGATTGAGGCTGCTGCAGTGGTCATGTCCCAGGCCCAGGCGTGCCACGACGCCGGGGCGGAAAGATTCGAGGAACACGTCCGCTTCCGCCACAATCGCCCGGAATGCATCCATAAAGCCGGGGTCTTTCAAGTCCAGTCGGGCGATTGACTTGCCACGGTTCAGCATCCTGTACACGGATGAATCCAGGTCGCCATTCGCGCTGAACATTTTCCTGAGCGGGTCTCCGGCCGGTGGTTCAATCTTGATCACCTCGGCACCAAGGTCGCAAAGAATTCGCGTGGCGTAAGGCCCGGGCAGATACTGGCTCAGATCGATCACCCGGATACCGGCCAGGGGCGCCGTGTCCATGGATTCAGTCGTAGCTGCGCTTGTCTTCGATCACGATACCGTCGTTGGGCAGCGTTCCCGGTTCGACCAACTCGACCCCGCCACGCAACTTGCAAAGTTCCCGGATGGTTCCCGCAATGGCATCGGCCAGTCCTTCCGCCCGGTGCTCGCATTCACAATACAGCGTCATGGCATCCGCCTGGTCCAACCTCTCGACCACCAGGCGTGCATGGCGAATCTCGGAATGGCGTCTGACAACGCTGTTCACCTGGGACGGATGCACGAACATGCCCCGTACCTTGACGGTCTGGTCGGCGCGCCCCATCCACCCCTTGATGCGACGATTCGTGCGACCACAGGGACTGGTGCCGGAAAGGATCACGGAAAGGTCTCCGGTTGCGAAACGGATCAGCGGGTAGTCCGGGTTCAGCGGAGTTACCACCACCTCTCCCACCTCGCCGTCCGGCAGCGGCTCCCCGGTTCCCGGCCGTACGATTTCCAGGTACACGTCCTCGTCGACAATCATGCCTGACTCCGCGGACGACTCATAGGCGATCAGGCCTACATCCGCCGTGGCGTAACATTGCAGGCCGGTGATTCCCCGGTTCGCGAACTTCTGCCGCAAGTTCGGCAGATAGGCCTCTCCACTCACCAGCGCCTTGTCAATCGAGCTGACATCAAGGCCGGCTTCATCCGCGCGGTCGAGCAAAATCCCGAGAAACGACGGTGTGCCGCAATAGGCATCCGGTTTCAGAAGGCCGATGGTTTCCAGTTGCTGCTCGGTATTGCCGACCCCTCCCGGGACCACAGCGGCCCCCAGCGCATGACAGCCGTTTTCCAGCATGCTGCCCGCTGGCGTGAGGTGATAGGAAAAGCCGTTGTGAACCAGGCTTCCACTACGAATGCCTGCTGCGAACAGGGCCCTTGCCGTGCGCCAGTAATCCACCCGTGCCGTTTGCGGTTCGAAGATCGGTCCGGGAGAAGCGAATATCTGTGTCAGTGGTTCTCCCGTCAGGGCGGCGAGGCCGCCGAAGGGCGGGGCCTGCCCCTGTCGCTCTATCAGTTCGGATTTCCGTGTCAGCGGAAGCGCGGCGATATCCTCCAGGGTTGCAAGATCGCCGATATCCACGTCCCCAAGAATCTCCGCGTAGGCCGGCGAATGGGTCTTGGCGTGGACGATATGCGCCAGCACATCCGTCGTGAGGGACGCGGCCCGCTCGTCGTTCGTGCGGCTTTCCCGCTGGTCGTAATGCATCGTCATCGCGGGTCTCGTGTGGGCTTGCCCCAGCTCCGGTCAAGCAAGCCAGCGCTTGCGGCGGCGGTAGTGCTTGACATCACGGAAGCTCTTGCGATCGCCTCCGCTCATGCCGAGATAGAATTCCTTCACGTCTTCGTTCTGCGCCAGTGACCCCGCGTCCCCATCCATCACCACGCGCCCGTTTTCCAGTATGTAGCCATAGGTGGCGTAACGCAATGCCACTGTCGTGTTCTGCTCAGCAAGGAGGAACGTGACGCCTTCCTTTTCATTCAGTGCCTTGACGATCTCGAAAATCTCCTCCACCAGCTGGGGCGCCAGTCCCATGGACGGCTCATCCAGCAGGATGACGCTCGGCTTTGCCATGAGCGCCCTGCCAACGGTCACCATCTGCTGTTCGCCGCCCGAGGTGTATCCGGCCTGGCTCCGGCGCCGATCCTTGAGACGCGGAAAATAGCTGTAAACCAGTTCCAGGTCGTCGTTGATTTCCGTGCGTGTAGCCTTGCGGGTGTAGGCGCCGGTGAGCAGGTTTTCTTCCACTGTCAAATGCTCGAAACAATGGCGGCCCTCCATGACCTGCACCACACCGCGCTTGACCAGTTCATTGGGTGAGAGCGCATCCACCCGCTCCCCCATAAATTCGATGGAGCCCTTGGTGACCTCTCCGCGTTCCGTGCCGAGGATATTGGAGATGGACTTGATGGTGGTGGTCTTGCCGGCACCGTTGGCTCCCAACAGCGCCACGACCCCGCCCCTGGGTACTTCCAGGGAAACACCCTTCAGCACCAGGATCACGTGGTCGTAGATGACCTCGATATTGTTGACGCTGAGTACGATGTCGCTGCTGTTCATACCGGGCTCCAACACCAGGGGCATTCCGACCTGTCAGTTCGGGCGGCCGGCATCAACCGACCGCCCGTATTGAAAGGCGTATTCTTATTCAGCAATCACGCGCCGTGATCTTGTTTTCCGTGGCATAGGCTGCCGAATCCTCCGCGATCAGCGCGTCCACCACTTCGCGGTCCGCCCCGGAGAATCCCGTGATCCGGGTCCAGGATTTGCTGGCGGCATCCCATTGCTGGATCGCCGCTTCACCGGGACCGCCGTGGCTTGCACAGGTCACGTTGATGTCCGGTCCGAAGTTCGGCAGGCCGAGTTCGGCCATGCGCGCCTGGTCGACCTTCAGGGCCTCCATGCCGTCGCGCATCTGTGCCGGCGTGATGTCGGAGACACCATGGATCTCCTGGGCGGTGCGGGCAGCCTCGGATGCCAGCACGGCGGCATAGATCCCCCGGTTGTAGAGCACGGTGCCCAGATAGTTTCCATCACCGGCAGCCTTTCCGGCATCCACGACATACTTCTTCAGATCGTTGTACAGGGGGTAGTCGCTGCCGACGCCGTGGAAGTTGATCGCCTTGTAGCCGTTGGCGCCCTCACCGGCCGGGATCACGTCGTTTTCCGACGCGGACCACCAGACACCGATGAAGTGATCCATCGGATAGCGGATATTGGCCGCTTCCTGGATGGCAACCTGGTTCATGACTCCCCAGCCCCACATGAGCACGTAATCAGGACGTTCCCGGCGGATCTGCAGCCACTGGGACTTCTGCTCCTGGCCGGGATGGTCCACGGCCAGCAGGGTCAGGTTGTAACCGTGTTTCTTGGACAGTTCCTGCAACGTACGGATGGGTTCCTTGCCGTAAGCGGAGTTGTGGTAGACCAAAGCGAGGGACTTGCCGCTGATGTCACCACCCTCCTCGTCCAGGATGTACTTGACGATAATGGAGGCGGCATCCCAATAGGTACCGGGAAAGTTGAAGATATGGCTGAACACCCTGCCATTGGCAGCCGAGGTGCGGCCGTAGCCCATGGAGTGCATGGGAATATTGTCGGCGGTGACCTTGGGGATCAGCTGGTAGGTGATGCCGGTGGACAACGGCTGGTACACAAGGGAGCCCTGACCCTTGGTGGACTCGTAGCACTCCACGCCCTTTTCGGTGTTGTAGCCGGTTTCGCATTCGATGAAGTTGATTTTTTCTCCACCGATGCCGCCGTCACGCTCATTCAGAAGCGTGAAATAGTCCGCATACCCATCCGCGAACGGAATGCCATTGGGCGCGTAGGGACCGGTGCGGTAACTCAACGACGGGAATGTCAGGTCTGCTGACACCACCCCGCCGCCAAGCGCCACGGTCGCCGCCAGGGTAACGGCAGTGAGTTGCTTCAGTTTCATAGGATTCTCCAGTTGGTTTGGTATTGGGTTTAGTGAGGAAACGGCCACAGTCGCAGCTTTTCCTTGGTAATGCGCCATAACTGCGCGAGCCCATGGGGCTCCACGATGAGGAAAAACATGATCAGGCCGCCGACCAGCATGAAGATGAAATGCTGGACGGTATCGGTAGGCCAGCCGAAGTCGCCTACCATGATGTTTTTGAACAGTACCGGCAAAAGCACCATGAATGCGGCGCCGATGAACGACCCCGCAATGGATCCGAGTCCCCCGATAATGATCATGAAAAGAACCAGGAAGGATTTGTCGATTCCGAATGCCTCGGTGGGTTCCACGGCGCCAAGGTAGACCCCGAAGAAGAGGGCACCGGCCAGGCCGATGTAAAACGAGCTGATTGCGAAGGCCGAGAGTTTCGCCTGCAGGGGCGGCACCCCGATGATCTCCGCTGCGATATCCATGTCCCGGATTGCCATCCAGGAACGGCCCAGCCGGCCCCGGGTCAGGTTCCGGGCAATCACCGCGAACACCAGCACGAACAGCAGCGTGAACAGGTACGTGGCCCAGGGCTCTGCATTGGCCCCGCTGACAATGAAGCCGAGAACCTCCCGCTCCGGCATGTTGATCTGGCCCGAGGCGGAATAGTTATAGAACCAGGGCACCTTGTTGAACAGCCAGACCAGGAAAAACTGGGCCGCCAGCGTGGCTACCGCCAGATAGAATCCCTTGATCCTCAGGCTCGGCAGGCCGAACAGGATGCCCACCAGCGCCGTCACCACGCCCGCAAGCAGCACCACGAACAGGATGTTGACTTCCGGGAACATCGTGGTGAGCTTGTAGCACGCATAGGCTCCCACCGCCATGAAACCGCCCGTTCCCAGGCTGAGCTGGCCGCAGTACCCGGTAAGGATGTTGAGTCCAAGCGCCGCCAGGGACCAGATCAGGAACGGCAGCAGAATGGATTTTTCCCAGTAATCGTTGATCAGGAACGGCACGACGAGGAAAGCGAAAATCACCACCACCCGTACCGTCCAGCGATCAAAGCCGATGGGAAAGGTCTGCTGGTCCGCAGAATAACTGGTCTTGAAATCGCCTGCTTCCCGGTAAATCATTCTATACCCTCTCGATAATCCGCTCGCCGAACAGCCCCTGGGGCCGGAACATCAGGAAGAACAGCGCCAGCACGTAGGCAAACCAGTTTTCCGTGGCACCGCCGATCATGGGGCCGACGGAATATTCGAACAGCTTCTCTCCCACCCCGATGATCAGCCCTCCCACGATCGCGCCGGGAATGGAGGTGAATCCCCCGAGAATCAGCACCGGCAACGCTTTCAGGGCGATCAGCGAGAGCGAAAACTGGACGCCGGACTTCGCGCCCCACATGATGCCTGCCACCAGGGCCACGAAGCCGGCAATGGACCAGACCACCACCCAGATGGTGCGCAGGGAGATGCCCACCGTGAGCGCGGCCTGGTGGTCGTCGGCAACGGCGCGGAGCGCACGTCCTGTCTTGGTGAACTGCGAAAAGGCGGTCAGGGCGACAACGAGGACCACCGCGATTCCCGCGGCCCACACATCCAGCACGTCGATGTACATGCCGTAGTAATCCGAGCCTTCGCTCGCCCAGGTCCGGGTGACGTCCTCCCACCAGAATGAACCGCCGGACGGAAGCCCCACGTTCAGCACCTTGATATTGGCGCCCCACATCAGGTCCCCGAGACCTTCCAGGAAGAATGCCAGCCCGATGGTGGCCATGAACAGTATGATGGGCTCCTGGTTGACGAGGTACCTGAGGACCAGCTTCTCCACAATCCAGGCTAGCAATATCATGATCAGCATGGTGAGAATGATGGCCAGGACGGTATTCATTCCCTCGCCCCAGTGATGGTAGTCGGTCCCGAATACCACGTTGATCAGGTGTGCGAACGGTATCTGCCCGGTCTGGAATCCCACCAGGGTCAGGGCCGCGAACAGGGCCATTACGCCCTGGGCATAGTTGAAAATCCCGGAGGACTTGAAAATGAGCACGAATCCAAGGGCCACCAGCGAATACATGACACCGGCCATCAGTCCGTTCAGGAAGACTTCGATGGTGTTCAGTACGGCAGGGCTCATCATTCGCTCCGGGGTCGTTCAGTCATGGGCCACACCGAGGTAGGCATCGATCACGTCCTTGTTGCTGCGGACTTCATCCGGGTAACCGTCGCCGATCTTCCTGCCATAGTCAAGGACAACCACGCGGTCCGCGATATCCATGACCACTCCCATGTCATGCTCGATCAGGGCGATGGTGGTGCCGAACTGGTCGTGTACGTCCAGCACGAATCTGCACATGTCCTCCTTCTCCTCCAGGTTCATCCCTGCCATGGGTTCATCCAGCAACAGGAGCTTTGACTCAGCCGCCAGTGCCCTGCCGAGCTCCACCCGCTTCTGCAGGCCGTAGGGCAACTTGCCCACCGGCGTCTTGCGTATGGACTGGATCTCCAGGAAATCGATGATGTGTTCCACTCTCTCCCGGTGGGCCAGTTCCTCCTTTTCCGCCCTGCCCTTCCAGATTGCCTGCCAGAACATGTTTTCATGCATGTGCGTGATGCGGCCTGTCATCAGGTTGTCCAGGGTGCTCATCCCCCGGAACAGGGCGATGTTCTGGAAGGTGCGCGCAATACCCTGCCGGGCGATCTGGTGAGGCTTCATGGGACCACGCAGCTTGCCGTCAAACCAGACTTCGCCCTCCTGCGGGTGGTAGAAGCCGTTGATGACATTGAGCATGGAGCTCTTGCCGGCACCGTTGGGTCCGATGATGGCGCGAACCTCACCCCGGCGGATATCGAAGCTGATGTCGATCAGCGCCTTGACCCCGCCAAAGGAAAGGGAAATGTTCCTGAGGTCCAGGAGGATGTCTTCCGATGCGGCGGCCTGGTCCATACCTTCCTCAGGCGGATTTCGCGACAGTCGGGAAGACCTCCACGTCGCGGATACTCAGGTCCGCCTCAAGCGTGCCCTTGCGGCCATCCTCGAATGTGACTTCCGTGCGGATGTGGCAGGACTCTAGGCCTTCATACAATGCGTCCACGAGCACCCCGTACTTGTCCCGGATGATGTTTCTGCGGACCTTTCTGGTCCGGGTCATCTCGCCGTCGTCAGGGTCCAGTTCCTTGTGCAGGATCAGGAAGCGCTGTATCTGGGAACCGCCCATCTGGGATTCGCCGGCAAGATCGGCATTGGTCTGGCGGATGCTCTCCTCCATCATGCCGTATACCTCGGGATTCCCGGCCAGTTCCTGGTAGCTCGCGTAGGGGATGTTGTTGCGTTCGGCCCAGTTTCCCACTGCGTCCAGATCGATATTGATCAATGCGGTGACGAATTCCCGTTCGTGACCGAATGCCACCACCTCCTTGATATGCGGAAAGAACTTGAGCTTGTTCTCCAGGTACTTGGGAGCAAACAGGGAACCGTCATTCAGCCGGCCGACATCCTTGGCTCGGTCGATGATGCGAAGGTGCCCCCTGTCATCGAAATAGCCGGCATCTCCCGTATGTACCCAGCCTTCGTCATCCTTCGTCTCCCGGGTGGCTTCCTCGTCGCGGAAGTAACTCTGGAACACACCCGGACCGCGGTACACCACCTCGCCCGCATCGGTGATGCGGATGTCCACCTCCGGAGCCGGAACGCCGACCGTATCGGCATACACCTCGCCGTCGGGCTGCATGGTGATGAACACGGCAGCCTCGGTCTGGCCGTACAACTGCTTGATGTTGATGCCGAGCGAGCGGTAGAAATCGAAGATTTCGGGACCAATGGCCTCACCTGCGGTATAGGCCAGCTTGATCCGGCTGAATCCCATGGTGTTCTTCAGGGGGGCGTAAATCAGGAGGTTGCCGAGCCAGTACTTGAGACGGTCCACCAGTGAGACCTGCTCCCCGTCCAGTATGCGTATCCCGGTTTCCCTGGCCACCTTCATGAAATAGTGGAACAGCTTCTGCTTGATGCGGCCGGCATCCTCCATGCGGATCATCACGTGGGTCAGCAGCCCCTCGAACACCCTGGGCGGTGCGAAGTAGTAGGTCGGGCCGATCTCCCGGAGGTCCGTGGCAACGGTTTCCTCGCTTTCCGGACAGTTGATGCAGAATCCGGCCACGTAGGCCTGGCCATGTGAGAAGATGTGGTCCCCGACCCAAGCCATGGGCAGGTAGCTCAAGGTTTCCTCCGCCTCGGTAAGTCGGTCGAATTCGACACTGTTGCGGGAGGTGATGATGATGTTGTCGTTGGTTAGAACCACACCCTTTGGCTTGCCCGTAGTGCCGGAAGTGTAGAGAAAAATCCCGACATCGGAACCCCTGCCTTGGTCGATGGTCTCGTTCAGCAGTTCCGGTTCCCTGGACAGGGCTTCCCGACCCAGGTTTTGCACCACGGCGAAATCATGCAGCTTCGTCTGGTCGTATTCCCTCAGTCCCCGCGGATCGTCGTAGATGATCTGATCGAGTGTCTCAACACTCTCACCCACTTCCAGCACCTTGTCCACCTGTTCCTGGTCCTCGGCCAGGACAAAACGCACGCCGGCATGATTGAGGACGAACTCCATTTCCTCGGCGACGGAATCGGCGTATACCGGCACCGGAATGCCGCCAAGACACTGGGCGGCCGTGATGCCCCAGTACAGTCGCGGGCGATTACGGCCAATGATGGCGAGCTTGTCTCCGGGGGAAAAACCCAGCTCCCGGAGTCCGGCGGCGAGTGCGAACAACTCCTCCTTGACCTCCTTCCAGGTCCAGGTCTGCCAGATTCCATATTCCTTTTCCCTGACCGCGGGGCGGTCACCAAATCGCTGGGCGTTGAGAATCAGGAGCTTTGGGAATGTATCGGGGGTGCCCGAAACAGTGTTCGTCATCTCGTATTGGTGCTTGAACGATCATTATCGTGATTTTCAGCGCGCAACAGCCAATGCTGGAGGCAACTGGATTATATTGAATCATAGCGCAGATTGGATTGAGCACAATCAACTTCAAGAAACTTTGTGATCGCTTCAGCCTGAAATTGATACAGTGATTTGACCTCTCTATTTCCCAATGCAAGTGCCCATATCGACTTTGCGCGGGGTAATTCGACCGCCTCGACCAATTCCTGAAAGAGTTGCTTGAGACTGTCGTTAAGATGCGCCATCAATCAGTTTCCCAATAATTATGAGTTGCCTGCGACTCGGGGTCCGAAGCGAAAAAATACTGCGATGTTCAACGTTTCATCGATATTTTTCAGAATCCATCGTAGGATATACAACCATGGGATGCTCAAAAATTCTATCTTCCTGCTGACTTTTTTACCCAGTCGTAAATTGGCTTCATCTCTCCGAGAATTCGTCTGAGTTCCTCCTCGAAGCCCTCCCCAAGACCGACTTTGGAAAAAACAGTCAGATGTGGTGAAACGGGCATCAAGCGTCTTCGATCCCCTTTCATTGGCTGTTTCACCAAGGTGACCAGTTGCTTCGCCCTCCCTGGTAGGAATTTATTGAATCCAGGCAGTCCAGCGACTCCCCGACCATCTGTAGCCATTTCCGGTTGTCTGTCTCGGCCAGACTGGCAATTCCTCCACCGATGTACTGTTCTTCGATATTCGGCCTGCTGATAACCTGCCAGGCGTCCCTCATAAGCCTAATGAAAATCCCATCGGGATCGTCGACCTGTGACTTGAGATTCTCAATGCTGGGATTGTCCTGCTCGGACAACAGGAACTTGGCAATGGGCCAGTCGTCATATTTGAGCCCTTCAGGTTCACCCCCAGATGAGCCTCTTCCGATTCAGCGGTAAAAGCCAGGTTCCATTGTGTTCCCATATTGCTATCGCTCATACCGAACTTGGGCTTGTTCAATTGACCGAAAGGCCTGCCCTTGATGTTCAGAACCGACGTGAAAATATGCAGATGTTCGATGGTTTGCAAGACTGCCAGCATGCTGCAGGTGTCTTGAGCCGATTACCAGCGAACGGTTACTCTCTGTCTTGTCTTTCTGAAACAATCTCACGGGGAAGCACAAGATCCGGAGATATTGCAACTAGGCACGGCTACAGATTGCGTCCACTGAAAGGCGATATGGTCAGAATGAGGAGCAACAGTGTCCAGGCAACCGGCGGGCAGTGTTCCGCTTTGAGAGCTGCGAGGTCGTGGATGAGGATCTGGTGGACTACCACTGTTCGAGGAGGATTCGAACGATGACCATGCTGAATCCCTGCCATCCCGGGAAAACGCTGCGGGATGATCTTGAAGCGGCAGGGCTTACCGTAACTGGAGCAGCAGGTAAACTTGGCTGCACTCGACAGGCCTTGTCCCGCCTGCTGAACGGCAAGGCGGGCATCTCGCCCAGGAACGGCGACGACAGGCAACCTGTCAGCCCCAAAAAATAGCAATTGGATTTCTTTTCCTTCTAGGGGGGTACCGAAAAAGAACGAATCTAAAAATTATCCCCCAGCCTTGCCCGACTACATGTTCCTGCGGTATTGCCCTCCCACCCGGTACAGCGCTCCTGAAATCTGGCCGAGGGAACAGTGCCGGACCGCATGCATCAGTTCAGTGAAGACATTCCGGTTCTCCAGCACGGCCAGCCGGACCCGTTCGAGGGCCGATTCCGCGTAATCCTGGTGACGCTCGTGAAATTCCCTCAAGCGGCGGATCTGGCTTTTCTTTTCGTCGTCGCTGGATCTCGCCAAAGCGATATCACGCCGTTCCGCTTCTCCTTCCTTCAGGAAGGTGTTCACACCGATGATGGGCATCGATCCATCGTGCTTGCGATGCTCGTACTCCATGGACTCATCCTGGATCTTGCCCCGCTGGTACCCGGTCTCCATCGCACCGAGCACGCCGCCGCGTTCGGAGATCCGGTCAAACTCCATCAGCACGGCTTCTTCCACCAGTTCGGTCAACTCGTCGATGATGAAACTTCCCTGATTCGGATTCTCGTTGCCGGCAAGCCCCCATTCATTGTCTATGATGAGCTGTATTGCCAGCGCCCGACGCACCGACTCCCCGGTGGGAGTGGTGATGGCCTCGTCATAGGCATTGGTGTGGAGGCTGTTGCAATGATCGTAGACAGCGATCAGCGCCTGCAGCGTGGTACGGATGTCATTGAAGTCCATTTCCTGGGCATGGAGCGACCGTCCCGAGGTCTGGATATGGTACTTGAGTTTCTGGGAACGCTCGTTGGCGCCGTACCGCTCCCGCATGGCCACCGCCCAGATACGGCGGGCCACCCTGCCCATCACCGTGTACTCCGGGTCCATCCCGTTGCTGAAGAAAAACGACAGGTTGGGGGCGAAGTCGTCGATATCCATGCCGCGGGCGAGATAGGTTTCCACGAAGGTGAACCCATTCGACAGGGTGAAGGCCAACTGGGAGATGGGATTGGCCCCGGCTTCGGCGATGTGGTATCCGGAGATGGAAACCGAGTAGAAGTTCCGCACCCTGTGCTCCACGAAGTACTCCTGGATGTCCCCCATCAGCTTGAGCGCGAACTCCGTGGAGAAGATGCAGGTATTCTGACCCTGGTCCTCTTTCAGGATGTCTGCCTGCACGGTTCCGCGGGCGTTTTCCAGCGTCCACCGGCGCACTGACGAAGCCTCGTCCTCACTGGGTTCCCGGCTGTGCTGCTCCCTGAACCGGTCAAGCTGCTGCTCGATGGCCGCGTTCAGAAACATGGCCAGAATGATCGGTGCCGGACCGTTGATGGTCATGGACACGGAAGTCATGGGATCGCACAGGTCAAAGCCGTCGTAGAGCACCCGGATATCATCCAGGGTGGCGATGGACACCCCGGAGTTGCCGACCTTGCCGTAGATGTCCGGACGCTCGTCCGGGTCGCATCCGTACAGCGTCACCGAATCGAAGGCGGTTGACAGCCGCTTTGCCTCGGCGTGCGCCGAAAGCTCCCGAAAACGGCGGTTGGTGCGGAAGGCGTCGCCCTCGCCGGCGAACATCCTGGTGGGAGACTCGTTGTCTCGCTTGAGCGGAAACACGCCGGCGGCAAACGGGAAACTGCCCGGGAGGTTTTCCAGCATCAGCCACTTGAGGAGTTCGCCATGGTCCTCGAAGGACGGCAGGGCGATGCGCGGCAGGCGGGTGCCCGACAGCGTGGTCCGAACGAGGGGGCTACGGCTTTCCCGGTCCCGGACCCGGACAACCAGTTCATCATCCCGATAGGCATCCCGGCGCTCCGGCCACTCCTCGAGCAACCGCCGCGCCTCCTCGCCCAGGGACTCTTCCCGTTCCATGGACAGGGATACCAGGGCTTCCGGCACGGCTTCACCTGCGGCTTCCAGCATCGATATCGACGCCGTCAGCTGCTGGCGCTCCCGGGCAAGGGCCGACCGCTGCCGGACACTTGCCTTGTAGTCCCGCACGGTTTCGGCGATTTCGCTCAGATAGCGCACCCGCGCTGGAGGGATCAGCATGACCTCATCGTCCGGGTACCGGATGTCCCTCCGTTGCAGGGAGTCGTCCGTGACACTCAGGCCGATGGCGGCCAGCCGGTCCAGGATTTCGTGATACAGGGCGGTCAAGCCGCTGTCGTTGAACCGGGCGGCCATGGTGCCGAATACCGGCATCGATGCCGGGGACTCGCCAAAGGCCCGGCGGTTCCGCTGAACCTGCTTGCAGACGTCACGGTAGGCGTCCTGGGCGCCCTTGCGGTCGAACTTGTTGATCGCCACCACGTCCGCAAAATCCAGCATGTCGATCTTCTCCAGCTGGCTCTGGGCGCCGTACTCCGGAGTCATGACGTACAGGGAAAGGTCCACCAGGTCGTCGATGGCCGTATTGCCCTGGCCGATGCCCGGCGTTTCCACCAGCACCAGGTCGAAGCCGGCCACCTGGCATGCCGCGATCATATCCGCCATGGTGGCGGGCAGTTCGGATGCGGACTCCCGGGTGGCCATCGAGCGCATGAATATGTTCGGATGGGCAATGGCGTTCATCCGGATGCGGTCCCCCAGCAATGCGCCGCCGGTACGCCGGCGGGAGGGATCCGCGGCGACCAGGGCGATCCTGAGCGTTTCGTTCTGGCCCAGGCGGAACCGGAGGATCAGTTCATCCGTAAGCGAGGATTTGCCGGCGCCGCCGGTGCCGGTAATGCCCAGTACCGGAGCCGGGCTGTCCAGCGACGCCGCCCGGTCCCGCAGGGCGCGCAGCCCGGATTCTCCGATGGCGCCGTTTTCCAGTGCGGTGAGATAGTGCGCCAGCGGACGCCAGTTCTCGGCGGACAGTTCATCCGGATTCTCAGGCGCCCTGGCGGCCGGATCGAAGAGGCTGAGCGCGATGGTTTCCCGGATCATTCCCTCGAGCCCCATGGACTGGCCATCCTCGGGGGAATACACCCGGGTGACGCCATAGTCCTCGAGTTCCTGGATCTCCCCGGGAACGATCACACCGCCGCCGCCGGCGAACACCCGGATATCCTCCCCTCCCCGCTCGCGCAGCATGTCCATCATGTACTTGAGGTTCTCGATGTGGCCGCCCTGGTAGGAGCTTACCGCGATGGCCTGCGCATCCTCCTGCAATGCGGCGGTGACGATATCCTCCACGGAACGGTTGTGTCCCAAGTGTATGACCTCTGCGCCACAGTCCTGGAGGATCCGGCGCATGATGTTGATGGCGGCGTCATGCCCATCGAACAGGCTGGCCGCAGTGATGAAGCGGACATGCGGGATATCGGCGTTACGGTCTGGGCCGGGGGGCGGGGGCTTTAGCTTTTGGAGCATGGTGGAACCGGTCCGGGACAGAATTTGAGTGTCGCATGCCGTTTACGTAAACGTCAATATTCCGTACACTGTATGTCCATGACGAGCCGCTACACCATTTCCGGCCTGGCCGAGCAATTCGACATCACCGCGCGCACCATCCGTTTCTACGAGGACGAGGGGCTGCTGGCGCCTGAGCGTGATGGCACCCGGCGTATTTACCGGGAACGGGACCGCGTCCGGCTGAGACTGATTCTGCGTGCCAAGAGACTGGGATTCAGCCTGGCGGAAATACGGGAAACCCTGGAACTCTATGACAGCGAATCGGGAGAAGATGCCCAATCGCGTTACGTGCTCCGGGTAATCAACAAGCACAGGGCGGTCCTGCTCCAGCAACAGGAGGATATTCGCCACGTCCTGGAGGACATGGCACAGGTGGAGCAGCGCATCCTGGACAAGATAGCGTCTCGTGAACAACCGCCCCCTAACCCCAACTGACCTTTCGCAAAATGCCCTGCCAGTATTTTTCCCCCTGCGAGCAAGGTGCCGATACCTTCACCGTCATGATGCCCAAGCTCACCTTCGGCCGGGGATGCCTGTCCGAACTCGGTGAGCGCGCCAAGGGCCGTGGATTTTCCCGGGTGGCCCTGTTTACCGACCCCTTTCTGCGTGACGGCCCCTACGTGGATACCGCGCTTCGCGGACTGAAGAAAAACGGTATCGATGTCGCGGTGTTCTCCGACATCCGGATCGAGCCTGACGACAAGACCTTTATTGCAGCAGCGGAATTCCTCCGCGGGGGCAATTTTGACAGCGTGGTTTCGGTCGGCGGCGGTTCCTCCATGGATACCGCCAAGGCCGGCATGGTCTACGCCCTCTATCCGGCGGAATTCACCGATTATCTCGGCCCTCCGGCGGGACCCGGCCGGCCCGTGCCCGGTCCGCTGCTGCCCCATATCGCCTGTCCCACCACTTCCGGAACCGGTTCCGAATGCACCTCGGTGTCGGTCGTCCGGCTAAGTGATCTCAACACGAAATTCGTCCTCGGATCCCCGTATATGCTGCCGGACGAGGCACTGGTGGACCCTGCTTGCACCGATACGCTGCCGGCCAATGTCATCGCGTCCACGGGCTACGATTTGATGTGTCACGCCATCGAATGCTATACGGCCAAGGCCTACACCCGGTGGGACAGGGTGGCCGACCCGAATGGCCGCACCCTGCTGCAGGGTGCGAATCCCTGGAGCGACATGTCGGCCAGGCGGGCGCTGGAGATTGTCGACGAGTACCTAGTTCGTGGTGTCAGCGATGCCACGGACAGCGAAGCCCGGGACCAACTCATGTGGGGCGCCACCCTGGCGGGAATGGCCTTCGGGAACAGCGGCACCCATCTGGCTCATGCCATGTCCTACGGTGTGACCCACCTGATGGAAGATGTCACCACCGAGGGATACCGGGTACCCTCGCCGTTCGTCCCCCACGGCATCAGTGTGATGGTCAGCGCGCCGGCCATCTTCCGGTTTGTCGCCGAGGGCGCCCCGGAGCGCCACCTGGAGGCGGCGTCCTGTCTGGGTGCTGAAACAGGCGGCGCCACGGGAGGCGATGCCGGGGAAATCGTCGCTGACAAAATGATCCGGCTGATGCGGGACACCCATGCGCCCAATGGACTCAGTGGGGTCGGCTTCGGGCCGAAAGACATCAAGAATCTCGCAGCGTCCTCCATCCGCCAGACCCGGGCCATCAACAATGCGCCGCGTATTGCCGATCAGCGGGACATGGAGAATATCTATTCGGCGGCAATCAGTTACTGGTAATTTCTATATTCCGGCAGAACCTGCGAATCAGGCAGGCAACGGATTCCGGGGCTTCATGGTGTGGCAGGTGGCTCGATTGTGCAATGCTGACGATTTCCAGGTACGGGATCTGCTTCTTGAGAGCCAGGGTGTGAGTCTCGTTGCTGACCACCCTGTCGTGGTCGCCGACGATTGCCAGGAGGGGGTGCCGGATCCAGCCGTATTCCCGGCTGTTTTCCTTGAGATAATCATTGAGAGGACACAGGTCGTCGGCGTTTGCCCGCCACGTGTCTGGGCGTAGCAGCAGGCTCAGATGGGTACGTTGACGATAGTTCCGGGGCACCCTTCCCCGGTGAAAAACGGACCGGACTCCGGCATTCATGACCAGCAAACCGACCGGGAATATCAGCAGGCGGACAAACAGGTTTCCCAACAGCGGCCACCGGCTGATCCGGTGATACAGCGTCGGCGGACCATGCCAGTCACGGGTTGCCGGTGAGATCAGGATGCCGCCCGCCACCTCACCGGGGTAATGCAGGAGATAGTTGAGAACGACAGCACCGGACTAGGAATGGCCCAGCAGGACCGGGCGGCGGATTCCAAGCCGGGATAACACCTCCCGCACGGCATTGGCCTGATCGAGGGGACTCCACCAGCCCGTTCCGGGGCGCGTGCTGTGACCCAGGCCAGGGCGGTCCACCGTCACCACCCGGAAGTCCCCCACCAGCAGCGGTGCAATGCTCTCCTCCATATCCCGGGCATTGGAAATGGCCCCGTGCAGGCAAACGATGGCGGTTCCTTTGCCGTTGTCGTTGTAATGGATACGCGCCTTCCCGATCTCCATGAACCTGCCATCCGGGGGATAGCGCCTGTCCAGCAACCGGGAACCAAGGAAGCTGATTCCCAGCCGAAGCAGAAGCATGAACAAAACTAATGCGACGATAATTTGGACATCCCCGTATTCATACATAAGACTAATATTACATTATATCTTATTGATATTATATATTTAAATTTTGTTAATTCATGGATTTTCGTCGTGATCCGGGGCTGAGTCGACAGTGATTCTGAATATTGTTGTTTCGTACGATACAATTTTGTCATGCAACCCAACCCGACCGGCATCTTCTACGGCCTTCTCAGCCAGGCTTTTGATCACTTCAACGGACGCCTGTTCGACGGCACCCTCCCCCGGTGCATGCTGACACTGCAGCGCAGCAGGAACACCATGGGCTATTTTTCCCCGGAACGCTGGGTGGACGGACAAGGGCTCAAGGCCCACGAAATTGCGTTGAATCCCGCCTATTTCGCCCGTCACCGCGTGATCGATGTCCTACAGACACTGGTCCACGAGCAGTGTCACCTCTGGCAGTACGTTCACGGAACCCAAAAGAGCCGTCCCGGCTATCACAACCGTGAATGGTCGGAAAAGATGGAAACCATCGGCCTGGTTCCCAGCAGCACCGGCCTGCCCGGAGGGCGGAGCACCGGGCAATCGATGTCCGACTACCCCATGCCGGACGGCAGGTTTCTCGCGGCCTGCTACGAATTGTGCAACGGCGAATACCGGCTCGAGTGGACGGATACCGAGCCGGCCTGGCAGGAATCCTGCCAGCCCAGGGGGCATGATCAGGAAGATGCCAGTAATTGGCTGCTGGAAGTACGGGAACAGGCCCCTGCCCTTCTGGCACCGGTCCCCACTGCCGCTGCCGTCGAAGAGGTGGCCTGGGAGTCCGTGAAAACGCGGTCCTCACGGAACAAGACCCGTTACTCCTGCACTGGATGTGGGGCGAACGCCTGGGGCAGGCCCGGACTGCACCTTCTTTGCGGTGATTGCAGCTTGCGGTTTCAGGAAGGGGGAATGGAATAGGTGCCGGTGGCGTGAGCCACCGGCTCGTCCCTGCCGAACTCTCCGCTGTACAGCCTCGCCTCGCACACCGCGAGACGTTTTCCGAGCTTCAGTATGCCCGCGTGACAGTTGAGATCTCCGGGTCCCGGTTTCCGGAGGAAATTGATCGACAGGTTTGTCGTGACCGCCAGCTTCACCATACCGATGTTGGCCATGATCACGGCAAAGAACGCGGCATCCGCCAGTGCCATCATCACCGGTCCGGCGACAGTTCCGCCGGGTCTGAGGCTGGCTTCCTCGCAGCGGGCGCGGAGGATCGTTTCCACGGGATCCAGCTTCACCAGGTCGACGTTCAGGTAGGCCATGAGCGGCAGCTCGGCTTCCGTGAGCCGGTAGAATTCCTCAATAGTGATCCGGGATTGTGATGACATGGGCGAAGCGTCGGATTGTGGTTTGCGGCAAGGTCCGGATTATTCAGCAAGCCCGCCGGCACGGCAATGCCCCGGTCTTCCGGAGCCGGGGCCGGTGGGAATTCAGCGGTGCGGAATCCTGGGGCGCCGGAACGCGTTGCGGGTGCGGAGCGCCATCTCGCGCCTGAAAATCCAGAGATTGCTGGTCACCAGCAGGACGATTCCCGCCATGGTCGTCACGGAGGGGATTTCACCCCAAAGAATCAACCCGAACATCGCCCCCCACAGGATGTACAGGTACTCGAAGGGCGCTACGGCGCTGAATTCGGCAACCATATACGCCTTTACCAGGCAGTAGAACCCGCCGGTGGCGATCAGTCCAAGCAACACCAGCAGCCACTGGTCGATCTCGCTCGGTGTTTTCCAGTCACGCAACAGGAAGGCAAGCGGGCCGGAGCCTCCTGCCTCCTCGGGCCAGAATACAAACACCACCAGGCTGCAGACGATGCTCCAGAACAGGAATGTCGCCATGGAATAGAACGCTGCCGTGGCCGCAGTGTCGCGGGCATCAATGTAACGGGTCACAATGGTGGAGACCGCATAGGCAAAGGCTGCCCCCAAGGCAAGCAGCACCGCAGGGTTGCTGAAGTGTCCCTTCGGGCCCACAACCAGGATGATGGCGACAAAACCGAGCAGCACCGCCCCCCAACGGCGCCACCCCACCCGCTCCCTGAAAAGCAGCGCCGACATTGCCGTAACCATGATGGGTGCGGAAAAAGCGATGGTGGCGGCATCCGCCAAGGGCAGCCTGGTCAAAGCCATGTAGTAGCACAGATAGCTCAAGAAAGCGCAGCTTCCCTTGATCAGTATGGGCCAGGGCCCGTGTATGCGGAATGCCGGCGGACGCACGGTCACAAGCATGACCGTGAAGATCATGATCAGCGCAGTGGCGCTGCGCGTGAATACGATCTGGAGAAGGGAATAATCATCACTGAAGGACTTGATGATGGCATCCTGGATCGAAAACAGGAACAGGCCGCCGGACAACAGGTATATGCCCGTGACAGAATCCGTCCCGTGCATGGAAAGGTCCCGGAAATTTCCGGCGCTTGCCATACTTCAGGGCCGGAAAGATGCGATCCACCGGCAGATGCAGATCGCGGAATGCACAAATCGGTTCATCGGCCCTGAGGGTGGATCCTGAGGCGTATTTATCCATTGCCCAATGCCTTGCCACAAGCGATATTTGCGACAGAAAACTCAATTTCGCATACCGGGCAGGAAGCCGGACAATGAGGGTTCACGCAGCCTCATGCAGATGCCGACGACGGCATCATCGAATGGTCGTGGTGATTTTCACGGACTGATGCGGCCTGATTGCGCTTCGCAAGGCCCCGCGTAATAATCCCGGCGGCCGCTGTTGCCGCCTGATTTTTCCATTTCCCCAAACCGGAACATGCAACGATGACACATTTCCTTAAGGCGCCCCGATCAGTGCGTATTCTCGTGACAAGCCTCGTAATGTTCCTGTTCATCTCCGCCTGCATGCAGGCCAGGGCAAGCGGCCCGGAGGATACGACACCCCGTATCACGGTGATCTCCGCATTCGCGCCGGAATTGACGATCCTCAAGGAAAGCCTTGCGGGGAAGGTGTCGGAATATTCCCTGAACGGTGTCACATTCACTACCGGCAATCTGGAAGGCCACCCGGTCGTTCTGTTTCTCAGCGGAATCAGTGTCGTCAACGCTGCGATGACGGTGCAGCTTGCGCTGGACCATTTCCCGATCGAGCGGATCGTGTTTTCAGGAATCGCCGGCGGCGTGGACCCGGAACTGCACATCGGCGATGTGGTGATCGCGGACCGTTGGGGCCAGTATCTTGAAACGGTCTTTGCCCGGGAGGTCGACGGTGGCTGGGAGACAGTTCCCTTCTTTGAATACCCCTACCCCAATTTCGGCATGATGTTTCCGCGATCGGTCACCGTGGTGCGGACGGGCGACCGTCAGCCCGAACCCCGTTTCTGGTTCCCGGTGGACGAGGCGGAACTTCTCCCTGCCGCCCGCCGGGCGGCAGAGGATGTAACGCTTGCCCGCTGCACGCCAGAAGGGCAATGCCTGGAAAATACGCCCAGAATTCTAGTGGGTGGCCCCGGTGTTTCCGGCGGGGCCTTCATCGACAACAAAGCCTTCAGGGAATATGTATTCGAGACCTTCGAAGCCCGCGTACTGGACATGGAGAGTTCCGCCGTCGCCCACGTCGCCTATTCCAATCAGGTTCCCTATATCGCTGTGCGCAGTCTCTCCGACCTGGCAGGCGGTGGTGGAGGCACGAACCAGATGGAGACATTTCTCAACCTTGCGGCGGGAAACGCGACCTCGGTGGTGAAGGCACTGCTGCGTGCAATTCCTGAGTGATCCCTTCAGGTCAAAACCAAAGAATGACAACCAATGACAAGGACGTCAGTTTCGGGAAAACGGGGCTCCCCGGCCGTTCCGGCCATCTGCACGGGGCAGTGACCGGAACCGGACCGGGGAAAATCCCGGACCTACTGTGACTTCCTGGCGCCGCAGCACAGATGCAGCCCCAGTGGAACCGTCAGCAGGGGAACCGCAGCGTCGATGAAGATCCAAACCACTGAATTCACTTCAGCCGCGACGGCGGTATATTCGGGACTGAACAGCTGGAACCAGTTCCAGAGGAACAGGATACCGACAAACAGGAACCCGTACAGCTGTATGCAGGCTACCAGGTACTCCCGGGTGACCGGCCCATCGCCTCCGGAACCACCAGCGTCTTTGGTACGGATATAGCTGTAAAACACCCCGAGGGCGATGGACAGCAACGTCAACCAGTTGATGTAGGTCCATAACGGGCTGTAGGGCGAGCCCTCGGTCGAGACATGATAGAGGGGTTCGACGACAGTGTGCACTGCGACCACAATCCCGGTAACAACGAGTACGATGCCGGAGAGACGCTGGTTTCCACTCATGGGATTCACCTCCAGTTGGATATTACTGGAATTATATCCCAAGGATTAATTCGTCGACCGGATTGACCGGTTGTCGGCCCGGTCCGGTGACCAACCGGACACGGGAATAATTACTGACGGGATGTGCCAGGTGCGCGTACCGGCCCGGGAACCCTTTCACCTTTTGGGCTTTGCCCGCATCATTTCCGCCGCCGGATACCCGGCGGTCAGTGAATCACAATGAAGCCGCCGGCAGTGGCGGAGCCGCTTTCCGGTGACTGAATCAGGCAGCCCGATTCAGTGATCCGTGCCTGGGTCCGGGTCCGATTCCGAATCCTCCAGTTCCCGGAGCCGTTTTTCCAGTTTCTCGAGTCGTTCCCGGGTCCGCCGCAGTACCTTTTCCTGAATTTCGAGTTGTTCCCTTGTTGCCAGGTTCATGCGCTCGAGGTATCCCTGGATGGCGGCGTCGATATTACGCCTGAGTTCCTCCCCGGCTTCCGGCGGGAGCAATCGGTCGAGGATACTGGAAAGGGGTTCGTTCAACTGCCGGTTGCGTCGGGTATGCCGACGTATTCGATGAATGCCCGCTGACGAATGGACTGGAACCAGTTCAGGTAGAGCTCGGTCGCCTTCCGCCTGAATATCGTCTGGCGGGCCTTGTTGGCTGCGATCTCGTTGGCCATGTCTGTGCTGCGACGGTCAAGGACCCGGATTAGATGATAGCCGTAACGGGTCCTGACGGGTTTGCTGACCTGGCCAATCGGCAGGGATTTCGCCGCCTCTTCAAATTCCGGCACGAGACTGCCGGGGTTTACCCAGCCAAGGGAGCCCCCGCTGTCCCTGGATTGAGTATCCATGGAGTAAAGCCGCACCAGCTTTTCAAAGGATTCACCGGCGAGGAGCTGATCGTACACCCGACTGGCCAGATTCTCGACCTCATCAAGCGTATTCTGTTGATCAGGGACTATGAGTATGTGTTGAATCAGCTGCTGATCCACCAACGCACCACCCCCCCCTCTACCGTGCAGTTTCAACAAGTGAAGGCCGCTTTCGCTTTCCAGTACTGGTGACAGATTGCCCGTTTCCGGATCCATGTCCCTCAGAGCCTCCAGGAACAACTCCGGCAACTGGTCTGATCTCCGCCACCCGAGATAGCCGCCGTCCTCCCTGGATGAGGAATCTGAGTATTCACGCACCGCCTGGTCGAATGGCAGCCCTTCCTCGATACGTTGGCGGAGCAGGTGCATGTTTTCCCGTTCCGAGGCGATCCGGTCGTCCGTCCTGTCCTGGATCTGTATGAGCAGATGGGAGACTTCATAGGATTCATCAGCGGCACGCAGTTCGCTGTGCGCATTCAGGTAATTCTCGATTTCCTGGTCGCTGACGATTACCCGGGAATTCGCCACCGCATCCATCAGCTTGCGTATCATCTGCTGTTCACGGATGCTGGCGCGGAATTCCTGCAGCAGGATTCCATCCCTTTCCAGCTGGGACACCAGGGCGGTTGACGACATGTTGTTCTGCCTTGCAATCAATTCCACCGACGCATCGACTTCCTGTTCGGTCACATCGATGCCCCGGTACTCCGCCTGAAGTACCTGCAGCCGTTCATCGATCATCAGTGTCAGCAATTCCGGGTCCACCTCGCCGTTGAACGGTGCCAGACGGCCGCCCTGAACAGCCTCCTGGCGATGCCGCACGCGATACTCGCTCAATGTCAGCGGAACGTTGTCCACCACAACCAGAACCCGATCGATAAACCCCTGGGAGTAGACAACGGCAGGAAGCCAGCACAAGCAGGCCAGGAACAGTGCTTGGAGTGTCTTCACCGGAAAAACGTTCGGCTTCATGCTCATGCGCCTGTCCCAAATCCGGACCGGATCCTTCCCAGGTCATCCAGTTCGAGCGTAAACAGAATACGGTTCCTGAACTCCCCGGTCCCGTCAAGGTAATACTGGTATTCCAGGCGTGTCGCCCAGCAACAGCCATCGAAACTGAGACGAACAGAAGAGGAGCGGATATCATTTTCCTCAAGGGAATAGGCGGTATCCGCATCAAGCTGCCAGCGTGGACCCAGCGGGGCGGAGAAATCCACCTGGACCTGTTCCAGATCATCGTGGTTTGCCGTATAGGCGATGGATGCGTTGCGGCGCCGGCCATGATCATAGTCAGCGGACAGCCAGATTACATCAGGGTCGCTGGACTCCTTCCGCCATGAGGCAAATCCGGTCATGCTCCAGTCCTCGTTGACATTGGCCGTCAGTTCCGTGAAGAAGCTGGATCTGCCGGTCGTGAGTGGCCCGTCATCGGAATTCAGGCGGAGGTGGCGGTCCTCCAGGTAGTAGACCTGTCCGATGCCGAACTGCATTCGCTGTGCCCCGGTGTTGTTGTCAATCATCCGGCTGGTCATCCCCAGGGTGATCTGCTCCGTATCCCCGACCCGGTCTCCGCCCGTGAACCGGTTTTCCCTGAAGAAGTGGCTGTAGCTGGTGGGTTGACTCTCATCCGTATCGAAAATCGGCAGAGTGTTCTGGTCGTGCTCATGCGGTATTTTTACATAGAACAGCCGCGGCTCCAGCGTCTGGTAGAACGAACTGCCGCCAAGTTCGAACTGGCGGTCGAGCACCAGTTTGCCGTCAAGACTGTATGCCGGTACGGACACCGATGGCGAATTGTCCCTTGTGTCGTCGAGAGCGTAATTCAGGCTGTAGAGCGAAACTCTCGGTTCTATTGAACCGTACGACGCCTCGACCGGGACCGAGACAAAGGAACGGACGAGTGTACGGTCGCCGGTTGTCCGGGTTTCCTCTGCATGTTCGAACCGGGAGAAAGACGTCTGTATACCGCCCCGGAAGATACCGAACTTCCCCGGCTTCATGTTGATGCCGATTTCCGGCAGGATGTCATGGGGTCGATGACTGCCGGATGTCCGGTCGCTGATGGGATCCTGCGCCAGTGTGCTGATGTGGATATCGAACCGCTCACCGATACGGCTCAACCGGGAACGCTGGGCGACATATCCCCCGGCGATGGATCCTGTGTTACCGAAAAAGTCCCGTGGATACGCCGGGTCGGAAACTTCCACGAGGTCGACCTTCGCCTCCCAGCGGTCGCCGAAGACCTGGTCGTGGTCGAGGCGCACGGCGTAGCGGTCCTCATCGTCAAACAGATCGTCCGACGGCAGATATTCCGCCCCGAAGACGCCGTCCGTCCGTTTTCCCATGTAGCGGAACTCGCCAAACAGCTGCATTCCCCGTTCAGTCATGATTCGCGGTGTGATCGTGGCGTCCATGTGGGGTGCGATGTTGAAGTAATACGGCAATTCGAGAATGACACCGGATTCCCTTTCCTCGCCGATCGAGGGAAACAGGAATCCGCTCCTGCGCCTGTTGTCGATGGGAAACGAAATCGAGGGAAAATAGAGAACAGGCACGTTCTTCAACCGCACTGTCATGGCCTTTGCCGTGCCGATACCGGAGGCCCTGTCAAGCCGCAGTACCTTCGTTGCCAGGGTAATGTCCTGGTTGCCATCAGGACAGGTAGTCAATTCCGCGTTCCGGAGAATCATGACTTCCCTGCCCTCAAACTGCATGGTTTCACTGTCAACCCTGGCTTGCTGGTAATATCTTTTCCCATTCGTGCCATCCCCCGGACCCCCATCCGGATCCCCGCGTGAACGCTCCGTGGAACCGGAAGTGGTGTCGGCAATCCGGATTGAAACATCCTCGGCACCGCCAATGAAGGTATCCACCTCCAGATCCATGGTCTCGGCCCGGACCTCGTCTCCGGCCGGAGTATAGAGCACCACGTTGCCCCTGGCACCAGCACGGCGGGTTTCCGAATTGTAGGTGATGGTATTGGCATAGATCGCCCGATTCCCCTGCCGGAACGTGACATTTCCTTGCAAAACGAACTCCTGGTCGGTGGTGGCTTCAATCTGATCCGCCTCGATGGTTGCCGGCGGCCCATGCGCCGTTCCGTCGGAGGCGGCCTGCAATTCTGGGGGAACGCTGATTTCCACAGGCAGACAAACACCCTGGCCGGCAAACCCCGTCACGACGTCAGTATCGGGCTGTGCATCGGCAGGGAGGGAAACAAACGCGTGTAGGAAGATGATCACGCTGGCGGCGGTGGATTGCCGCAGCTGGACTGTCATCAGCAACAATAGCCCGGTCACTATGTTTGGCAAGTGGATTATTATACGGGGTCAGACCCCGTATGATCCATGCCGGTGCCCATCGTGCCACGATACTACCGATGTCCATGCACACGGCGATGATTCTTGCCGCCGGCCGCGGTGAACGCCTTCGCCCCCTGACAGACCGCGTCCCCAAGCCACTGCTGCAGGTGGGCCGGTACCGGCTCATTGAATATCACCTGATGTCCCTCGCCTCCATCGGGGTGCATCGCGTTGTAATCAACATCGCCCACTTGGCCGAACTGATCCAGCATACCCTCGGAAACGGTTCCCGCTACGGGGTGGAAATCCTCTATTCACAGGAGCCTCCCGGGGCGCTGGAAACCGCCGGGGGCATTCGCAATGCCCTGCCTCTGCTGGGCCAGGACCCCTTCCTGGTGATCAACGGCGACATCCGCTGCGATATCCGTCTGGACAGTCTTGCCCTCGAAGACCCAAATTTCATGCACCTCGTGCTGGTGGCCAATCCACCGCACCGTCCGAATGGCGATTTCGGACTCGACAGGTCGCCCATTCCACACCGCCTCCTGCCCCCATCCGGAGCAGCGAACAATCTCACCTATGCAGGCGTTGGAGTGTTCAGCCCGGAACCTTTCCGGCATCTCAGTGAAGGCCGCAACCCCCTCGCGCCATTGATCCGGCAATGTATTGACCAGAAACGGGCCACCGGGGAGCAATACAACGGTTATTGGATGGATGTAGGAAATGCAGACAGGCTTGAAGCTGCCCGAAGTGAAAACGGCTAGGGCCACGTCCCTTGCCCGGCAGTCGCTGGTATGGAGAACGCGAATACGGACGTTTGAAACCTTGTTATTGTCCCAGTATCAGTTTCAACGGATGCCCTCCACTCCAGCACCTGTTCCATCACTCTCCCATTCGAAAACATCGCTCAGACATCGTTTCAGATCACGACAAACCGTTTCCATCTTGCGGTCGACCCCATTGAGTGCAAGGGATGTTACCACCAGTCCAGGATAGCCACAGGGATCGATCCAGGTGAAAGGCGTGGTGTCCATGTTCACGTTCAGGCTGAAACCGTGGAAGCTGCATCCGTTGCGGATGCGCAGCCCGAGCGCGGCGATTTTATGGTCTTCGACATATACCCCGGGCGCCCCTGCCCTGCGTTTGCCCTCCAATCCGTAGTCCGCCAGCAGCCGTAACAGGCAATCCTCGATCAGTTCCACCAGTCGGCGGGGACCGATGCCCAACCTGCGCAGGTCCAGCATCAGATAGGCAATCAGTTGTCCGGGGCCATGATAGGTGATCTGCCCGCCCCTCTTGCTGCGTATGAGAGGTATGCCGTCAGGATTGCGGTGCGGTTCGAGTCTGCTGCTGGTGCCCTGTGTAAACACCGGAAAATGTTCGAGAAACCAGATTTCATCAAGGGTTTCCCGATCACGCGAATCGGTAAATTGCAGCATCCTGTCCGCCACGCTGGTGTATTCGCTCAACCCCAGCCAGCGGAACCGGCAACCGGGCTTCATATCACCATGAGAATGTCCGGGTGGCCGGACAGCACGGAATAGACCCGGTCCAGTTCCTCCCGTTCGCGAGCCACCACCAGGCAACTCAGCGCATGATAGTTGCCCTTGCGGCTTTCCCTGCGGCGTATGCCGAGCACCTGGTCTGGTGCGAGATGCTGCAGCAGCAATGCATGCAATTGCCGGTCCAGGTTCTTCGAGGCGCGCACGAATACCTTGATGTCCACCTCGCAGGGAAACTGCAGCAATTCCCCGTCTCCCGGGGGCGTGCTGCCGTTGCCGCCCGCCATCAGAAAAGCCTCAGCACCGAATCCTTCAGCCGGGACCACCACGGACCGCTGGAATAGTCCGCATTCAGGTACAGTCTTCGTTCAAGCACGGGGGTCCCGTTGTATTTGACCTGGATACTGCCGACATCCGTCCCCGAACCCAGCGGGGCCTCCAGGCTTTCCGGTATGTCGAGCGCTGCGGACAAACGATCTCTCTTACCCTTTGGATACACCACTCCGAGCTGCCCGGACACACCGATACCGGCTTCCTTCTCCTCCCCCATCCACAACCTGACCTTGGTGACCTCATCCCCGGGGCGATACAGCAGCAGGCCATCATAGGTGGCATACCCGTACCTGAGCAGGGACTGAACGGCGTCGGCACGGGTCTTTCGTCTGTCGGCACCCGTGACGATGGCAATCAACCGCATACCGTCACGCTTGGCCGTGGCAATGAGACAGTAGCCGGCCGCTTTGGTATATCCGGTCTTGAGCCCATCCACTGTGGGGTCCCGCCACAACAGCACGTTCCTGTTCTTCTGGGTGATGTCGTTGTACGTATATTCCCTGGTGGAATACAGGGCGAGCCGCTCAGGAAAATTCCGGATCAGGGCGCGGCTCAGGATCAGGATGTCCTCGGCGGTGGAATAGTGGTTTTCGTCAGGCAGGCCGTGGCTGTTGGTGAAATGACTGTTCACCATGCCCAATTCCTGCGCCTTGTGGTTCATGCGCACGGCAAACCCTTCCTCGCTTCCCCCCAGATGTTCCGCCAGGGCCACCGCGGCATCATTGCCCGACTGGACAATCAGGCCCTTCAGCAGATTTTCCACATCCACGTGAGTGTCCACCTGGATGAACATGCGTGATCCGCCCGTTTTCCAGGCCTTCCTGCTGACGTACACCTTGTCGTCTATCCGGATTTCTCCCTTCTCCAGCGCCTCGAACACCAGGAAGCCTGTCATCAGCTTGGTAAGGCTGGCGGGTTCAATTCGCAGATCCCTGTTCTTGCTGCCGAGAACCCAGCCGCTTTCGAAGTCCACCAGCATCCAAGACTTCACGGGGGCATCCGGGGGAGGCACCACGGCCTTCATCGCCTCGGGTATATCCCCCAACGATCCGACAGGCTGCGGAACGGCAGCGTCGCCTTGTGCATCCCCCTCCTGGGCCATGGAGGGGAATCCCGAC
Organism: Gammaproteobacteria bacterium; assembly: GCA_009842505.1. Classification (GTDB taxonomy): domain Bacteria; phylum Pseudomonadota; class Gammaproteobacteria; order Arenicellales; family Poriferihabitantaceae; genus VYFG01. The sequence continues at coordinate 37,076 of VYFG01000019.1, forward strand.
AGGAATGTAAACAGCAGCAGGACCGCAACACGCAGGATCATTGGTAAAACGGTTTGGACTTTCGGAAAATTATACGGGCGGGAATGCGGCTAAGTCCGGTCAATTTGGTGGCAATTCAGCCATCACGCGCTCGTGCCTGTACATCCGCCCGTGCTCGGGTTCGCTTCAGATCTCACGCAGTAACCCCCGGAGACCGGTGATCCGTTCCTGGTCCAGGCGCACCCGGTCGGCATCGCCCCAGTGGTCGTACGGCCCCACGAGAACCCTGAAAGGAGCCCCCTGGCCGGCAAGCTCCTCGTCCCGGACCGGCAACAGGGCGTATCCCGCCAGCCGCAGCCTGCCCCGCAACTCGAGCGCGTTGACCAGGTCATTGAATGAACCGATCTGCACCACGTATCGGCCTCCGGCCGTGGGTTCCCGCACCGGAATTGCCGCTGTAGGCGTTCCTGCAACTCCCGTCCAGAGCGATGGACCGTCCGACGCCTTCCCGGTGACGGGGGGCGTTCCGCCCGAGGGATCCAGCGCCTCCACCTCCACACGTCCGGTGCCGGTCTTCGTGATCCCGAGCTTCCATGCGGCCGCATAGGAAAGATCGATCAACCGCCCGTGGAGAAACGGGCCGCGATCGTTGACTTTCACCACAATACTGCGGTCGTTGTCCAGGCTGGTTACCCGCACGAAAGTCGGCAAGGGCAGCACGGGATGGGCGGCGGTCATGGCAAACATGTCATAGGTCTCCCCGCTGGAAGTCCGGCGACCGTGGAACTTGCGTCCATACCAGGAAGCCACGCCACGCTCCCTGTATCCCTTGGCGCTGGAAAGCGGGTGCCAGGTCCGGCCCAGGACCTTGTAGGGCTTGTTGCCCGTTTTGCTTCGGGGCAACGCCACCGGGACTGCATCCGGGATGGACGCGAGGTCAACCGGGACAGAATCCGGTGGCCGGTCGCCGCCGTAATAGCCGCCCTCCCCGCCCTGCCAGACGGAACGGGACTGGCAGCCGGCCAGTGCCATGACCGCAGCGAACAGCATCGTGATGGATGCGAGCCGGCGCGATTTTGGCCCGCTGCAGGCGTGACCGAACGGCATCATCCTCCCATACGCCTGGCGATCTGCATGGACAGCTCTGTCACTGCCATGGCGTAGTTGATGCTGGTGTTGTAACGGGTGAGGGCATAGAAATTGCGGTAACCGACCACATGATCCTTCCCGGATTTCTGCTGCAGGAAGAACAGGGCCGCCGAGTCGCTCCCGCCGCGGGTGTCGAACACCACCCCCGCATCGGCCAGGTCCCTGGTCCGATGCCGAAGCTTGGACCTTTTGCTCACCAGATCCCTGGCGGCATCCGGAAGGTCTTCAGTGACCGGTGCGAATATCGCCTCGCCGCGGGTCCATCCGTGTACCTTAAGGTAATTTCCCACGCTGCCGATGGCGTCCTCCATTTCGTTCACCAGATCTCGCCTCCCATTGCCGTTGAAATCCACCGAGTAGGCCTCGTAGCTGGATGGCATGAACTGGGGAATGCCGATGGCGCCGGCGTAGGATCCCAGCACGCTGTTTGCGGCGATGTTCTCCCGTCGGGCGGTATTTAGGAAAGTACGAAGCTCGTTGGTGAAAAACTTGCTTCTCCGGGGATAGTCCGCGGACAGCGTCACCAGACTGTCCAGCACGCGCCGGTTGCCCAAGCGTGTTCCGTAATGGGTTTCGACTCCGATCAGGGCCACCAGGATTGCCTGAGGCACGCCGAACTCTTTTTCCACCGCAGCAAGGATGGTCTGGTTCTCCTGCCAGAACTGCACGCCCCTGACGATCCGTGATTCCTTGATGAACAGATCCCGGTACCGATGCCATGGCAACGATTCGTATGGCCTGTCCATGAGTTCGATAATCTGCTGATCGATTTTCGATGACGACAGCACTGCTTCCAGCTCTTCCCGCGGGTAACCGTCCTCCTGGCTCATGATCTCCACGAGCTCTACCAGTACCGGGTAGCGGCTGACGTCCAGTGCCAGCGCCGGATTCAGGCCCAGCAATCCGGCCGCCGTGACGAACACGCATTGTTTGATCATTTTCCTCATAGCCTTGTCTAGGGTCTCTTGTTGTTCTGGATGCACATCAACATGCCGAAACCAATCATCAGTGTCACCATGGATGTCCCTCCGTAACTGACCAGCGGCAGCGGTACCCCGACCACCGGGAGAATGCCGACGACCATCCCGATGTTGACGAACACATAAAAGAAGAATGTAACCGACAGGGCTCCGGCCAGCAGGCGGGAATAGGCGTCGTGAGTGTACATCGCGATCATCAGGCCACGGAACACCAGGAACAGGTAGAGCCCCAGCAATACCAGCACACCCACAAGCCCGAATTCCTCGGCATAGACCGCGAATATGAAATCGGTGGAACGTTCCGGAATGAACTCGAGCTGGGACTGGGTCCCGGCGAGCCAACCCTTCCCGGTGATCCCGCCGGACCCGATGGCGATGACCGACTGGATTGTATGGTAGCCCGCCCCAAGAGGATCGATCCATGGATCAAACAGCGTCAGGATGCGACGCTGCTGGTATGGAAGCAGGACGAAATACCACAGCAGCGGAGCCGCGGCACTCAATCCCGCGGCCACGGCGACAATCAGTTTCCAGCTGATACCGGCAAAGAAAATGACGACGATACCCGTGGAGGCAATCAATATCGCCGTGCCAAGATCTGGCTGCATTACCACGAGCACGACAGGCAGCAGAATGATGCCGACACAAACGGTAAGGTAGGGAAACCTGGACGGCAGATTGGGCTGTGTGATCACCCAGGCCATCATCATGGGCACTGCCAGTTTCATGATCTCCGACGGCTGGAAACGGAAGAATCCGATATCGATCCAGCGCTGCGCCCCCTTGCCGACGATGCCGTATGCCAGCACCATGAACAGCAGTGCCAGGCCAACCCCGTAAACGATGGGCGACCACCGTTTCAGCGTCAAGGGCGACAGCCGGCAGAATAACAGCATCAGAACGAGGGCGAAGACGATACGTACCAGCTGGCGCAACAGCAGAGCGGTATTTTCCCCGCTGGCGCTGTAGATCACCACCAGGCTGAGAGCAAGCAGCATGAGAATGGCGGTCAGCAGCGGCATGTCCACGGGGAAGACGACTTCCTCCCGATCACCATGCTGTGGCCGCACCCCCGTATTCTGCCGATTGAGGAGAGAGAGCATCGATCAGTCCAGCCTGGCCAGTCGATTACCGGTATCAGTATCCGCATCCTCGGGCGGGAACAGGCCGAGACGCTCGATGAGATAGTAATCCAGCAGTTCGCGCGCCATGGGAGCCGCGATACGGCTGCCGCCACCGGCGTGCTCCACGATGACAGCGATCGCGATTTTGGGATCATCCAGTGGCGCGAAGCCAATGAACAGCGAATGGTCCCGGAAACGCTTTTCCGTCTCTTCCTCCCGGTAAGTCTCGTTCTGCCCTACCTTTTTCACCTGGGCGGTGCCCGTCTTGCCTGCCATTTCATACCGTAAGCCGCGCCCGGACAGGCGGGCGGTGCCTTTCTTTCCGTGCACGACATCCCGCATGGCCCGAATGACATAGTCGAAGTCCTGCGGATTATTACCGGCAACCCGGCCGGTCACCTCGGGCGGCAGCCGCTCCCAGGTATGGGTTTGAGGGTTCTCGATGGCGGTCAGAAACCGTGGCACCACTTTGCGCCCGCGATTCGCCAAGGTGGCTGTCACCGTTGCCAGTTGCAGCGGTGTGATCAGCATATAGCCCTGGCCAATGCCGATGATCAGGGTCTCCCCGGAAGTCCATGGCTGTTGATGGATTTCCTGTTTCCACTGACGTGACGGCATCAGGCCGCTCGGTTCGCCCAACAAGTCGATTCCCGTGTGATGGCCAAAGCCGAACTGGCCCATGCCCTCATGCATCGAGTCGATCCCCAGCCGTTTGGCAAGCTGGTAGTAATACACGTTGCATGACTGCTCGATGGCATCATGGGCATCCACACTGCCGTGACCGGTCTTTTTCCAGTCGCGATAACGGCGTTTTCCGTTGGGCAGACGGTAGTAGCCATTGCAGAAAACACGGTCATGGGGACTGACCCCTTTCTGCATGCCCACAAGGGTCATGAAACCCTTGATTGTGGAACCGGGCGCATAGCGGCCGTACAGGGCCCTGTTCAGCAATGGGCGACGGTCCGAGGTCCGCAGTTCCCCATACGCCTTCTTGCCAATACCGTTGACGAAGGGATTGGGATCATATCCGGGCATACTGGCAAAGGCGAGCACGTCCCCGGTAGCCGGCTCGATGGCCACGACCGCACCCTCGTAGCCTCCCAGGAGTTCCATGGCCTTTTCCTGCAACCGTATGTCCAGGCTGAGGTGCAGGACCTTGCCGGCCTCCGGCGGCACCTGTTCGAGACTTCGGATGATCTTGCCGTGGGCGTTGGTTTCCACCTGCTTGAATCCCGACTTTCCGAGAAGCGTTGTTTCGTAGAAAGCCTCGATACCATTCTTGCCGATATACTCCAGTCCACGGTATTTATTATTGTCTATCTGCTCCAGGTCGTCAGCACTGATCCTGCCCACGTATCCCACCACATGGGCGGTCAGATTGCCCCGGGTGTAATCCCGCTGCAACCTTGCCCTGAACTCGGCCCCGGGGTACCGGTGAAGGTTCACCGCCAGGCGGGAGGCTTCCTTCTCGCTCAGATTTGCGCGCAACGTCTGGCGCTCGAATGAAGGCCGTCTCTTGAGCAGTGCACGGAAACGCTCAAGGTCATCTTCCTTGAGTTCCACCAGTTGCCCCAACTGGTCCAGCAACGCGTCCATGTCCTGGACCTTGTCCGGCAGGACTTCCAGGTTATAGACCAGGAAGTTCTGCGCCAGAACTTCCCCGTTGCGGTCATAGATCAGGCCGCGGACCGGCGGCAAGGGCACCAGATCAATCCGGTTGCTCTGTGCCAGTTCCTCGAACCGGTCATGCTGGGATATCTGCAGGTATCCCACCCGGACCGCCAGCACCAGGGCAAGCAGACCGACCGCGACAAACATCACTACAATCCGGTTATATCCGTACCGGTTCTCCTGCAGATAGTTGCGAATCGGTGTCACGGCCTGCCCTATCTCAACTGGACCATGCCACTGCGCCGTCTGGCAAAACGCAGGAGGGTATACACAACCGGCCAAACCAATGCAGTGGTCAATGCTGCCTGCCAGTATACCAGCCTCAGATCGATGTCGTTGGTAATGCGAAAAACCCAGGCAAGGAACAGGACCTCCAATGCGGAGATCGCAAAAATCATCATGCACTGCTGCCATAACGGGTACATCCTCACCTGTCGATGGAACAGCACCCCTACCATGGCCACGAACGCCAGCATGAATGCGTACACGCCGAACAGGGTATGCAGCATCATGTCCATGAGCAGCCCGACGATCCAGCCGGTGCCCACGCCCACACGTTCGGGCACCGCCAGGCACCAGTAAAACAGCACCAGGCTGACCCAATGCGGTTCGGCAAAGCCCATCCATTCCGGGTACGGGATGATGGACAGCAGCATGGCCACACCCAGGGAAACTGGAATGATCCACCAGCGGTGGCCCCACGCCATGCGGGAGAAGGACGTGTTCATCGATCGTGCCTGCAGAATGCCCTGCACTCCATGGGCATCCCGATATCGCCGGATTGCAGACTCATTCCCGCCCCGCCAGTCGGTCGGTGTCCCATATCAGCAACACCTGTTTCAACAGATCGATACGGGAGGTAGTGACGGCGTTGATGGACAGGAAGGACTCGTTCGCCTCGGTGGTGATTTCCACCACCTCCGCGACCTTGTAGCCTGCCGGAAAACGCCCGCCCATACCCGAGGTCAACAGGATGTCACCCTTGCGGATGTCAGCCTGCCGCAAGAGATAGGGCACGCTCACCTGATCCTTCTCCCCCTTGCCCTGCACGATGGTGCGAAGCCCGTTACGCTGCACCTGTACCGGAATGCCGTGGCTGCGGTCCGTGACCAGGGTCACGACGCTCTGGTGCAGATCCACCTCCGAGACCTGTCCGATCACACCGTCAGGAGCAATCACCGGCTGCCCGACGAACACATCCGCCTCAATGCCGCGGTCTATGATAATCCGGTGGCTGAAGGGATCCAGCCCGATATTCACGATTTCCGCCAGGATCAACTGGTCATCGGAACGGCGGGAGGTGGCCAGAAGGCGGGACAATCGGCTGTTCTCCAGCACCAGGGCGTCGTATCGCTGGAGCTGGGTGGCAAGCTTGGCCTGCCTTTCCCGCAGGGACTCCAGTTCCTCGTAGACGGTGTCGTCCGGATAATGGGAACGGATGATCTCCGCAATGTTCCCGGGCAGTTCCGTCAGGGCATAGAACGGCATCGCCAGGATGGATGCGGTGGACCGCACCGGCCGCAGCAGGTCACTGCGATGTTCCACGATCATCAAGCCGAACGACAGGATCGCAAGCAGTATGAACCGATAAAGGGTGCTGACATGCCCGAAAATCATGGCCTGTCCGGTAATGTCTCGTGCACGGCCAGTCCGCAGGCTCCAGGGGAAGGAAATCCCCGGAAACCACGTACTGTGCACACTACCTGCTGCAATTGACTAATCTGGAAATCCGGTTCGTTGTCTCTATGGAATTCAGTTGTCGCTGGAAAACACGTTGTTCAGGGTGTCCATTTCCTCCAGCGCACGGCCACAGCCGCGGACCACGCAGGTCAGCGGGTCTTCCGCGACCACAACCGGAAGGTCGGTGTCCTGCATCAGGCGCCGGTCCATGTCCCTCAGCAACGCCCCGCCCCCTGCGATCACCATGCCCTTTTCACCGATATCGGCGGAAAGTTCCGGCGGTGTCTTTTCCAGGGCCTGGCGGATGGCCTGGACGATCTGCACCAAGGCATCGTCGATGGCGTCGTAGACCTCTTCGCTGGTGATCACCAGACTGCGGGCCATACCCTCCGAAATGTCCCGGCCCTTGATCTCCATTTCCATATGGTCGGACTCGGACCACGCGGTCGCGATGGATTGTTTGACACGTTCCGCGGTGGATTCGCCGATCAGCACGCCGTGCCGTCTTCGGATGTAGTTGATGATGGCATCGTCATAGGTGTCGCCGGCGACCCGGAGGGAATTGGAATACACCATGCCCCCGAGAGAAAGGATGCCGACTTCGGTGGTGCCGCCACCGATGTCCACCACCATGGAACCCGTGGGCTCGGCCACTGGAAGATTCGCCCCGATCGCCACGGCCATCGGTTCCTCAATCAGGTAGACCTCCCTGGCGCCGGCGCTCATGGCGGATTCACGAATGGCCCTGCGCTCGACCTGGGTGGAGCCGCACGGGACACAGACGATGATTCGCGGACTGGAAAAAAAACGGTTCTCCTGTACCTTCCTGATGAAGTATTTGAGCATGTCCTCGGTGATGTTGAAGTCGGCGATCACGCCATCCCTCAACGGTCGGATTGCCCGTATGGTGCCCGGAGTACGGCCCAGCATCAGCTTGGCTTCCTGACCTACGGCGAGGACACTTTTTCCCGCTCCGCCGAACCCGGAACTCTTGATGGCAACTACCGAGGGTTCGTTGAGGACAATTCCCTTGTTTCGCACATAAATCAAGGTGTTGGCGGTTCCAAGATCAATGGCGAGATCATTGGAAAAGAAGCCAGCCAGGCGTTTCAGCATTGTGTTGTTGGAGTTGTTGAATGGGGAGGCAAGGAATCCAGACCCCGGAGAAATCCTAGCGGCGTAGCTTAACAACCGGGGGCATACTATTCAACTGCGCAAAGCTATGGTAAGTTGCTGCGCAAATGCTGTGTCCGTAACGTTCTCGCATGGCTGGAACGGCCCTGTTCAGGCTGCCGGATACGGTGACGGACATTGCCTATCCGAGCATCTACGAACCGACAAATGTCTTCCATCAACAGTGAGCAGGTCACCCATATCGCGCGGCTTGCGCGATTGAAAACCGACGAGGAAAAATCCGACTATTTCGCCGGTCACCTTACCCGTATCCTGGACCTCCTGGAACAGATGAACCGGATCGATACGGAGTCCGTCGAACCCATGGCCCACCCCCAGGATGTTCATCTCCGGCTGCGCGGGGACCACGTCACCGCGGAGTCCCGCCGCGAGGACTACCAGGCCATCGCGCCGTTGGCGGACAACGGGCTCTACCTGGTTCCCCGGGTCATCGAATAGGCTACCAGCGCCGCGAATATCCGAGGCCGGCCCCGGCACCGCCTGGCCGCCACCGAACAGTCCGCACCCGAACGCATGCACAACCGATCCATCAGGGACCTCGCCCGGTCCATGGCCAGGGGTGAGTACAGCAGCACCGAACTCACCCGGCATTTTCTCTCGCGGATGGCCGATGCAGGGGACCTGAACGCCTTCATAACCGTCACCGGGGACCAGGCCCTGGAACAGGCCGCCGAGGCGGACCGACGCATCCGATCCGGCAGCGCCGGCCCGCTTACCGGCATCCCGATGGTGCACAAGGACATCTTCTGCACTGCGGGCGTTCCCACCACCTGCGGCTCGAAAATGCTGGCGGACTTCGTCTCGCCCTACGATGCGACCGTGGTCAGACGTCTGGCCGAGGCGGGCATGGTGAGCATGGGAAAAACCAACATGGACGAATTCGCAATGGGTTCATCCAACGAGTCCAGCCATTTCGGGGCAGTGAAGAATCCCTGGGAGACCAGCCGTGTTCCGGGCGGCAGTTCCGGTGGCTCTGCCGCAGCAGTGGCGGCCAGGCTGTCCCCCGTTGCCACCGCCACCGACACGGGCGGTTCCATCCGTCAGCCCGCGGCACTATGCGGTATCACCGGAATCAAGCCGAGCTACGGCCGGGTGTCCCGATACGGCATGGTTGCCTTCGCCTCTTCGCTGGACCAGGGCGGCGTCCTGGCGACGAGCGCCGAGGACGCCGCCCTGGTGCTTGAGGCCATGGCTGGATTCGATGAACGGGACTCGACGTCACTTGAACAGCAGGTTCCGGACTACACGGCAACCCTGGAGGAATCGATCAGGGACAAGGTCATCGGTCTGCCGAAGGAGTTTTTCGGCGATGGCGTGGAGCCGGATGTCGCGGATGCCATACAGGACGCCATCCGTGAGCTCGAAGCCCTGGGCGCCCGCACGGTAGAAGTGGAACTTCCCAACAGCGAGATCGGCATTCCCTGCTATTACGTCCTCGCTCCGGCGGAAGCCAGTTCCAACCTCTCCCGCTTCGACGGCGTGCGGTACGGCCATCGCGCCGCACAGTTCGAGGACCTGATCGACATGTACGAACGCAGCCGTGCGGAGGGATTCGGAGAGGAGGTGCAGCGCCGGATCATGATCGGGACCTACGTGCTGTCATCGGGGTATTACGATGCCTACTACATCAAGGCGCAGAAGCTGCGCCGGATGATCGCGGACGACTTCACCCGCGCCTTCGAACGGTGCGATCTCATCGCCGGGCCCACTTCGCCGGGCACCGCATTCCCGATCGGGGCCAAGAACGATGACCCCATTGCGATGTATCTGAACGATATATTCACCAACTCGGTCAACCTGGCGGGACTGCCGGGCATCTCGGTCAATGCAGGGTTCGACCGCGACGGGCTGCCCATCGGACTTCACCTCATCGGCCGGTATCTGGATGAAACCACCATACTGAATGTCGCCCACCAGTTCCAGCAGGCCACCGACTGGCACAATACGGCGCCGGGAGGCTACGCCTGATGAAGTGGGAAACCGTGATCGGACTGGAAGTCCACGTGCAACTGATGACCCGCAGCAAGATCTTTTCCGGGGACTCCACTGCCTACGGCGCCGCACCCAATACCCAGGCCTGCGACGTCAGCATCGCACTGCCCGGCGTTCTGCCGGTGATGAACCGTGAGGCGGCCCGGTTGGCGGTGAAGTTCGGGATGGCCATCGGCGCCGAAATCAACCGGACATCGGTGTTTGCCAGAAAGAACTACTTTTACCCGGATCTGCCCAAGGGCTACCAGATCAGCCAGTACGAAACCCCCATCGTGGGCAGGGGGTCCCTGGAAATCGACCCGGGCGACGGCCCGAAGACCATCGGGATCACCCGGGCGCATCTTGAGGAAGACGCGGGCAAGTCGCTCCACGGGAGTTCCGGTGACTTCACGGGAATCGATCTCAACCGCGCAGGAACCCCGCTCCTTGAGATCGTGTCAGAGCCGGACATGCGGTCTCCCGCCGAGGCAGTGGCCTACCTGCGCCAGCTTCACGCCCTGGTCCGCTATCTCGGCATTTCCGACGGGAACATGCAGGAAGGATCTTTCCGCTGCGACGCCAATGTCTCCATCCGCCCCTTGGGCGCAGCGGAATTGGGCACCCGGACGGAACTGAAAAACATCAACTCGTTCCGTTTCGTGGAAAAGGCCATCCGGTACGAGATCGAACGGCAGATCGACATCCTGGAAGACGGTGGCACGGTCGTCCAGGAAACCCGACTGTACGATGCCGACCGGGATGAGACCCGGTCCATGCGTTCGAAGGAAGAAGCCCACGACTACCGCTACTTCCCGGATCCGGACCTGCCGCCCATGGTGCTGGAAGACGCCTTCCTCGCCGAGGTGAAAGAAAGCCTGCCGGAACTGCCCCATGACCGGCGCCACCGGTTCATCGAACACTATGGCCTGGCACCGGCGGATGCCGCGCAGCTTACCAACGAACGGACGCAGGCGGATTATTTCGAGGCTGTTGCGGAAGCCACGAACGCGGAACCCCGCACCGCCTGCAACTGGATCCTGGGCGAACTCAATGCCGCGCTCAACCAGGAGGGCATACCTGTAGAGGCGTCCAGGATCGACAGCGATGCCCTGGCCGGGCTGCTGGACCGGATAGCCGACAGTTCAATATCCGGCAAGATCGCCAAGGATGTGTTCTCGGCCATGTGGAATGGCGAGGGCGATGCCGACAGCATCATCGAGGCCAGGGGACTCAGGCAGATCACCGACACCGGCGCCATCGAGGCCGTGGTGGATGAGGTCCTGGCGGCAAGCCCCGATCAGGTCCGGCAGTTTCGTGAAGGCAACCAGAAGGTCATCGGCTTCCTGGTAGGCCAGGTCATGAAGAAAACCCGCGGCAAGGCAAATCCGAAACAGGTTAACGAGACCCTGCGCAGGAAACTGGACGCCTGAATCTTCGGAGCTAATGCCGTTCGGTTGACGGGCCTGCCTCTCGATGAATGGTACGCATCATGGACCATCCTGTGATGCAACCCCCACGTTCAGCAGTCCCGGCCCCGAGGCCGAAGACATGGGTTTCGCCGATTTCCCGGAAGAGCGCCGAGCGAACAGGACTTATCAAGAATATTTCATATGGTTTTGTTTTATCAATAGAAAATAATACTGGATTGATGGAAACTGGCATCCACATCCTGCAAAGTTGTCGTGCGTGACTCCGGGATTGGCGGCATGTTCTTGCAGCAGCAGGCGACTAATCTGTTTCAATGAGTCAGATACAATCTTTCAAATTGCCAAGCATTGAATTTCAATTGGTCGCTTTTTTACTGGCGATCAGGAACATCGGAAGCTGGAATTTATCCTCGTTTTATTACACTCCCAATTCCCAATCCCTGGGCGGCGGACGGATCTTCCGGCGGTGAACCTCTCCGGTCGATCAACCATCGGCGTTTGCTCAACCGATAAAGCTGATCACAGGCGCGGAGCCGGGTGGAAAGGATGCTCCTGCCGGAATCCTACAATGGGTAGGGTTCGATAAAGTCCGCGGAAATTACGTAGCCGATCTCGGCCAGTAATGTCGACGTCGGTGAAGTCCCGAACATGCCGGTCACCCAAACAGGGTCAAACAAACCCACATCTTCGTAGGGAATCCCGGTGGTGACCAGCACGAGTTGATTGGCCGGAGGCGGTGGCACATGGATACAGGCGCCGATATAGGGAACCAGAATGAAGACCGTGACCCCCGTTTCCGTCCAGTCAATCGGCACGATGAATCCGGGCATGCGTACGGTTTTTCCATTCCAGTCGGTGCGCACCCCCGTCGAGAGCGGCTGCAGATCGGCAAGCTCCAGGGAACCGTGGGGAACGAATTCCTCAAGCTCAAACGGAAGGGCAAGGGAACCTTCCGGCAGCAGATCGCTCCATTCGAGGTCGATTACCGATTCCGCCTGCAGCGTACGGCCCAACGTTGCCGCTGCAGCCAAACCCAGAAGGAAACAGCGGCGGTTGATCTGTCCGTCCATTATTTATCGGCTACTGTTTGCAAATCCCCACCCTTTCACGGCCATCCAGGTCCGTCGCCGGATTATCGCATACGGGTACCCGGACTGCATTCTCAAAGTGGGCCTGGTATGGGTGAAACGGGATGCGGGACAGGGGCATTTCCCTTTCATATCCTCACCATCATGCCGTCCGCAAGGGAAAGCCGGTATGCCCTGAGTGCCGGAATGAGTCCCACAAGCGCTGCAGCGCCGACCACGGAAACGAGGATCCAGACCTCCCAGGCAGTAGGCAACCCGATCGGCAGCCAAAGGCCAAAGGCGGCATCGACCCAGGGCCGGGCCACAAGCAGGCCCGAGTACAGGAACGCAGTGCCGAGACCGGCCCCGGCTCCTGCCATCAGAATCGCCTCTATGACCAGCAGTCCGAGAATCGTCAGTGGCCGTGCACCCATTGCCCGCCAGATTGCCATCTCACGCCGGCGTTCATTCAGGCTGGAGAACACCATCGCCATCATCCCGATCAACGCCGTTACCACGACCATCACGGAAACACCGATCAGTGCGGTTTCGGCCACCCCAACAATCTCCCAGAGTTCCTGCAGCGCCACGCCTGGCAGGATGGCCAGGAGCGTCTCCTCCGGATATTCGTTGATCCATCGCTGCAGCCCAAAGATCTGCAGTCGCGACTTTAGGCCCACCAGGGCAGCCGTGGTTGCCTTTGGCACGAGGTCCATCTGACGGATCACCTCTACCGGTGTGGTCTTTCCGGGCACCTTCATCCCGTCTTGCCAATCAACATGGATGGCCTCGATGGCTTCCATGCTTACGATCACAGTACGGTCCACGGGAGTACCGGTCTTGCCAAGGATGCCCGACACGCGAAAAGGCTGGTCGGCATGTTCCGAGAACGATGCAAGTCCGTGCGCGACAACGATGGGATCATCGATGGCATAACCGAGTTTGTCGGCGACATCCGCACCGACAACGGCGTCATAGAGGTCTTCGAGGCCGGCGCCGGCCTGAAAGCCCAGCGAATTCCCGCCCCGGAATTTGTAGCGTGTGAAGAATTCCGCCGTCGTGCCCATCACGCGAAACTGCCTGTGGCTGTCCCCAAGTGAGATCGGCACGATCCAGTCCACCTCAGGACGGGCCGCAATTTCCTGGTAGCTTTCCCAGGATATGTTGTTGGTGGCGTTGCCGATACGGAACACCGAATAGAGCAGGAGCTGCACTGACCCGGATCGCGCACCGATAATCAGGTCAGTGTCGGAAATCGTGTCGGCAAAGCTGGCGCGGGCTCCGTTGCGCACTTTCTCTACGCCGAGAAAGAGCATGACGGATAGTGCGATCGCGAGCACCGTCATCCCCACGGTGAGGGACCTCGCCATCAGCGAGCCAAGGGCGAGTCGGATGATCATGCCCTCCCCCTTCCGATAGTTGCGATGTCCCCGATCCTCACCACACGGTCGAAGTGCCGTCCGAGCCGCTCATCGTGACTGACCATCAACAGGGTGGAATCCACCTGACCGGCCTGGGTGAACAACAGATTCAGGAAACTGTCCTGGGTTTGTGCATCGAGTGCCGATGTCGGTTCATCGGCAACAATGAGCGGGGGTTGTCCGATCAATGCCCGGGCAACGGCCACCCGTTGCTGCTGGCCGACGCTGAGCCGGCCTGCCAACACAGGCAGGACATCATCGGGGAGGTCAAGCTCCGCACAGAGCCGTGCCACCTCAGACTGCACATTTCCCGCGCGTTTCCGTCTTTCCGGAGCAAACCGAAGGGGGAGCAGGATATTGTCCACCACCCGCGCGTAGGGAAGCAGGTTGAACTGCTGGAAAATGAGGCCGATCCGTTCCGCCCGGAACCTGTCACGGGCTCCCGGGCGAAGCTTCGCAAGATCTGTTCCCGCGACCGTGACACGGCCTGAGATGGCAGTCACGATACCGCAGATCAACGACAGAAGCGTGGATTTGCCTGAACCGCTTTCTCCAAGCAGCAACACCCTCTCCCCTGGGTTGATTTGAAATGCGGGTACGGTGAGACCAAAGGATGTCCGGCCCGGCCAGCAGAACCGGACATCCTCGAGGGCAAGGGAGACGGCCGTCACATTCAGATTCGATCCTTCAGATCCAGCACCGGTTCATCACGTTCAATTTCAAAGGCCTGGGCCCCCTTGCCCGAAACTACCTGTACCTCCAATTCACGGGCATTCGGAAACAGCGAGAAATAGGCGAAATCGATCCGGGTAAGTCCGGACGGATTGGTGCAATTCATTTCATATTCGGCATGGAACTCGGTATGCGCTGTTTCGTGTTCCTCGTGTTCTTCGTGCTCTTCATGTTCCGCATGCTCCTCGTGCTCCTCATGCTCCTCGTGCTCCGCATGCTCCTCGTGCTCCTCGTGCTCCTCGTGCTCCTCGTGCTCCTCGTGCTCCTCGTGTTCATCATGCTCTTCATGCATGTCTTCTACGAAACTGGCATGGGCATGGACTACCGAGCAATCCGCGGCTTCGGGCAGAAGGAACAGATTCAACGGATGTGAAAGTGCCTCGATTGCTTTCTCGATCGCCATACGATCTTCGTCACTTGTCGCATGATATTCAAACCCGACGATGTCCGCGCCGGGTGAATCGAGTTCCATCACGATACGATTCCCCTCAAACGCGATATTCAAATGACTGACACCATGTTCGTGAGCCCCCAGATCACGCCGCTCCTGTGCGAGTAGCGATATGGAATTAATCAAAAATAATACAATAAATACAATGTATTTCATGTTATTTCTCATGTAAAACATAAATTTATATGCAAATTGTCGGCACCAGACCTGCCCTGCCCCTCACGCCTTATCATTGGATACCCTGGAATTTGTAAGGCCTGCCACGAGATTGAATCTGCAATCCCGTTATTGAACGGCAAGAGATGCCTGGAAAGCCAACGTGTTCCCTTCACTGTGATTGCCATGTGGGGCCTGTTGGCCCCACCCGGGAAGTGATAAGTGCTACAGAACCGGACAGTCTACTTGCTCTCTACACGTGTCTGGTCCTGGCGTTTCCGACTGAACGAATTGTTATAGTATTACATAGTGTCCGGCGGCAAACTCATAGAATTTTGATTTGAAAGGAGAAATCGTGGAA
>VYFG01000082.1 GCA_009842505.1 Gammaproteobacteria bacterium
TAACTATGCCCTCATCCCCGAAGTGGACATGGACGAACTGGTCGCCCAGTGCCGGCGGGCCCTTGCCTGGGTATGGAATCATGCGCCGGAACACGGCGGCGATCCGTTCCGGATCGTCATCAGCGGCCATTCCGCGGGCGGACACCTGGTGGGGATGATGGCGGCCACCGACTGGCCGGCGCTGGATCCCGAGTGTCCCCGGGACCTGGTGAAACGGGGCCTGTCCATCAGCGGCCTGATGGACCTCGAGCCCATCAGGCTGTGCTATCTCAACGAGGTGCTGGGGCTGGACGGGGCCGCCGCCCGGCGTAACAGTCCCGCGCTGCTCGAAAACCGTTCCGGCACTGAACTCCTGTGCGTCCATGGGGGCCTTGAGGGAGAGGAATACCGCAGGCAGAGCGACAGCCTGGCCGCGCGGTGGGAGCACACGGCATCACGTTCCCTGGAAGGGCACGACCATTTCAGCATCGCCAAGATGCTGGACCAGCCGGAAAGCGTGCTTTCGTCCCTGCTCCGGGAAATGATGGGGAAGGATTAGGGCGGCCCGGCTTACTGCCGGCGGGCCGCTCTCCCCGGGAAAGGGCGCCGCATCGCCCCTTCCCTATTTCCCGCCTCATCGATCATGTCCATCCGGTCCCGCGTTGGCCGGGCCCGACCGGTGGGCAGGCGCATCGGGCTTGCATTCATCCATGCCATGATCTGACGCGGAGCCTAGGCAAGCGCGTACCAGGTGCCGCGCCCGGCTCCATGCCGGACCAGGCGGCCATTCCTGGTCAAGGCCCTCAGATGGTCCTTGATCGTATTGCGACTCGTGCCGGTCATCCTGGCCGCTTCGGCAACGCTCACACGTCCATGAATCCGCGCGATATCGAGAATTTCCACGGATAGCGGCGGCAAACTGTCCAGCAATATCCGCTCGCGCCTGATCTTTTCTGCAAGCACGCGCTTCTGCGAGCACAACGCCCCGAGAAAATAATCGAGCCATGGCTGCCAGTCAGTACCATCCTTGCGCAGGGTCCCCTGCGTGCGACGCAGCGCCCGGTAGTAGGCATCCTTGGTGTTCTCGATCACGCTCTCGAGCGATGCATAGGGAACGTAATCGTAGCCGGCCCGCAACAGGAGCAGCGTTGTGAGCACGCGCGAAAGCCGCCCGTTACCGTCCTGGAACGGATGGATCGCAAGAAAAACAACAACGAACACGCCGATGATGATGAGTGGATGCAGTTCATCATCGTCCAGCGCGGTTCCGAGCCAGGAAACGAGCTTTTCCATCTGCGCGGGCGTCTCGAAGGGGCTCGCGGTTTCAAACACGGTCCCGATTCTCCCGCCATCCGGCCCGAAGGCCTCGACGTGATTGTCGAGCCCCTTGTACGCGCCGCGGTGCCGCTCGTCCCTGACGGAATATTGCAGCAGGTCGCGGTGAAGCTGCCTGATGTGGTTTTCCGTAGGCGCAATGACGTCATAGCCGGCAAAGACCGTGTCCATGACGGCGGCGTAGCCGGCAACCTCCTGTTCATCGCGGCTTGCAAAAAATCCAATGCCGATTCTGGAAAGAAGCCGGTCGACCTCGCTGTCCGTGAGCCTGGCCCCTTCAATACGGGTCGATGAACCGATGCTCTCGATCGTGGCCACACGGCGCAGATTGTCCAGGCGCTCGGGCGCAAGGCGCCCCAACGCAGCCCATGCCCCCTTGAACTCATCGATCTCGGCGATGGCTCGCAGGACCATCGGCGTGATCAGAATCGTGTCGGTTTTAATCAAATCATCCATTCTTCCATCCATTTACACCTGATTACTACTCAGGAAACCTCCAATTATACATCCATTTACATCCATTATTGAATCCTGCCATCCGCTACTCCATCCATTTCATGCGTATTCCATGACAAAAAAGGCAACTCTCTTGCCACGAACGCGTCAGGTGGCTTGATCGCGAGTCACCTTTCCCCGGTTCACAAACCGTGGCTGCGCGAATAGCCGTTACTGGCGGCGGGCTGCCAGTCACCCAACCTGCCTTCGGCGGGCCGGAACACCTCCACCAGCAATGGATGGCATAGCGTGCTGTCATCGGAGTGGCTGCTGCCGCAGTCTCCCCCGGGGCAGGCGGACAATCCGGCCAGCAGGTCCATCTCAGCGAAGTACTCGATGAAGTCGCCCGTACGCGCGGGGCTTGCCTTCATGAAGTACTGGTGGGTGTCCGGTGTGAATCCTGTGCACATGAACACGTTCATCACGTCATGCACGTGGGGTTCGGCCTCGGCCAGCGAAAGGCCCGTTTTCTCCGCCAGCGCCCGCGTCAGGTTCGAGTGGCAGCAATGATGGTATTCCACGCCCTTCAGCATGAAATTGGTGTAGGGGTCGCAGCGCGTGCCGATGACATCATGAACCCCGCCGCCGTCGGCGTCCCAGCCGTACCAGGCCAGGGTGTCCCGGGTGATGGTGGCCATCGTCCTCAGGCCCGGCAGGTTGCTCCACAGCCGGTCGCCGGCGGTGAGGTGGGTGGCGTGAAGCTGCCGCGTCTTGCCACTGAAGAACCGCTCGGTCAGATCGTGGGCGTTCCACAGGTTGAGGTCGCCCACCTGGGGACCCTCCACGATACTGAGGCGGAAGAAATGTCCTGCCGGCACATCGAATGCCCTGCCGTCCCGGGGCGGCACCAGCAGTTCGCCGGTCTTTTCCGCCCCTTCCCGGGCGCGGTCATAGAAGCCCTGATCGTAGGGCGGGAGCTGGTCCACATCGTAGCAGACCAGGGGCTTGGCGCGGCGGCGTTCCTCCGCGTCCGCGGGAGCCGGTTTCTGGTTGGGGTCAGTCATGGTGGATCGATGGTTCGGGGTTGGCCTTGATCGGCGGTTTTGCATTACGATAGCAGTCTTCTCCAGCCGCATACAACTCCCGCCCCTGTGTCCGGCAGCAGCATGATTGATCACGCAAGCTACGTCATCGAAGACCTGGTCTCCGCCGCGGCCATTGACGCCCGGGTGAAGGAAATGGCCGTTGAAATCACGCAGCATTTCCGGGACACGGACAAACTGGTGGTGATCGGGCTCCTGCGCGGATCATTCATGTTCATCGCCGACCTCGTGCGGCTACTGGACCTGCCGGTCGAGGTGGACTTCATCGAAACCTCGTCCTACAACGACACCATGGAGTCCTCCCGCGAGGTGCGGATCACGAAGGACCTGCGTGGGGAGATAGAGGGTCAGGACGTGCTGGTCGTGGAAGACATTGTCGATACCGGCCACACGCTGAACCATGTCCTGACCCTGTTGGAAAGCCGTCGGCCGGCGCGCATGCTGGTCTGTGCCCTCCTGGACAAGCCGTCACGCCGGGAGACGGATGTCAGGGCCGATCTGGTGGGATTCGAGATCCCGGACAAATTCGTCGTCGGCTACGGCATCGACTACGCCCAGCGCAACCGGAACCTGCCGCATATCGGCGCGGTGCGGTTCCTGGAACCCGACGGGCAATGAAGCCTTCACCCCGGTAGATTCCAGCAAGTACGCGGCGCCTTCTTCCCAGCCCGGCATCAGGCGCACAGCCGGGCCCGGTTCATTCCCCGTCAGCAGTCTCCTCGTCCAACTGCGGCAGCGCATTGGTGACGGAGGCGGAAAGCAGGCCGTGATTCGCGTACCCCGCAAGCTTTTCCCGGCTGTCGGCGATGTCCAGGTTGCGCATGGTGAGCTGGCCGATCCGGTCATTGGCGCTGAACACGGAATCGCCCTTTTCCATGGTCAGCCTTTCCGGCTTGTAGGTCAGCCGGTCGGATTCCGTGCTGAGAATGGAGTAGTCGTTGCCCCGACGCAGTTCCATGGCGACTTCACCGGAAACGGCGCTGGCCACCCAGCGCTGGGCGGTTTCCCGCAGCATCAGGGCCTGGGAATCGAACCAGCGCCCCTGGTACAGCAGCCGGCCGAGACGGATGCCGTTGATGCGGTACTGTTCGATGGTGTCCTCGTTGTGGATGCCGGTGACCAGGCGATCGTAGCCGATGTAAAGAAGCGCCATGCCCGGCGCCTCGTAGATGCCCCGGCTCTTGGCTTCGATGATCCGGTTCTCGATCTGGTCGCTCATGCCGAGACCGTGGCGCCCGCCGATGCGGTTGGCCTCCAGCACCAGGTCGACCTCGTTGTCGAAGGTCTGTCCGTTGAGTGCCACCGGGCGGCCCTCGTGGTAACGGACCGTGACCTCCTCCGCCGGAATCTCCACCGCCGGGTCCCAGAACCGGACTCCCATGATCGGTTCGACGATCCGGACGTTGGTGCCGAGATACTCGAGGTCCTTGGCCTCGTGGGAGGCGCCGAGCATGTTCGAGTCGGTGGAATAGGCCTTCTCCGCCGACATCCGGTAGGTGAATCCCGACGCCTGCAAGAAGGCCGACATCTCTGCGCGGCCGCCCAGTTCGCCGATAAACGCCTCGTCCAGCCAGGGCTTGTAAATTTTCAGGCCCGGGTTCGCCAGCAGTCCGTAGCGATAGAAACGCTCGATGTCGTTGCCCTTGTAGGTGCTGCCGTCGCCCCAGATGTTGACGCCGTCCTCGCGCATCGCGGTCACCAGCATGGTGCCGGTGACCGCCCGGCCAAGGGGCGTGGTGTTGAAATAGGTGACCCCGGCCGTGGTGACGTGGAAGGCGCCGCACTGGATGGCGGCGATTCCCTCGGCGGCGAGCTGGGCGCGGCAGTCCACCAGCCTGGCATCCTCCGCGCCGTATTCCCTGGCCTTGCGCGGAATGCTGTCATAGTCATCCTCGTCCGGCTGGGCCAGGTTGGCGGTATACGCATGGGGTATGGCGCCCTTTTGCCGCATCCAGTGAATGGCGGCGCTGGTGTCGAGACCGCCGGAAAAGGCAATACCGACCCGTTCACCCACGGGCAGACTCTTGAGGATGGTGGACATGGCTGAAACGGAAAGGGAAAAGCGGGGATTGTATCAGCGAAGCCCGCGGCCGTGCCGTTTGCCGAAACCAGGACCAGAAGGCCCGCTGGCGTCCACGCTGCGCGGCGTCCCGGGAACACGAAGGTCCCGCTGGCATTGGCGGCAAAAACCGGGAATACTCGGAGCCCCCGATCCTTCCGACGAAGATGAACATCCAGCGCATCGAGACCTTCTCCAACGAGTTCATCTGCTTCGTCCGGGTAACCCTGGGGGACGGCAGCCAGGGCTGGGGCCAGACCGCCCCCTATCACGCCGACATCACCGCACAGGTGGTGCACCGCCAGGTGGCCCCCTGGGTCCTCGGCAGGGACAGCACCGACATCGACGCCCTCGGCGACCGCGTGATGGAGAAGGAGCACAAGTTTCCGGGATCGTACCTGCGGCGCGCGTTCGGGGGGGTGGACACCGCCCTGTGGGACTGCCGGGGCAAGCGCGAGGGAAAGAGCGTCTGCGAACTGATCGGCGGCAGCCCGGGTCCGGTCCGCGCCTATGCCTCTTCCATGAAAAGGGACATCACCCCGGAGGATGAGGCGGCACGGTTCGCCGGACTGCGCGACCGGTACGGATTCGATGCGTTCAAGTTCCGCGTCGGTGCGGAATGCGGCCATGACATCGACGAGTGGCCGGGCCGGACCGAGGCCATTGTCCCGGCCGTGCGCAGCGTGCTTGGCGACGAAGTCTCCCTGCTGGTGGACGGCAACTCCGGTTTCTCGCCGGGCCGGGCCATCGCGGTCGGCCGGATGCTGGAAGACCATGGCGTGGTTCATTTCGAGGAGCCCTGCCCCTATTGGGAATACGACCAGACCAGGCAGGTTACCGAGGCCCTGTCCCTGGACGTGACGGGCGGGGAACAGGACTGCGAGCTGCAGAACTGGCGGCAGATGATCGACGGGCGGGTGGTGGACATCGTGCAGCCGGACGTCTGCTATCTCGGCGGACTCAGCCGGACCCTCCGGGTGGCCCGCATGGCCGGGGCCGCCGGCATCCCCGTGACGCCCCACTGCGCCAACCTGTCCATGGTGACCCTGTTCACCATGCACCTCCTGCGCGCCATTCCCAATGCCGGCCGGTACCTGGAATTCGCCATCGAGGAGGCGGATTACTACCCCTGGCAGTACGGGCTGTTCCTCGACTCCCCCTACGGCATCAGGGACGGCATGGCAACGGTACCCGACGCCCCGGGCTGGGGGGCGGAGGTGCACCCGGACTGGCTGGCGCAATCGGACCACCGGGAAAGCGTGCTCGCCTGATCCGGTCCGGGAACCCGCATGCGAAAACTGGTCTACGCCGGCAACATCCTGTCCGCCGTCCCGGCGGCCCTGGTGGTGCCGCTGGTGCCGTTCACGTTTCTCCTGATCGATGGCGAGGGCCGGGTCCCCGGGTTCTTTCACGAGTACCTGCTGCGCACCCTGATGCTGGCCTACCCGGTGGCCCTGGCCGCCTGCCTCTGGCTTTCCGTCCGGCTGCTGCGGCGGGACAGGCTCCGTCTGGCACTCGGGACCAGCCTGGTCCCCCTGGGTGTTTTCCTCGTGCTGCTCTGGAGCTACCTCGCAGGCGGCGTGGTGCTTAGATGAGGCGTCCCTGAGCCCGGGCCCCGGGAAGCCGCGGCACCCTGATCAGTCCCGCGGCGCCGTCTCCACGAACGCGGGGTCCTGCCCGGCGGCTTCCATCAGCCCGCGCAGGTTGTCCAGCCCGTCCAGGGAAAAACGGTTCCGGAACAACCCCCAGCCGATCAGGCAGGCAGTGCGCAGCGCGCCGTCCCTGCCGATTCCGTCGCCCGGGTCAAGGCGCCGGTTCAGCTCTTCAAGCCCCTTGAGCACCCGGAACTGCTGGCGGCCGAGATAGGGGAACCTGTCCGCCGTGGCGCCTTCCTTCTCCATCATGAACTGGTTGATGCCCGCATCCGTCAGGGTGTCCGCCATGAAATAGAGCTCGCAGTCCTCGAGATCCTCGAGGAATTCCATGCCGGATTTCTCCCGCACATGCTTCAGGATCGAGGTCGAATCCGTGAGCGTCAGGTCCCCGTCTTCAAAAAATGGCACCTTCGCCGTCGGGGAGCGCTCGGCGCTCATGGCGTAATCCGCCTCGACAAAGGTGTAGTCAAAGCCCGACTGGGCGAGGGCGACCCGCACGTGGCGCACGTACGGAGAGGTCACGCTGCCGTAGAGTTTCATGGGTGGATCCGGTCAGATTCTGTTGGGCCGGCGAGTGTACCAGAGCCCGCGCACCCCCGGTCACCGGTGGCGCCCCGCATGCAGCGAAAGTCGCCGGGGCACCCCCGCCGGCGGTTGCCGGCGGGGCCGGTCGCCGCCTTCGGCTATACTCCGCGAAACCGTCAGCGCAATCCTCCCCAGTCACGATGGAGATGCCCGATCCCGAAACCCTCATGGACCGGTTCGCCGCGGCGGGCTACATCGCCGAGACCGAACTGGCCACGGTGCTGGTGCTGATGCACCGTCTCGGCCGCCCGTTGCTGGTGGAAGGCGAGGCCGGCGTCGGCAAGACCGAAATCGCCCGTACCCTGGCCACCGTGGAAGACCGGCGGCTCATCCGCCTGCAGTGCTACGAGGGCCTCGACACCAACGCAGCGGTGTACGAGTGGAACTACAGCCGCCAGCTGCTTTCCATCCAGTTGCAGGAGGCCGGGGCCGCGCAGGAGTCCCTGGACATCTTCGCGCCCGAATTCCTGCTGGAGCGCCCCCTGCTCCAGTCGATTCGCCAACCGGAGCCCCCCGTGCTCCTCATCGATGAAATCGACCGCGCGGACGAGGCCTTCGAGGCGTACCTGCTGGAACTGCTGTCGGACTTCCAGGTGACCATCCCGGAACTCGGCACGCTCAGTGCCCGCTCACTGCCGACGGTGATCCTCACCTCGAACGGATCCCGGGACTTGAGCGACGCCCTGCGCCGCCGCTGCCTCTACCACTACCTCGACTACCCCGACCATGCCAGGGAACTGGCCATCGTGGAAGCCAGGCTGCCCGGCATCAGCCACCGGCTGGCGGACCAGGTGACCCGCGTGGTGCAGATCCTGCGCGGACGCAACCTGGCAAAGTCCCCTGGCATCGCGGAAATGCTGGACTGGTGTTCGGCGCTGATGGCCGCGTCCGTGGACAGCCTGCCCGCCGACGGGGAGCTGCTGGCCGCGACCCGCGGCTGCGTGCTCAAGAACCGGGAGGATTTCGACGCCGTCGGGGCCGATGAACTGGCGGACATCGTCCGGCAGATCGCGTGAGCGGCCCCCTCTCCCCCACCCCGCCCGCCAGCCGCATGCTGGAATTCGCCGGCTACCTGCGCCGGCACGGCTACCGGATCGGCGTCGGGGAACTGCCCGACCTTTTCCGGCTGGTGGACAGGGGAGCGCGGGATCCGGTGCTCACCCGCAGGGGGCTGCGTGCGCTGTGCTGCCGCACGCACGACGAATGGCGCGAATTCGATCGCCATTTCAACCGCTTCTGGTTTCCCGTGGAAAGCGAACAGGTAGCGCCGGCATCCGTTCCGGGCGGCCTCCCGGATTCGCCGGGGCAGACACTGGTGGGCCTGGCGGGAACCAGCGACCGGGAACCGGACAGCACCCACGGACAAAGCGACATCGAAGGCAGCGGAGCCGGCCGGCAGCGCACCCTGGGCAAGGCCGATTTCCGTTTCCTGCGCGACCGCACCGCCATGCACGAGGTGGAATCCCTGGTGGAGAGGCTCGGGCAGCAGCTGCGCCGCCGGCTTGGCAAGCGGCGGGAAATCTCACCGAGAGGCGGGCACCTGGACATGCGCAGGTCCTTAAGGCGCAGCCTGGCAACGGGCGGGCTGCCGCTGAAGCTGGTCTGGAGCCGGCCAAGGCCCGTGCCGCTGCATCTCGTGGTCCTCCATGACGTGTCCCACTCCATGACCTGGAACAATCCTCTGCTCTTCCGTTTCGTGCGCGGCCTGATGCAGAATTTCCGGGGTTCGGTCGCGTTCGCCTTTCATACCCGCCTGTTCGAGGTGACCCCGTTTTTCCGGGAGCGCAGCCTGGAGCGGATGCTGGCCCGGCTGGACGCCGGGGAAAACCTCTGGCTTGGCGGAACCTGCATCGCCCGCTCCCTGGCCGAATTCAACCGGCACCACGCCGGGACCCTGCTTCGGTCCGACTCCCATGTCCTCATCATCAGCGACGGTTTCGACACCGACGACCCCGAAATGCTCCGGACCGAACTGTCGAGGATCCGCCTGCGCTGCCGCCAGATCCTGTGGCTGAACCCCATGCTGGGCCGCGAAGGGGTCACCCTCACCGAGGCGTCCCTGTCGGCACGGCTGCCCGAGGTCCACCGGTTTCTCCCGGCCAACAGCCTCGACGGGCTGCGTGCCGCCGTGGAGAACCTGTCTCGTACCGGGCCGCGCACCCGGCCAGGCGGGACACCGCCGGTCCACGGGCAGGATTCCCGGCAGGGCGACGGCCACTAGCGCCGGCCGGTTCCGGGACCGCCGCGAAGGCGTCCCGACGCCCCGCAGCGCGGGCAGGACCCCTCAGCCGCGGACTGTCTCCCTGTCCCGCACCGTCATCAGGGTGCCCGTCATGGTGGCGATCGGCTTCTCGCCGTCGGCACTGATCGCAACGAGGGTGCCGTCGGCCACGGTGATGACCCGGCCCGGTTTCGTGACCCGCCCCCTGGCCACGAACCGCTCACCGCGGGCCGGGGACAGCAGGTTGATCTTGAACTCGATGGTCAGCACGCCGGCATCGGCGGGCATGAGGGAGTAGGCGGCGTAGCCGCAGGCGCTGTCCAGCACGGTGGACAGGATGCCGGCGTGGATGAACCCGTGCTGCTGGGTCAGGTCCGGGGAGTGGTCGAATTCGAGGTCCACCTCCCCGGGTCCGACATGGACCAGCCGCGCGCCGATCAGCGACAGCACTTTCTGGCCGGCCGCGCTCTTCCTGACCCGGCGTACGTAGTCCCCGTCGGCAGGCACCTGGGCGCCGCTCACGTGCCGAACCCCGGCTTGCGCGGCAGCCCGTCCGCGATCTCGAGCCAGTGGATGTGTTCGTCATAATGCACATGGCCCCGCGCGGGCAGGGATTCCGGGTCATCGAAGGCGCCGATGTAGAGATGGATCTCCCCGGGATAGCGCTCCGCCTCGAAACTCACCGGTGTGCCGCACCGGGCGCAGAAGCATCGCCTGACGCCGGGGGAGGATGCGAACGAGGAGCGGTCCCCGGCAAAGACAACCTGTTCCGTCCGGTAGCCGACGAAGGTCGCCATGGCCGAGCCGGTATTCAGCCGGCAGCTGCGGCAATGGCAGTGCACCACCCAGATCGGAGCCCCCCGGGCGACAAACGTGATGTCGCCGCACAGGCAGCGGCCCCGGTGCTCCAGCGCTTCATTCTCATCCTTCATCGGGAACCTCCGCCAGGTCGATCATTGCCACCCCGGGAATTCTAAGGCCTGTCCCCCCCGCCGGCCAAAGAG
>VYFG01000093.1 GCA_009842505.1 Gammaproteobacteria bacterium
TGTGCATTGCACAATTCCCTTGTCCCTATTGGAATTTTGCAAGCGGCTCCATGGTTCGGACAACCGTCGCGGCGGGCCGCCGCCGCGTTCCTACAAAGGCCGCAGGGCGTCTCCCAGGGCGCCCAGCAACCCGCTCGTCTGGGCCGCAGATGAAACCATGAGCGGCGGCCGGACATTGCGCCAGCGCGGCTCGCCGCGTCCTTCAGCCAGAAGGCCCTTCATCGCCGGGATGGGCGCATATCCCTCGATGCAGCCGCGCAGTTGCCGCATGGCCCGGTCGGCCCCGGAAAGATCGCCGTCCCGGTCGCCGGCGATGAGATCGTAGACCTCGCGGATGGCGGCAGGATTGACGTTGCAGGTGGCCGATATGCAGCCGGCGCCGCCGGCTTCCATGGCAACCCTGAGATACGTTTCCGCCCCGGGGAAAACGGACAGCGAGGGCGCCGCCCGCAGGACGGCCAGGGTGTTTTCGAAGTCCCCGGAACTGTCCTTGTAGGCAACCACCACGTCCGGGAACTCCGCGGCAAGACGGCCCGCCAGTTCCGGGGAGAAACCGATACCGGCCATGGGGGGAATATGGTAAAGGCAGAGCCTGAGGCCGGGATCGTCGATGGTGTGGATCAGGCGGTCGAAATACGCATGGAGCCCTGCATCGTCCGCGTTCTTGTAGAAGAAGGGCGGCAGGGTCATGACAGCGGCACAGCCCCGTTCCACCGCGTGCCGGGTGAGTTCCAGGGTTTCCGGCAGATTGCAAAGGCCGGTTCCCGGCATCAGCCTGGCCGGGTCGATGCCGCCGTCGATCAGCGCATCCACTGCGTCAAGACGCTCCCGATGCGCCATGCTGAGGGCCTCTCCCGTGGTACCGAACGGGGACAGGTAATGGATGCCCTGATCCAGCAGCCAACGGGCGTGCTCCAGGTACAGATCCGGGGCCAGTCCAAGATCGTCATTGAACGGTGTCAGGATCGGCGTGATCACGCCTCCCAAGCGCTGATGAACAGGCATTGAATCGGAATACCGGGGATAAGGGGATGTGGAGAATAACAGACAATCCCGCGCGTATCCCGGCTGGGGGCCGGCGGCCAGGGCCATGCCTTCACTCGACCGGCGCCATGCCCCCGGAGGGCTGGACGGAAACCCGGTGCGCGCGGCCGGGGGCCGGCCTAGTGCTCGATGGGCGTGTCGTCGGCGTTGCCCCATTCCGACCAGGAGCCCGCGTAGGACCGGACCCTGTCGAAACCGAGCCATTTCAGCACCACGAAGGTGTGGGCGCAGCGGCGGTTGGCCTGGCAGTACAGGATCACCTCCCCTTCCGGAAACACCCTGATGTCCGCCAGTTTCGTCATGAGGGTTTCCCGCGGAAGCAGTTCACCGCTGCCGAACAGGTCGATGGCGGACATCCAGTCGAAGTGGACCGCACCGGGAATCCGCCCGCCCCGCCTGGCGCGCACGTCCTGTCCGGCGAATTCCGCCTCGTTGCGGGTATCCACGATGGCCACTTCCGGTCGTGCCAGCGCCTCAAGGACGTACGCCTTGTCCACCATCGCCCCGTTGTACTGCCCGACCGGATAGCGCGACCGCCGCGGTGGCATCGCGGAAGCCGCCACCGGCAGCCCCGCAGCCTCCCAGGCCGCGAATCCCCCATCAAGGAGCGCGTAGTGCCCGTGGCCCGCAACCGCCAGCGTCCACAGGAGGCGGGCCGCCTCCACGCCGGTTTCGTCGTCGTATGCCACGACCCGGTGCCAGGGTTCGATGCCTAGGGAGGAAAGCACCTCGGCAATTTCCCCCGGTTCGGGCATCAGGCCCTCCAGCGTTCCGCGACCCCGGACCAGCCGTGCATAGTCGAGATGCACCGACCCGGGTATGTACCCTTCCCCCCCGTGGGCCGCGGGACGAAGGTCGATGACCCGGACGGACGGGTCGTCTGCGCCGGCATGCAGGTCCTCCGCACGGATCACGAATTCCGGGAAGGGCGGGGATTGTATGACTGTCCGACCGGCGAACGTCCGGGTTAGCGGCAGATTCATCCTGGGTATGGTTGCTGAACGGGCGCCGTAGAATATATTTTTGTTATGCCCAGTTCAAATCCGATATTGAATAAAATTGTTTCTATTTATTCAATTTATTAGAATGGATTTTTATTCTGCTGCTGAACAACGTCGATTGATTCCGGCTTTTCCGTTCCCGCGATTCCTTTTTTGCCATTTTCACCCACACTGCAATTTCGGTGCGGCGTACAATTGCGTCTTTTCCTTGGGAGAGACCCGATGGTGGAAATCTGGGGCAGGCGCAATTCGAGCAATGTCATGAGCGTCATGTGGACCGTAGGCGAGCTCGGTCTCGAGTACCGGCGGCACAATGTCGGGGGCACTTTCGGCGGCAACGACGACCCCGCATTCCGGGCACTGAATCCCAACGGTCTCGTGCCCGCACTGGATGACGGCGGCAAGGTCCTGTGGGAGTCCAACTCCATCGTGCGCTACCTGGCCCAGACTTACGGCGCCGGTACCCTGTGGCCCGGGGACCCCTACCCGAGAGCGGTCGCGGACCAGTGGATGGACTGGGCCAAGACGACGTTCTACCCCACATTCATTCCGGTTTTCTGGGGGCTCATCCGCACCCCGCCGGAAGCACAGGACCACGAGGCCATCGAGCAGGCGGCCAGGGCCTCCGGCTCCGTGCTGGCGGTTCCCGAGGAGCGGTTGTCGGCCGAGCCGTGGCTGGGCGGGTCTGAATTCACCATGGGGGATATCCCGCTGGGTGCCCTGATCCACCGGTATTTCACCCTGCCCATCGAGCGGCCCGCCCTGCCGGGGCTGGAAGCCTGGTACGAGCGGCTGCGTGAACGCCCAGCCTACCGCAAGCATGCGATGATTTCTTACGGCAGTTCCATCGTGGACTGGATTCGCCTGGAAGCCGAGGGCGCCGACGTTCAGTGACCGACCATGCCCGGATCCGCACCTGTCCCGGGATTGCCGGAATGCCGGACCATGGCGGCGCGTGTCGCATCCGGGGCGCCCCTGCAAAGGGACAATCCACGGGTCCACGCCCCGTTCCAGTCTTGGTGCACAGGCCGGCGCCGGCCACTGAATCCATCCCATCATGCCCGGTGAAGCGTTTCCCCTGATCCAGGATGCAGGCGACCGCGGCATTCTGGTGCTGTTCGGGGAATCCCTGGACATGGCCACCAACCATGCAGCGCATGCCTTCGACCGGTCACTGATCGAGCGCCAATGGCCCGAGGTGCTGGAGATCACCCCCGCGATACGTGGGGTCCTGATCCAGTATGACCCGATCAGGGTAACTGCAGCCGAGATGCACGACCGCATCCGGACGCTTCTGGACAGCCGCGACTGGCTTGCCGAAGGCCCCATCCCCGGTCGCAGGCTGTGGCGGTTGCCGGTGCATTACGGGGAGAATTCCGGACCCGACATCGCCGGCGTAGCCGAGGCGATGGGGTGCGACATCGATGCGGTGATCGAGGAGCACAGCGCACAGTCCCTGCGGGTCCTGATGCTGGGATTCGCCCCGGGATGCGCCTACCTCGGCACGCTGCCCGAACGATGGGACCTTCCCAGACTGGACCATGTCAAGCCCCTGGTGCCGGCAGGCTCGATTTCCGTGGCGGTACGCCAGTCGGTCCTGTTCGCCACCCCGATTCCCACCGGGTGGCAGACCATCGGCCGCACACCGTTCCTGTCATTCTCCCGCGACCGTCCGCCGTTTTTCTTCCTGGCTCCGGGAGACGAAGTCAGCTTCACCCCGATCGATGCGGCCCGCATGGCGGAACTGTCCGCCGCAGTGGAAGCCGGGGAGCCGATCGTGGAGCCCGAGTCGCTGCCATGAATGCCGTCCTGCTGATCGATACCGCCGGCCCCGCCATCACGATCCAGGACGCCGGACGGCCGGGCTACGCCCGTTACGGCCTGTCCGCCGGCGGGGCCATGGACCCCTGGGCCATGGCCGAGGGGGAGGCGCTGCTCGGCAATCCTCCGGGGTTGGCGGCACTGGAGATGGCCGGATACGGCGGCCGGTTCCGGATGCTGCATGAACCCTGCTGGTGTGCGCTCACCGGGGCGGCCATGCAGGCGAGGTTGGACGGGATTCCCCTTCCGTGGCGCGCGAGTTTCAGTTTTCTCCCCGGCCAGCTGCTGGAAATCGGTCCGGCGCTCGCAGGCGTGGAGGGCAGCGGGACCTACGGATACCTCCACGTTGCCGGCGGCCTTGATACCCCGAGGGAGATCGGTGCCCGGGGGACGCATGTGCGTGCCGGCATCGGCGGCCTGGATGGAGGAACCCTGCAGTCCGGCACCCGCCTTCCGCTCGGGACGTCGGGCGGCGCGGACCGGACCTCCTCCAATCTGCCGCTCCCGGAATACCTGGCCAGCAGAACCATTCGCGTGGTCTGGGGGCCGCAGTCCGGGCGTTTCCGCGCCGACACCCGGGACCGCCTGCTCAAGGAAACCTTTACCGTCTCCCACCGCAGGGACCGGATGGCCATGCGACTCGACATGGCCGGCGCGGACCCTTTCGAATCCCTCCTGACCGGGCTGTCCGACCCGGCCATGACGGGCGACATCCAGGTGACCGGAGACGGATGCCCCACCGTTCTCATGCGTGAACACCAGCCCACCGGCGGCTATCCCCGCATCGCCACGGTGATCACCGCCGACCTGGCGGCCGTGGCGCAGCTGCCCTCCGGGGCGCCGTTCCGGTTCGCCCTGGCCGCCAGGGACGAGGCCGTCGGCGCCCTCAGGGACTGGCAGGACGGACTCGGTGGAATGGCGGAGCGGATACGGCCCATTGGGCAGATGGACGAGCTGTTGGCGCAGAACCTGATCAGCGGCGTGGTCTCCGCCAACGACCCCTGATCCGCTGGGCACCGAACCGCCACTGGATCAACCCCGGCCGCTGTGATAGCTTAAGTGCCGGATCGTATCCCCGCTCCGCAGATGCACCGGAACCGGCACCAGCCGAAATGAACACCCAGCACACCATCGATCTCAATGCCGACCTCGGCGAGTCCTTCGGGCCGTGGCAGATGGGCGACGACGAGGCCATGCTGGATATCGTGTCCAGCGCCAACATCGCCTGCGGCTTCCACGCCGGAGGCCCGGCGGAAATGGTCGCCACGATACGTCTGTGCCGGTCAAGGGGCGTTGCGGCAGGTGCCCACCCCGGGTTCGACGACCTCCGTGGATTCGGCCGCAGGCGTCTTCCGGTGGCGGACCCGTCTGCCCTGCAGGCGGATCTGGTCTACCAGGTGGGCGCGTTCCTGGGCGTCGCGGGGTCGGAGGGCGTTCCGGTCTCCCACATCAAGCTCCATGGCGCACTTTCCAACATGGCCTGCGAGGACGAGACCCTGGCACGGACCTGCGTGGCCGCCTTTCGCATGGTGGCCCCGGACATCCCGGTGTTGGCCCAGGCCGCAACCAGCCTGGAGAGGGCCGCGGAGGACACCGGCCCGCTGATACGGGAGGTGTTTGCCGATCGTGAGTACAATCCGGACGGCACCCTGGTGTCACGGAATCTCGACGGCGCAGTGATCCACGATGCGGGCCGGGCTGCGGAACGCGTGCTGAAAATGCTCGAGGAGCAGGCGATCACCGCCATCGACGGCTCGGTCTTCAGCGTGAAACCCGAGTCCGTCTGTGTGCACGGCGACAACCCGGCTGCGGTCAGGATGGCCGGGCAGATACGGTCCACCCTCGAACGAAGCGGTATCACCGTCAAGGCCCACGGCGCCTGACCCGGCATCCCCCTTCCCCGGTTCCGGCATTGCCGGAATTTTGCGACATGGATTTGTCCGTTCCCCACCAGTCGCTTTTTTTGCGTCCTCCTTGGAACTAACATCCCGCAACCCTGACCAGGCGCCCGATATGCTGACGCCCCCGCCCATCGACCTGGATGCCCTGCGCCACTACCGGCTTTCCCGCCTGCGCAGGCAGCTGGTGGAAATGGACATCCCCCTGGCAGTGCTCCTGCAGCCCATCAGTCTCAGGTATGCCGTCGACTACCGCGAATATCCCCTGTTCCAGTCCCACATCCCGATGTCCTACCTGTTCGTGCCCGCGGACGGGCCGGTGGTCCTGCACGGCGCCTACAACCGTCATTACGAACTGGTGGATGACTACCGTCCCGGCGTCGGTCCGAATCCGTTCGACAGCGGTTTCGATCTCGAGGCGGCGGCGAAACAATTCGCCCGGGACGTGGAAGGGTTTCTCGGCGAGATCGGCGCGGGAGCCAGACATGCCCGGGTCGCGGTGGAAAGCCTTCCGGCGGATGTCTTCGGCGCGCTGAAAAGCCGCGGGTTCCGCCTGGTGAGCGGTGAAGTGGCCATCGAACAGGCACGGGCCATCAAATCCCGCATCGAGATCGACTGCATGCGTCATTCCATCGCGGTGGCGGAGCACGGCATGGCGGAAATGCAACGGGCCCTTCGGCCCGGCATGACCGAAAACCAGCTCTGGGGGATTCTCCACCAGGTCAATATCGCGCATGACGGCGACTGGATCGAGGGGCGCATGCTGGCATCCGGTCCACGCACCAATCCCTGGCTGCAGGAAGCGTGCAACCGCGCGATCAACGCGGGTGAACTGGTGGCGTTCGATACGGACATGGTGGGCCCCTTCGGCTACTGTGCCGACATCTCCAGAACCTGGCTGTGCGGAGATGGCCGGCCAACCGCCGCACAGCGCGACCTCTACCGCCATGCCTGGGAAGAGGTGCAGCACAATACCTCCGAACTGAAGCCGGGGCTCGGCCTGCGCGAGTACGCGGAGCGGATCTTTCCCCGGCGCAGTGAATTCATCGCGCATCGCTATCCCTGCTTCGCCCATGGCGTCGGCATGTCGGACGAGTATCCCAAGCTGTACTATCCCGAGGATCGGGACAGGCAGTACGACGGCGTGATCGAGCCGGGGATGATCCTGTGCGTGGAGAGTTTCACCGGCTCGGACCGGGGCGGCGAGGGCGTCAAGCTGGAACAGGTGGTGCTGGTGACCGACGACGGCACCGAGGTCCTGTCCACCTATCCCTACGAGGACAGGCTTCTGGTCTAGGCGGCCCGCTTGCCTCCGGTATCCTCCGGGCCACGGGGCCCGCGTCAGAACGCGGCCGGACGGATCGGTACCATTGCCCCGACCAGGGTCAGCTACAGCACCAACGGCGGAAGCAGCATGGACGGACCTGGCCATGCGGGTAGCCGATCATGCACTGTTGCCACCCCGATCCAATGCGCTAGACTGCGGCCGATGGAAGCCTTTCCATTTTCCCGTTCCTCTTCCCGGCCGACAATGTACCGAACCACGGTTCCGGAAAGCCCGTTGCCGGGAATCCCGGCCGCAGGCGAACAGGCCTCACCGCGGGACACCGTGGCATCACGACGCAAGCTTCCGTGACCTATATCGCAAACGGCATCGCCGCGTTCCTGTTCTCCTCCACCGGACCGGTGGCCATCATCCTTTCCGTGGCGGCAGTCACGGGGCTCGACGATGCACACGTGGCTTCCTGGCTTTTCGGGGGATTTACCATCGCCGGAGCAGTTTCCCTGTGGTTCACGCTGCGTTATCGCCAGCCGCTGGTGTTCGCCTGGACCATTCCCGGCACCATTCTCCTGTTGACCTCGCTCGACCAGTTGACGTTCGCGGAAGCCGTCGGCGCCTACCTTGCCACCGGCGTCCTGATCCTGGCAGTCGGCCTCGCCGGTCTGTCCGGGCGGATGATGGCCCTGGTGCCGAAACCCATCGTCATGGGCATGGTCGCGGGGATTTTTCTCGACTTCGGTCTCGGACTGGTCGGCGCGTTCGGGGACAGTCCGCTCCTAGCGGGAGTCATGGTGGCCGTATTCGTGGCGGCCACGGCCATCCCCCGGCTCGGGCGGGCGGCCCCGCCGATCCTGTTGGCCCTGCTGGCCGGAACGGCTGTCGTGCTGGTGACCGGCACCCTGCGGGACACCGGGCCGCTGCCGGGGCTGATCACCCGGCCGCAGGTGTTCCTGCCGGCATTTTCCCTGCAGGCCATGTTCGAACTGGTGGTGCCCCTGGCGGTGACGGTCCTGGCGATCCAGAATGCCCAGGGATTCGCGGTACTGTCCCATGCCGGCCACAAGCCGCCGATGGACGCCATGACCACGGCCTGCGGCCTGGGCTCCCTGGTCCTGGCGATGATCGGGGCGGTCTCCATGTGCGTGACCGGGCCGTCCAATGCGATCCTGTCGTCCAGCGGCGACCCGCCGCGGCAGTACATCGGGGGCATCACCTATTGCGTCCTTGCCATCATCTTCGGCACCTTCGGCACCTTCATGACCTGGCTCGCCCTGAAACTGCCCGTAGCCTTCATCGCCGCCCTCGGCGGCCTTGCCGTCATGCGGGTGCTCGAGGGGGCCTTCGTGGCCGCGTTTGCCGATCGGCATACCACCGGTGCACTGGTGGCGCTGCTGGTCACCGTCTCCAGCATCACGCTGTTCAACATCGGGGCACCTTTCTGGGGACTGGTGTTCGGCGTGATGGTTTCGTGGCTGCTTAAGGAAGGACGGACGACCTAGAAGGCGGGTGCGTCTGCAAGGGTCCGGGCCAGGTGCCGGGACATGAACGACGGACACCACTCGTCCTCCGCAGCCGGAATGCCGCACAGCCCGGGCCCGGCGCTGGCGCTTGAATCCTCAGTGCATCAGTTCAAGCCACCGCCCAAGCGGCAACTCCGCCTCGATGGCGTCCGCCAGGCGGTCGAATTCCCGCTCCAGGAGAACCCGCGGATCCGCAGGCCGGTCGTCCCCGCCGCGGATTGTGGCCACATCCTGCCGCACCCACTTGAGCAGGGATTCGAGCGCCTCCGGGGTGTCGAAAATGCCATGCAGGTAGGTACAGAGAATCCGGCGGTCATCGGACAGCGCCCCATCCCGCCTGCCGTCATCGAGCGCCAGCAGCGGCGCGTAACGATCCAGGCCCGTGGTTTCCCCCATGTGGATTTCGTAACCGTTGATCCGCTCGCCGCCCTGCAACATTGCCCCGGTCACGTTCCGCAGCTGCTTCCCGGTCCGGAGCGTGGTTTCCAGGGCAAGGAGACCCAGCCCGGGCGCGGACCCCGGCGGACCCTCGACGCCCGACGGGTCATGGATGGCGGTGCCCAGCATCTGCAACCCGCCACAGATTCCCATGAGTTTTCCCCCGTAGCGCAGATGGCGCAGGAGATAGTCCACCCAGCCGTTGTCCTTGAGCCAGCCGAGATCCGCCACAGTGTTCTTGCTGCCCGGCAGGATGACCAGGTCTGCCGGGGGAATTGCATCACCCGGCCCCACGAACCGGATATCAACCAACGGGTGCAGCCGGAGCGGATCGAAATCCGTATGGTTGCTCATCCGCGGCAGCCTCGGCACATTGATCCGCAATGCCTGGGTCCCGGCTTCCGTCTCCGACGCCTCCTCCACCGAATCCTCGGACGGGAGGTATAGCCTCCCCAGCCATGGCAGCACGCCGAGGACAGGCTTGCCGGTTTGCCCGCAAAGCCAGTCATTGCCCGGCTCCAGCAGGCGGCGGTCACCCCGAAACCGGTTGATCAGGAAACCCCTGACGAGGTCCCTCTCCGCCGGTGCCAGACAGGCCATCGTGCCGACCAGGTGGGCGAACACCCCGCCGCGGTCGATGTCCGCCACCAGCACCACGGGGCAGTCCGCTTCCAAGGCGAATCCCATGTTGGCGACATCGTTTTCCCTCAGGTTGACTTCCGCCGGGCTGCCGGCACCCTCCACGACGATGAAATCGTACTGCCGCGAGAGACGCTCCCAGGACTCGAGCACGTGGGGCATGGCCAGTTCCTTGTATCCATGGTACTCCCCGGCGGAAAAATTTCCGATGGGACGGCCCTGCACGATGACCTGGGCGCCCTGGTCGCTGTGGGGCTTCAGCAGGATCGGATTCATGTCGCTGTGACACGCGACGGCGCAGGCCATTGCCTGGACCGCCTGGGAGCGGCCGATCTCGCCGCCATCCTCGGTCACTGCGCTGTTGAGCGCCATGTTCTGGGGTTTGAACGGCGCGACCCGGTGCCCGTTCCGGTGCAGCAGCCGGCAAAGCCCGGAGACCACGGTGCTCTTGCCGGCACTGGAAGTGGTGCCCTGGACCATGATTGCGCGGGCCTTCCGGGAACGCATGGGCGGGAATGTCACCGGGGAAAGGGGCGGATCATTCCATAGTCATCCCGGCGCTGTCGATACCCGTGCCCGTCCCGGCCGTACCGTTCCGCCGGCATGCCGGCACTTCCGGAACGGAAAACGGGCCGTGTTAACCTGATGGGGTCGATGTTATCCTTGGTTTTTCGAGCCGCTTGCAAAATTCCAATAGGGACAAGGGAATTGTGCAATGCACAAT
>VYFG01000083.1 GCA_009842505.1 Gammaproteobacteria bacterium
CACCCTTCTCGATCAATGACCCTCCCTCGATCACCCTGGTGCGCCCACCGCCGCCATTGGGATGCTGCCAGCTGTCCTCCCGAACCCCCCCGCCGCCGTCTGCCCGGGCAAGCTCATCGCAGATACGGTCCTGGAGGGAACGCAGGTAGGTTAATACCGCTTCCGTATCCGGTTTCTCCGACTTGCTCACGGGATCGCTCATGATCGCAGCACCTCCCCCGAGACGGCATCTATGATGGTCGAGGGCCGCGCAGCCCGACCGATGCCGGCATCGACGACTAGGTCCACACTGTCGCCGAACACTCTGGCAACCCTGTCTGCACTTCTCAGCGGCACCTGTCCGGCAATGTTGGCACTGGTGGAAACCAGCGCCATGGAGGCACCTTGACAGAGTTCGGCAGCCGGCGGATGCGAGGTGATGCGTACCGCAATGGAATGATGTGCTCCCCGGATCAGTCGCGGGACGGTTTTCGATGCCGGACATACCCAACTGACCGGCCCCGGCTGCGGGCAATGCATCTTGTCGAGCAGGGACTGGTCACGCGTCATCAGGTAAGGCAACAGCCGTTCGATCCGGTCGGAAATCAGTATCAGCCCCTTGTCCCAGCTTCTTTTCTTCATCGCCAGGATACGCCGGACAGCTGCCGTGTTGCGCGGGTCACAGCCAAGTCCGAAGCAAGCTTCGGTGGGATAGGCGACAACCCCGCCGGCACGCAATATCCTCACCGCCTCCCCGACGGAGCCGAGGACACTACTGCGCATCGCCGCTCCCGGTCATATCCCGCTCCCGCCCGATCGCACGGTAGCCGATGTCCCTGCGGCACCACGAGCCCTCCCAGTGGATCTGCCCGGCGCCACGGTATGCGAGTGCCTGCGCTGCTGCCACGCTGCTGCCGAACGCCGTCACACATAGTACCCGTCCCCCGTCCGTGACGACCCGGCCATCCGTGCAGGCAGTGCCGGCATGAAAGACCTTGACTCCGTCGGGCACATCGCCCAGACCATGAATTTCCCTGCCCTTGGCACAGTCTCCCGGATAGCCCTCCGCTGCCATGACCACTCCAAGGCAGGCACGGGGGTCCCAGTTAGCCCTTTCCCCTCCCAGGCTGCCATGCACCGTCGCCAGGCAATGCACGGCGAAGTCCGAGCGCAGGCGGCTCAGGACCGGTTGCGCCTCCGGGTCGCCGAACCGGCAGTTGAACTCGATCACCCGTAAGGAACGATCTTCACCGATCATTAGCCCGGCATAGAGAAAACCGGTATAGGTTGTGCCTTCATCCGCCATGCCCCTGACCACGGGCCGGATAACTTCACCGAGTATCCGTTCCGCCAGTGCGTCGTCCACCACCGGCGCCGGGGAGTAGGACCCCATGCCGCCGGTATTCGGGCCGAGGTCGCCATCATGGGCTGCCTTGTGGTCCTGGCTGGATGCCATGGGCAGGATGTCCTTGCCGTCCACCATGCAGATGAAGCTGGCCTCCTCTCCCTGCAGGAACTCCTCGATGACAACCCTGCGCCCGGCCTGTCCGAACTGGATGCCGGACAGCATGCCGTTGACGGCGGCAACGGCGGAATCCCGGTCGTGCGCAACCACCACACCCTTTCCGGCGGCCAGGCCGTCCGCCTTGATGACGACCGGCAAGTCCGCTTCGGCGACATGGGCAAGTGCCGGTTCCAGAGTCGTGAATTCTGCATGGTCCGCTGTCGGGATGCCGTTTCGAACCATGAATTCCTTGGCAAATGACTTGGACGCCTCAAGCCTTGCGGCCGCCGCCGTGGGCCCGAAACAGTGCAGGCCGGCGTCCCTGAACCGGTCGACGATGCCAGCTGCCAGGGGCAATTCCGGGCCCACCACGGTCAGGCCAATTCCGTTTTCGGCCGCGAATGCGACCAGGCCGTCAAAGTCCATCACGTTCAGGTTCACGTTGCTGACACCCTCCTCCCCAAGGGTTCCGGCATTTCCGGGTGCCACAAAGACCTGCCCGACGTTCGGGGAGGCCGCCAGCTTCCACGCCAGCGCGTGTTCCCTGCCACCGCTTCCGACAACCAGAACCTTCATTGGTACCGGCCGTTCAGTAGTTCACCTTATGGAGAACATCGTCATCGGTTCCGGCGTACCCATCCGGTCCGGGCGACATGAAGACAACGTTGTCCGGTTCACGATCCACGACGATGGGATTTCCCCAGGCATCGAGGATCTCCTTGTTGTCGAGTTTGGCGACCAGTCCGTTGAGTGTTTCCTGGACCAGTTCGTCATTGCCAGCGGCCACCACGACCTTGAGCCCGGTCGCCATGGTGGAAAGTACCCGCGAGGTTCTTGCCAGCGGTGATGTCGGTTCCCCGATAGATTCCACAACCGTCCCATCGCCGCGTACCTGCTCAAGATGGGATGCACCGACAGAACGGGAGCCGAAACGCTCCTCGTACTGTCCGACCAGGTGATTCACCATCATGTTGCTGGAAAATGCGGAGAATCCGAATGAAGCGGCGAGACCGATCCAGAAGGCGTTCTTGCTGACGCCGCCTTTCCGTCCCAGGTACTGCAGGCGTTCCTTTCCCGAGTATTGCAGTCGCGCCAGCCGCATGTGGTTGCCGAAATTGCGGAAATACAGGTAATTGGCGGCTACCGGCCAAAGTAGCGAATAGATCACCCAGACGGCAGGCACGGAGGTGATGAACACCAGGGCGATGGCGCCAGCCAGGTGCAACCCGGCCCACAGCCACATCTTCCGGTACAGGGCCCAGAAAAAAAAGAAGAAAAATGCCGGCCAATTCCAGCTCGGGCGGAATCTGGGTTGTTGGATCGTACCCATCCGGGAGAACTGGGCCGCGTAATATTCCGCATTGGGTCCAACGTAGCGCGCCAGTTCCGCGCGAGTGAAGCCATCCGGGTCCCGTTCAGCCTCGTCAGATTCTGCCGAATCTCCGGAAGGCTCTCCGGCCCCTTCCGCCTCGTCTTCCCACAGCTGACCGCCGCCGCTTTCGTCCTGTACAAAGCTGTAGCCACAATACAGGCAGATGACCCACTCGCTGTCGCATTGCTGCTGGCACCCCGGACAGATGATGGAATGGCGACGATCGTCCTCCCGGCCCTCGGCGGGATGCGTGTCATCGATACCGCTATCGCCGGACACGACCGAAGGCTCCGGTTCCTGCACCGGGACTACCCTGCACCTGGCGCCGGCGTCGCGTATTGCACGGCAGATCTTTTCCGCTTCGTCTTCGGGATACTCCTTCTTGAGGGACACCTCTTTTCCCGACAACAGTTTCTCCATGGTGGGCGGGCGGGAATGGAAGAGTTCGCTCAAGGCGCGAATGACCTGCTCACGATCCTCGTTCGGCAGTATCGATCCCTCCAGTACCACCTTGAATTTTTCCGATTCACCCATGAACCATGACCCTGTTCAGTGCCTGAAATGCCGGGTGCCCGTGAATACCATGGCAATTCCGTATTCGTCGGCAGCCTGGATCACTTCCTCATCGCGCAACGAACCACCAGGCTGGATGACCGCGGTGATTCCCGCTGCAGCCGCATTGTCGAGCCCATCCCGAAACGGGAAGAACGCATCGGACGCCATGACCGCCCCGTGCACCTCGAATCCGGCGTGTTCCGCCTTGATTCCAGCGATTCGTGAAGAGTTGACGCGGCTCATCTGGCCCGCGCCAATACCGATAGTCATGCCATCCCTGGCATAGACGATCGCATTCGACTTGACCATTTTCGCCACCCGCCAGGCGAATTGAAGATCCGCCATCTCTCTTTCATCCGCGATCCTCCGACTGACCACCCGCACCGATTCGCTGAGTTGCCAGTCCGACTCCTGCACAAGAAGCCCCCCGGTTACCCGCTTGAAATCCATCGACACGGACGACGGTGTCCACTGGCCGCAGGCGAGAACCCTGACATTCTCCCTACCGGCCATTGCCCTGGCGGCATTTTCCGACACGCCCGGCGCCACGATCACTTCGACAAACTGGCGTTCGAGTATTTCGGCCGCGGTTTCCTCATCGAGTTCACGATTGAATGCGATGATGCCGCCGAATGCGGATTCCGGGTCGGTCGCGAAGGCTCTCCTGTACGCCTGCAGCAGGCTGCCGTCCAGGGCGACGCCGCATGGATTGGCATGCTTGACAATGACACATGCCGGGGATTCGTCGAACTGCCGGACGCATTCAAGGGCCGCGTCGGCATCGGCTATGTTGTTGTATGACAGTGCCTTGCCCTGCAGCTTGCGGGCCCTCGACACGCTCCCGTCCGGCGCATCAGGCGTCACATAGAATGCGGCTTTTTGGTGGGGATTCTCCCCATAGCGCATCCGATGGTCGAGGTGCCATTGCATGTTCAGGGTACGTGGAAATCCGTTTTCCGAAATGTCGCCGGCGCAGCGGCTCCCCAGGAAATTCGCGATGGCGCCGTCATAGCGAGCAGTATGCTCAAAGGCCTTTGCCGCCAGATCAAACCGTGTCTCGGAATCCACGGCGCCATGGTTCGCCGTCATGGAGTCAAGCACCCGGCCATGGTCGGCAGCATCCACGACCACGGTCACATGGGCATGGTTTTTCGCTGCCGCCCTGAGCATCGCGGGGCCGCCGATATCGATATTCTCAATGGCCTGGGACAGCGGACAGTCTGGATCGGCCACGGTGGATTCAAACGGGTACAGGTTGACCGCGACGAGATCGATCGGAGATATGCCATGCTCCCGCATCACCGAGTCATCCTGTCCCCTGCGCCCCAGAATGCCGCCATGGATGACCGGATGAAGGGTCTTTACCCGACCGTCCATGATTTCACCAAATCCGGTGTGCTCACTGACCTCCCGCACCGGAATTCCGGCTTCCCTGAGCAATGTGGCGGTTCCGCCAGTGGAAAGGATCGTAATGTGGCGTTCGTGAAGCGCCCCGGCGAATTCCAGAATTCCGGTCTTGTCAGAAACACTGATCAGCGCAGTCCCAATCGGGTGCGGCAATGTAGTCAAGTCTACGCCTCTTTGCCGATATTGTAGACGCCGAGCTTCTTGCGCAGCGTGTTGCGGTTGATTCCGAGCATACGGGACGCCTTGCTCTGGTTGTTGTTGCTGTGCTTCATGATGACCTCCAGCAGCGGTTTTTCAACCTGCTGCAGCACCATTTCGTACATTCGGTTTGCCTCCTCGCCATTCAGATCCTTCAGATAGCGCTTGACGGACTTTCGCACACATACCGCCAGCTTCCCACCTTGTTCGGATTGTTTCTTGCCGGATTGTTCGGTGCTGGTTTGTTTCTCCACGGCACTGTCTCATTCATGGTTTCCTGTTGATGCCGGAAATCTCCGACAGCAGAACCACCTGCCCGACGAGGCAGTCAGTCAGGCTTGTATCGTTCCGGGTTGACCCAGAATCCAGGAGCGGAACAGGTTGCCATTTTATCTGTTTTCTGACGATCCGGACACCCTGACTAGGCCCCGACCAGCCCTGGCCGGCGATGAAAGTCTCGTGGACCAGGGCCCGGATGGGCCGTGGGAGGGCCATCCGATGGAACACATCCGATGGAGTGGGTGCAGTGCCATCATCCGGGTGATTCCCGGCGTCGGGAAGCCGGAGGCGCTGTCCTTAGGTCGGGGGGCGGTCACGCAGCCGATTCAAGCACGATCTCCACGACGAAACCCACCGCCTTTTCATTGGGTTGAACCAGATCGAAATCCACCGACGCCAATTCGCCCGATTCGAGCAGATTCGGTTCATCGGTCCCGAGGTATGAATCCGGCGAGAATGTCCGCCGGCCGATGACCCTGCCGACACGATCGATCAGGGTCAACTGCAGATCCGGATAGGGTTGTGAAAACCCTGCCTGGTTGACCAGTTTGACTGTAATGTTCAGCGCTCCGGGTACATCGGGGTGAAGCTCCACGCGCGTGTGGGTGATGGAGAAACTGTAAGTATCCCGCCTTGCGGGCAGTTCACATGCCGCGACGCGGCAGAATAGGGACAGGTAGGGGCGGAAGCGTTCGTCCTGGGCATACCGATCGACGAAATACGTGCGCACCTGCAGGCCCAGCAGGAACAGGAACCCAAGCGCCACGATGAACCACACGAGACCAGCAAGTGGATTCGGACGGTCGGCAATATAGGCATCCACGCCGTTCATGGAGATGTTGCTCTGGGCCGGACATCCCTTGTCCGGCGGGGCAGTTGCTTCCACCGGTTCAAAGGGATTGCGTTCCACCGTGTCGTCCGGGTCAATATTGAACCAGTTTCCGGCGACGGGCTCCGGGGTGATCTCGAGGTCGACCATTTTCTTCCCATCGGCAGGGGGCGGCGGGCGCACGAGTTCCGCGAGATCATTGTCCTGTGTCCCTGGTTCGGAAATTCGCTTGCCAGGTGCAGAAGGGCCGTCATCGTCCAAGGACGGGCCGTCGCTCACGACGCCGTGATCCTGTGACGCTGCGTCATCCGCATCCACTTCAGGCAGGACAGGTGCCTTGTCCTGCCCATCCAGGTCCGCAGCTTCCCCATGGACAAAATGTGCAGGTTTGTCCGCACTGCTCCCGCCGGTCCAGACCGGATCGGCGGGCTCTCCCCCTTCCTCGACAGGAACAGACATGGCGGACTCAGCCGGATCCTCGCCGGCCGGAACCGTTTCATGACGGGTTCCCTGGTCCTTGTATTCTCGGACCGGGACGCCGACTCCATCGGTCAGGTGCTGCGCCATGTCCGGGTTGTCCCGCTCCATCCCGGCCGGCGGGACATCCGTCCCCGTTCCGGGCAGTACGGTCGGGGTGTACTGACCGGTCTCATTCGCAGCATCCCGGGAGATGCCGGATGCGTCAGCACTGCTCCCGCTCCCGTCAGCTTCCGACGAGTCAGGGCCGGGTTCCGTATCCGTTTCATCAGGCACGGAGTGGGCCTGACCGAACCGTGCCCATGCGTCTCCATTCGACCCATCGACAGAATCCGGATCCTCGACATCCCTTGCCGGCACGTCGTCGTCCATGGACAGGTTCCGGTCTGTCTCCCGGTAGCCCTGCTCCGCCCGTAACGGCCCTTCTCCCGTATCCTCTTCGTCCGGATCAGCCGCGGTGGCCCGCACATTCCCGTTCATGCCGTCCGACCAAGCGGGAACATCGGGGTTACTGCCACTATCTCCTCCGGCCCCGGCAGGCGCTCCACGGTCGCTTTCCGCGGAAACACCGACGTCCTCATCCGGCCTGTCTCCAATGCCCGGACCCGCCTTTTCCCGTTCCGGTCCGGTATCCGTGGGCCGATTGTGCGCCATTTCTGGATTCCCTTGAGCAGCCGATGCAGCCGGATATTCCCTGCCGGCAGCATCCGGGGCCGTCACCGGGCCAGGGGATTCGGCTGCATTGCCGCCGTTCCGATCCGCTTGGGAATCAGATGTGTCCGATCCATCCATGCCGGGACCCGTGCGGCCGCCGGGAACAGCGCGTTCCACCCCGGATCTCGCTTCCCTCTTGTCCGGGGCAGACCTTTCAAGCGGTATGTAACGGCCGGGGCCATCCTGCACCACGAAATTCCGCGCTACATCGAACAACTTCCGGCAGGTACCGCAGCGTACTTCACCATTTCCCGTCCCGGATTCGGATACGCGGATGCTGAAAACCGTAAGACAGTACGGGCATCGGGTGTATTGCTTGTCCACGGGTAATTTGCCGGTCAGTCTCGTTTCATTTTCAGATATTACCCGTGAATCGTCCAGTGAGCATTCACGAACGGGAGGTCCCGGCCAAAAGTACCCAGCCGGACTGTTCCAC
The DNA here is from genome assembly GCA_009842505.1 of Gammaproteobacteria bacterium. Classification (GTDB taxonomy): domain Bacteria; phylum Pseudomonadota; class Gammaproteobacteria; order Arenicellales; family Poriferihabitantaceae; genus VYFG01. Next base: position 7,751 of record VYFG01000083.1, read on the forward strand.
GCGGGAAAACTCCAGCAATCCCCGGTATGCATCCTCCACCTCATCCGCCTGATGTGTCAGGAATCCGCTCAGCAGAAGCATGCCCTGTGGAGCGAGCAATGCGCACAGCCGATCCCGGAGGGTCAACAGGGTGCTGCCCAGGATATTGGCAACGACAACGTCCGCCGGGGTCATCCCGCTTGCATACGCCAGGTTCTCCGGCAGTACTGCGAGTATCCTCCCGGCACACTGGTTTACCCGGGCATTTTCAAGGCAGGCTACCAGTGCGCGGGGATCAAGGTCGGTCGCCACGGCATTGGCTGCCCCCAGCTTCAGTGCGGCAATGGCAAGGATGCCCGAACCACAGCCATAGTCCAGAACACGTTTCCCGGAGAGTTCCAGCCTGTCCATGTACTCGAGACACATCCGGGTGGTCGGATGCGTCCCGGTGCCGAAAGCAAGTCCGGGATCGATGACGAGATTCACGGCACCGGGATCCGGTGGCGCCAGCCAGCTCGGCACAACCCAAAGGCCCGGAGCAATCCTTTGCGGGACGAACATGTCAAGCCACGCCCTTTCCCAATCCCGATCCTTCAGGGATGAAAACCTGACCGGATGACCGGGCAACGTCCGGGCCAGGCTCTCTTCCAAGTTCGGAACGTCGGTTTCAGGTCCAAACAGTGCGACCAGGTTCTGCCGCAGCCACCGGGGTTCGTCCGGGAACGCTTCGTCGTAGGTATCCTCATCATCCGCGCTGCGGATGCTGACCGAGAGGGCGCCGAGTCCATCCAGGGCGCCGATCGCCCGTTCCGCTTCCTCCTTGTCCAGGTTCAGGGAAACCTGCAGAAATTCCGTCTCCGGCTTCCCTGCAGATGGTCGACAGAGTTGCCCGCTCATCGGCCCAGCTTCTTTTCAAGGTAATGAATATCCTGGCTGCCGGAAATGAAACCCGGATCGATGACCAGCTCACGGTGCAGCGGAATGTTCGTGCTGATGCCGTCGACCACCATTTCCTGTAATGCACCGTGCATCCTGGTCAGCGCGTCACTGCGACTGATGCCATGGGTGATCAGCTTGCCGATCATGGAATCATAGTATGGTGGCACTTGGTAATTACTGTAGACATGCGAGTCCACCCTGACGCCGGGCCCTCCCGCGATGTGATAGTTCGTGATCCGGCCCGGGGACGGGGTGAAGGTATAGGGATCTTCAGCGTTGATGCGGCATTCGAATGCGTGGCCGGTGAAGCGCACGTCATCCTGCCGATAGCGCAGCGGCTGACCATCCGCTATCCGGATCTGTTCCTGGAGAAGATCAATACCAGTGATCATTTCGGTCACCGGATGTTCAACCTGTATCCGGGTGTTCACCTCGATGAAGTAGAACTCTTCGTCCTCATAGAGAAACTCGAAAGTGCCCGCCCCGCGGTATCCCAGCTGGCGACAGGCTTCGGTGCAAAGGCCCCCGATCCTATCGCGCTGTGATTCCGTGATCCCCGGTGCAGGCGCCTCCTCGATGACCTTCTGGTGACGGCGCTGCATGGAACAGTCCCGTTCTCCCAAGTGGATGACATTGCCATGGGAATCCGCGAGCACCTGGAATTCCACGTGCCGCGGCCTTTCAAGGAAGCGTTCCATGTAAAGGGTGTCATTGTTGAACGCGGCAGCAGCCTCCTTGCGCGTCAGGAGAACCGCCTGTTCCAGTGAAGCCTCGTCGTGGCACAAGCGCATGCCCTTGCCGCCGCCGCCGCCACTGGCCTTGATCATCAGCGGGAACCCGATCCTCTTTGCGGTCTCGAGTATATGCGTCCAATCCCCGGAAATCGGCCCGTTGGAGCCGGGGACACAGGGAATTCCCGCTCTGTCCATCAGTTGTATGGCCGAAATCTTGTCGCCGAGCATCCGGATCGTTTCCGCCTTGGGACCGACGAAGATGAAGCCGCTTTGCTCGACCCGCTCTGCGAAGTCGGCGTTTTCCGAAAGAAAGCCGTAACCCGGATGGATGGCATTCGCCTCGGTCACTTCCGCGGCGGAAATCACGGATGCGATATCCAGGTAGCTGGCGAAAGGTGGTGCCGGCCCGATACACACCGATTCATCCGCAAGCCTGACATATTTGGCATCGCTGTCCGCCACGGAGTGGAGGGCCACGGTCTGGATGCCTAACTGGCGGCAGGCCCGCAATATACGCAACGCGATCTCTCCGCGATTGGCAATCACGAGCTTCTTGATATTCTCCATGGAACTCTCCGGGATCAACCAATCAGGAAGAGTGGCTCTCCATATTCCACCGGGTCACCGTTGTTCTTGTAGATCACCCGGATCACACCTTCAGATTCGGACTCGATCTGGTTGAAAGTCTTCATGGCTTCGACAATGCAAAGGGTCTGCCCGGCCTGGACAGTGCTGCCCACCTCGACGAACGGATCCGCCTCCGGGGACGGGGCATTGTAATAGGTGCCTACCATGGGTGATTCCACGACCGTGCCGCCGGGAAACTCGTCGGCGAGGGAACCGGTCTGCTCTGTGGGCGGGGTTTCGCCGATGGCCGGTCCGACGGTGACGGCATGCTCGTGCGGAATCGTCGCCGGCGCCGGCCTGCCTGCGCGGCTCAGCCGGATGGTGTTGTCGCCCTCGGTGATTTCCATCTCTATCAGGGCTGACTCTTCGAGGAGTTCAATCAGCTTCTTGATTTTTCTTAAATCCACGATGTTCTCCGGAATAGGGGCGTGTCAGTGCCGTTGGCACAAATAGGCCACTGCCTCTTTCAGCGCATATTCGTATCCGCAGACGCCCAATCCTGCAATCACTCCCACAGCCAGATCGGAGAGATAGGAATGCCGCCGAAACGGTTCCCGTGCGTGCACATTGGACAGGTGAACCTCGATAAAGGGAATGCCTACCGCAGCGAGTGCATCCCGTACGGCGACACTGGTGTGGGTGAAGGCGGCCGGGTTGATCACGATGAAACCAACGCCTTCATCCGGCGCCCGCTGAATCCAGGATACCAATTCATGCTCGGCGTTGGTCTGGCGGCACTCCACCTGCAGACTGATGTCACCGGACGTGGAAGCCATGCCGCCGGTCAGTTCCCCGGCAAGGCTCTCCAGTCGCCCGTTGATCTCCGATAGCGTGACGTTGCCGTAATGCTGCGGCTCCCGGTTCCCGAGGAGATTCAGATTTGGCCCATGCAGAACAAGAATACGGTGATCGGCAGACATCGAAAGCAATCGGAATCAGTGGCGGCTGGATTATCTCAATTTGTCCATTTCCTGTCCACTTCAGTGCATTTTCGATGAAAATTGCTGCAATTTCGTGACATTTGTGGAATTCTAGACAATTGTGAGAACCAGTTTCCGGTCACCCCAGGCACGCGCTGGAACCGCAGGCAACACGCGGGGACAGGGAACCGCGCATTGGCCCGCATACGGATCGCCGGGTGTTGCCTCTGATCTGTTTTATTCCTGAAATGGCGACTAGTCGATATCCAGCACGGGTAACGCCGTGGTGTATTTCATCTGCTCCATGGCAAACATCGAAGTCATGTCCGTCAGATCGATCTTGCTGATGATGCTCTTGTACAGCGCGTCATAAGCCGGTATGTCCGGCACCACGATCCTGAGCAGGTAATCCACCTCACCGCTCATGCGATAAATTTCGACGATCTCCGAAAACGACGACATTACCTCGGCAAATCGCCGGCTCCACTCGGCGTTGTGCTTGTCCGTCTTGACCGCAAGAAACACCGTAATACCACGATCCACCTTTTCCGGATCAAGCAAGGCCACCCTAGACCGGATAATGCCATTTTCCTCCATTCTCTGGATCCGCTTCCAGCAGGGTGTCGAGGACAGGTGAACTTTCTCCGCCAGTTCCTTGATGGTCATGCTGGCATCATGCTGAAGATAGTGCAGTATCTTCCGATCTACCTGGTCCAGTTCAATTTTTTCTCTTCGCGCCATGCAGGATGCTGTTTATTTTTCTGAATTGGGGATTTTACACTGTGGATAGAGAAATTTTCTATAGCCGTGCCCCATCGCCTGAATTGATTGCTGCAGGATCCGGGCCGGGGGAAAAGCGTGCCACCACCTGTTGCCGAGACAGCGGAAATCTACTGAAACCAACGCCGCGGACCGTTCAGGTACCGATCCTCCGTGTATCCAATCCTTTGAAATCAGGCTCCTTTGCCCGTTCCCTCCGCGCCATGCGCTCCCATGCCCGGTACCAGACAGGCATCCGTCCCGGCATTCACTGGGCGGTGATTTCAGGGTTTCTGTCCCCGTCCTGCAATCTGAGCATCTCCGCAACCATCGCCGCGTATCTCGGATCAGGGGAACGACGATAGACCAGCCACTCAATCAGCCGGGTATCCTGAAGTTCCAGCATCTCGGCAAACAGCACCTTTCCCCCCGCATCCAGATCGGGATATGCCTGCGTGGCATAGGCTTCCAGCACAAGATCCAGTTCCCTGGTTCCGCGCCGACAGCGCCAGAGGATGCGTTTATCCGCCGTGTCTGCCAAGCCCGTTCACCGCTTGCATGGAACCGCTCCGTCCGTTGCCCGACCGCCTGTCCGGCTCCGGGATATGCCTCGACCAGGCATGCCGATGCGGCAGCCCCCTCACTTCCTGCTGACGATGGTCTTCTTGATCTCCGCGATGGCCTTGGCGGGATTCAGGCTCTTCGGACAAGTGTTGGTGCAATTCATGATGGTGTGACAGCGGTAGAGCTTGAACGCATCATCCAGCTCGTCCAGCCGCTCTCCGGTGGCATCGTCCCGGCTGTCGGCAATCCACCGGTAGGCCTGCAGCAACGCTGCCGGCCCCAGGTATCGGTCGCTGTTCCACCAGTAGCTGGGGCAGCTGGTAGAACAGCTGGCGCAAAGGATGCACTCGTACAAGCCGTCAAGCCTGGCCCTCTCCTCCTCTGACTGCAGCCGCTCCCGGTCAGGAGCCGCGCTGTCTGTCTGCAGCCATGGCTTGATGGACGCGTATTGCGCATAGAAATTGTTCAGATCCGGCACCAGGTCTTTCACCACGGACATGTGGGGCAAGGGATAGATCCTGATTTCCCCCTTGATGTCTTCACAGGAACGTGTGCAGGCCAGGGTATTCACACCATCGATGTTCATGGCGCAGGAGCCGCAGATCCCCTCGCGGCAGGAGCGGCGGAATGTCAGCGTGCTGTCGATATGGTTCTTGATCCTGATCAGGGCATCCAGAACCATGGGGCCACAGGCATCCATGTCCACCTCGAACGTATCGATGCGGGGGTTTTCCCCACTGTCCGGATCCCAACGGTAGACCTTCACAGCACGAAGCCGGCCGCTGCTGGCGTCACGATGCTGCCTGCCCTCCCGAATTTTCGAACCCGCCGGTAATGAAAATGCTGCCATTGAAGTGTTCCCGGTTGTCTGGTTGATACGGCCCGCTCAGTACACCCGTTTTTTCGGTTCGATATACTGGACTTCATCGGTCAGTGTCCATGTATGTACCGGCCGGTAGTCGATCACCGGCTTGCCGGGCACCCCGTCAAGCCATGTCAGGGTATGTTTCATCCAGTTTTCATCGTCCCGTTCCGGAAAATCCTCACGGGCATGGGCGCCCCGGCTCTCGGTACGGTTCTCTGCGGCATAAATGGAAACCTTGGACTGCAGCAGCAGGTTTTCCAGTTCGAGGGTTTCCACCAGGTCGGAATTCCAGACCATGGACCTGTCCGTCACCGACACATCACCGAATCGAGAACAGATCTTGTCCAGGGACTGGATGCCTTCACGCATCACGTCCCCGTTCCTGAAAACGGCACAGAAATTCTGCATGGTTCTTTGCATGTCCAGCCGTATTTCCGCGGTCGTACTTTGGCCACCGGCATGCCGCAGGCGGTCGAACCGGTCAAGGATCTCCTCGCCGGACCCCTGCCTCAGGCGGACACGGCCTGAACCGGGTGCCACCAGCTCGCAGGCACGTTGCGCCGCCGCACGGCCGAACACAACGATGTCGAGAAGGGAATTCGATCCCAGACGATTGGCCCCGTGCACGGAAACGCAGGCAGCCTCCCCGATCGCCATCAAGCCGGGAATTACCGTTTCCGGATCGCCCGCCTGCAGCGATACCACTTCTCCATGGATATTTGTCTGGATGCCGCCCATGTTGTAGTGAACCGTGGGAATCACGGGGATGGGTTCCCGGGTCACATCCACGCCGGCAAATATCCGGGCGGATTCCGAGATGCCAGGCAGTCGTTCCGCCAGTACTTCCGGCCCCAGGTGCTCGAGATGCAGGTGGATGTGGTCCGCCTCGGGACCCACACCGAATCCGGCACGGATCTCCAGGGTCATGGAACGACTGACCACGTCCCGGGAAGCAAGGTCCTTGGCATTCGGCGCGTACCGCTCCATGAACCGCTCGCCCTTGGCATTGGTCAGGTAACCTCCCTCTCCCCTGGCACCTTCCGTTATGAGACAGCCGGAACCATAGATGCCCGTGGGGTGGAACTGCGTGAATTCCATGTCCTGCAGCGGCAGTCCGGCGCGAAGAACCATGCCGCCCCCGTCTCCTGTACAGCTGTGAGCGGAGGTCGCGGAGAAATAGGCCCGACCGTAGCCACCGGTCGCCAGAACCACCACCTTGGCGGCGAACCGATGCAGTTCTCCGCCCTCCAGGTCCCACGCCAAGATACCCCGGCACTCGCCATCCTCCATGATGAGGTCTATGGCGAAATACTCAACGAAGAACTCAGCCTTGTGTTTCAGGGATTGCTGGTAAAGGGTATGCAGGATGGCATGGCCGGTGCGATCCGCGGCAGCGCAGGTCCGCTGGGCCTGGCCCTCGCCGTAATGTGTCGTCATCCCGCCGAAGGCCCGCTGGTAGATTCTGCCGTCCGGGGTTCTGGAAAACGGCACCCCGTAGTGTTCAAGCTCAATCACAGCATCCGGCGCCTCGCGGCACATGTATTCGATGGCGTCCTGGTCACCAAGCCAATCCGAACCTTTCACGGTGTCGTACATGTGCCATCGCCAGTCATCCTCTCCGTTGTTGCCGAGCGCGGCACTCATGCCGCCCTGCGCCGCAACGGTATGACTGCGGGTGGGGAAGAGCTTGGTGATGCAGGCCGTGCTGAGGCCTTCCATCGCCATGCCGAACGTGGCCCGCAAACCGGCGCCGCCGGCTCCCACCACCACGACATCGTACTGGTGCTCGGTGATTGGATATGCTTCTGACACGGTTGGTAATGTCCGAAATCGTTCAGGGCAGCCGATCGATACGAAAGCCAGCAACCCGGTTAGTGTTCAAAGTGCGACGCGCAGAATCGCGAATATTCCGCCCAGTCCCGCAAGCAAAGCAAGCCCCTTGACGAGAATGACCAACACCAGCTTCAGCGACTCCGCGTGGACGTAGTCCTCAATCACCACCTGCACACCCAGCAGGGCATGGTAACTCATGAAACCGACAAACAGGATCAGCATCACGGCGACGCCGGGGCTGGAAACCCAGGCGATGACCTCGTCGTGACTGTCGCCGATATGGTCGATCACGGCAAAGACGAACCAGATGGACAACGGCGCAAGCGCCACGGCACTCAGCCGCTGGCCCCACCAGTGATGGGAACCCTCTCCGGAAGCGCCGAGGCCCTTTACCCGGGCCAGGGGATGACGCAGGCTCATAGCAGCCACGCCGCTGCCGTCAGTACCACCGCAATTCCGATTGCAATCCAGCCGGCCATGTAGGCCTGTTTGATTTCCAGGGCGTACCCCATGTCCCAGACAAGATGACGGACACCGTTGCAAAGGTGATAGAACATGCAAAGAGACCAGACAAAGAGCAGCAACCTGCCAAACAGGCCGTTGAAAAAGCCGTGGGCCACGGCATAGCTTCCCGCTCCGGACATGATCGTCCAGAACCACCAGACCACAAGCAGCGTACCCGCAGCAAGGATGAGACCGCTGGCCCGATGCAGGATGGACAGTACGGAGGTCATCTGCGGTCGATAGATCTGCAGATGGGGCGAAAGTGGACGATGATCTGTGGTCAAAAGAACTGTCAGGTAGTCGTAACGTCTGGTTGCATAGTGTAAATCACCCGCCGATCATTTCCCAAGGAACGGGCATGCACGGTGGTGAAGGGAAAACGGTCAGAAATCGATGCAGCGTCCATGCTTTTCCCAATCCCCATACCGGGTGGGTTCGGGTCCGGACGGGCCGCCGATCTCCGCGTTATCCTCCCGGCTCCCGGCTTCGGACTCGGCATCGTCCGAACGGATTTTCCGGGTTTCCCGGCGTGCGGGTCCGTCCACCGGTGCAGGATGCATGGAATTGTCTCCGGTACCGGACGTATCGATCTGCACCGCCGTTCCGGCAGCTTCCCCGGATTCTGTGGCGGATGGATTCATCCGCTTCCGGGGAGAAACCTGGGATATATGATGCTTCGATGACATTGTGTTTCGATTCTATGACCCTATTTGACCAGAGACCATGTGAAAAAGGTATGACTTGAAGATGGGGACCGCTGACAACAATACATCCCTGGCGCCGTCACCGGACGTCAGATGCCTGGAAGATCTGCCGTCGGGGGTTATGCATCTGGAAAACCTGAAGACGATCCGTGTCGAGGGCGAAGAAGCCGAGCATTTTCTGCACAACCAGTTCAGCAGTGACGTCAGCGCATTGGCGGCTGGACAGCAGCAGCCCGGCGCCTACTGCAATCCCAAGGGCCGCGCCCTGGCAATCTACCGGCTTCTCAGGGACGATACCGGTTTCAACCTGGTGTTGCCGGATGACCTCGCGGAAATCGTGTCGAGGCGACTGACGCTGTACCGCATGCGGTCCCGGGTGGAAATCGGAATCGGGGAACGGACCGGTGTTTTCGGCTACATCGGCGACCTGCCGCAATCCGCAAACATGTGGCGGCTGGACAACCGCCGCGCCATGCGACTGGTGGCGGACAGCCCGGGTCCGGATGAGTCCCTGGAACATCAAACCCCGGTACTCCCCGGGGAATTCTGGAAACTCGCCGCCATCCTTGCCGGCGAGCCCCAGGTGTACGCGGCCACCTCTGAATCCTTCATTCCGCAGCAGGTGAACCTTGACCTTGTGGGAGGCGTCAGCTTCAGCAAGGGCTGTTATCCCGGACAGGAAATCGTCGCCCGTGTCCGCTACCTGGGCAAGATCAAGCAGCGCATGACCGGCGCAGTGATTCAAGGCGCCGGGGCTGATGCAGCGCCCGGAGACCCGCTCTTCATTCGGGAACGGCCTGGGCAAAAGGCCGGCATGGTCGTAGATGCGGTCCGGTTTCCCGATTCAACCTGGCTCTCGGCCATGGTGCCCGTGGAAATCCTGGATGCGGGTGAAATACATCTCGGAACCGCCGACGGTCCGCAACTGTCATTGCTCCCGCCGCCCTACAGCATCGCCACGGAACGCTCCCGGCCGGCCTGACCGGAGAGGCTATTCGATGATCTGATAGAAGATCTCGTTCTCCTTGATGAGCCCCAGATTGAAGCGTGCCAGTGTCTCTACGGTCTCCCCGCCCTGTTTGAGATCGATCACTTCGGCAAGCAGCCGCTGGTTTCCCTGTTCCAGGCGGATGTTTTCCTGAACGGTCCGTTCCACCGCCGCATCCAGCCTCTTGAGGTCGAATACGTTCTTGTCCCCCGCCCAAAGGGCATACTGCAGCCAGGACAGTAACAGTACCAGCAACAGGATTGTGGGTCGCATCGGTGGAACACCTCTACAGTTGTGACCGCCTGTGCCTTGGTGGCGGATGGTTTGTGCCGGTGGTCAGGACATCAGGTTGGTGAAGGCATCACGCCCCGGATAGATCGCCGTATCCCCCAGCATCTCGTTGATTTTAAGCAATCGATTGTATTTTGCAATGCGTTCGGACCGTGACAGCGAACCCGTCTTGATCTGTCCTGCGCCCGTGGCCACTGCAAGGTCGGCAATGGTGGTGTCCTCGGTATCCCCGGAACGGTGCGAAATCGTCGCGCAATAGCCCGCGTCCTGGGCAATACGGATCGCCTCCAAGGTTTCCGTCAGGGTCCCGATCTGGTTGACCTTGATGAGAATGGAATTAGCAACTCCGCGTTCTATGCCCTGGCGGAGAATTCCGGGGTCGGTCACGAACAGGTCATCCCCGGTCAACTGGACCGAATCCCCAAGTTTCCGGGTCAGCAGGCTCCAGCCTTCCCAGTCGTCTTCCGCCATCCCGTCCTCGATGCTGAGAATCGGATAGCGGGACACCCACCGCTCGAGGTAGTCAGCGAATCCCGCGGAATCCAGCGAAAGGGACTCCGCGCCGAGATGGTAGCGCCCGTCCGAGTAGAATTCCGAGCTGGCGGCGTCCAGTGCAATGGCCACTTCCTTTCCCGCAGCATAGGCGGATTCCCCGATCGCCTCCATGATCAGCTCAACTCCCTCTTCGTTGGATGCGCATTCCGGGGCGAATCCCCCCTCGTCGCCCACGTTGGTGGCATATCCCCTGCCCTTGAGCACCCTTTGCAGCGTATGGAAGATCTCCGCCCCGAAGCGTAACGCCTCCGGAAAATTCGGCGCGCCCACCGGCAGCACCATGAATTCCTGGAAATCAATGGAATTGTCCGCGTGTGCGCCGCCGTTGAGGATATTGAACTGCGGTACCGGCAGGATGAACCGGTCGTTGCCGTAAACCTGCCCCAGATGGCGGAACAAAGGAACCTGTCCACCTGCCGCTGCGGCATGGGCGCACGCCAGTGAAACCCCGAGAATGGCGTTGGCGCCGAGGCGGCTTTTGTTTTTCGTCCCGTCCAGCTCCAGCATGGCGTGATCAATGGCCGCCTGATCCCGCGCGTCAGTGCCCCTGAGGCTTGATGCGATTTCGCCGTTGACGTGACTGACCGCCTGCCGCACCCCCTTGCCCAGATACCTGCCCTGGTCCCCGTCCCGAAGCTCCAGCGCCTCAAGGGCCCCGGTGGATGCACCCGAAGGCACCGCCGCGCAGCCCCCTGCACCATTTTCTAGAACCGTATCGACCTGTACAGTGGGATTGCCGCGGGAATCCAGGATCTCCCTGGCATGAATGGACTCGATGGCAAATTCGGTCATGTTGAGAATCAGCTATATCACAAGGTTCGTCGGATCCCGCCGTACTCGAACGGCACGGGAACATTTTCAGGCGATGGACTTGACCACACGATCCAGGGCTATCAGCCGCTCAAGCAGTGTTTCCATCTGCGCAAGAGGCCAGGCGTTGGGACCGTCGCTGAGCGCCTTGTCGGGATCGGGGTGTGTTTCCATGAACAGGCCATCCACTCCCACTCCCACGGCCGCACTGGCAAGGGCGGGCACAAATTCCCGCTGGCCGCCCGACCTGCCGCCGGCGCCGCCGGGCAACTGCACCGAGTGGGTGGCGTCGAATACCACCGGCCTGCCCGTTTCCCGCAGAATGATCAGGCTGCGCATGTCCACCACCAGGTTGTTGTAACCGAAGGAGGCTCCACGCTCGCATACCATGACCGGTGACTCCGGGTTTGCCCCGAGCGCCTTGTCCACGACATGGCGCATTTCCCCGGGGGAAAGAAACTGCCCCTTCTTGATATTGCAGGGCTTACCGCTGCGGGCAACCGCCTCGACAAGGTCTGTCTGACGGCAGAGGAAAGCCGGGGTCTGAAGGACATCCACTACGCCTGCAGCATGATGCACGTCTTCCACGGAATGCACGTCGGTCAGGACCGGAACACCGATCCTGTCCCGCACCTTGACCAGGATTTCCAGGCCATCGTCGCGCCCGGGACCCCGGTGGGACGTCGCCGCTGTCCGGTTGGCCTTGTCGAAGGAGGATTTGTATATGTAGGGGATGCCAAGACGATCGGTGATCTCCTTCAGTTCCGCCGCAACCGACAGCGCCATGTCCTCGGACTCGATAACACAGGGACCGGCAATCAGAAAGAACGGTTGGCCGCCGCCGACCTCGAAATTCAGCAGTTGCATTCGGATCGCAATCGGTCAGGCGGCCTCACGGGCCGACCGGTGCGTCAGGGCGGCATTGATGAAATCGGTAAACATCGCATGCCCTCCGCGAGGCGTCGAGGTGAATTCGGGATGGAACTGGCAGGCCACGAACCAGGGATGATCCGGCAGTTCGATCACCTCCACAAGGCCATTGTTTGAAAGCCCCGCAAAGACCATACCCGCTTCTTCCAGCCGCTGCATGTAGTTGTTGTTGAATTCGTAACGATGCCTGTGGCGTTCGCGTATGACATCGGTACCATAAATCCCGTGGTAGCGCGTCCCCGGCTCCAGGTGGATGTCCTGGGCGCCCAGGCGCATTGTGCCGCCAAGGTCGGATTGTTCATCACGCAGTTCCACCGCGCCCTCATCGGTAATCCATTCGGTGATCAAGGCAATGACGGGATGCGGTGTTTCCGGGTTGAACTCGGTGCTGTGCGCATCCTTGAGGCCCGCCACGTTACGGGCGTACTCGATCGTTGCCACCTGCATGCCGAGGCAGATACCCAGGTAGGGAATCCGGTTCCGGCGGGCATAACCTGCAGCGATGACCATGCCTTCCACTCCCCGTTCCCCGAACCCGCCGGGGACGAGTATGGCATCCACGCTCTCGAGCGCCCTGGTACCGTCGGTTTCCAGGGTGGAGGAATCAATATAGGTGATATCCACCCTGGTCGAGGTATGGATTCCCGCGTGCATCAGGGCCTCTGACAGGGATTTGTAGGACTCCGTCAGGTCGACATACTTGCCCACCATGGCGATATTGATCCGGTGACGCGGATTGGTACTGTTACTCACCACGCGGTTCCACTCTCCCATGTCCGGGGACCCGGCTTCGATCCGAAGTTGCCCGGTGACGATGCGGTCGACCTCCTGGTCCACGTAGATCTGGGGAATTCGGTAGATGTTGTCCACGTCCACACCGGAAAGGACGGAACGCTTTTCCACATTGGTGAACAGCGCGATTTTCTGGCGGGCCGAATCAGGCAGGGGCTCCCTGACGCGGCAAAGGAGGATATCCGGCTGGATACCGATCGATCGCAGTTCCTTCACCGAGTGCTGGGTGGGTTTAGTCTTGATCTCGCCTGCCACGCTGATTTCCGGCACCAGGGTCAGATGCATGAACAGGGTATTGGAACGGCCAAGCTCGATGCGCATCTGCCGGATGGCTTCCAGGAACGGAAGTGACTCGATGTCACCCACGGTTCCGCCGATTTCCACCAGCGAAAGTTCCGCCCCGGCAGAGCCATCGCAGATGCACTGCTTGATTTCATCGGTAATGTGCGGGATGACCTGCACGGTACCGCCCAGATACTCGCCCCGGCGCTCCTTGCGGATCACGCGCTCGTAGATCTGCCCGGTGGTGAAATTGTTGCGCTTGCCCATGGTGGCATTGACGAAGCGTTCGTAGTGCCCAAGGTCCAGATCCGTCTCGGCACCGTCATCGGTCACGAACACCTCCCCGTGCTGGAACGGGCTCATCGTGCCGGGATCGACATTGATGTACGGGTCCAGCTTCATCATCGTAACGCGGATGCCGCGGGATTCGAGTATGCTGCCGAGAGACGCCGCCGCAATTCCCTTGCCCAAAGAAGAAACCACCCCGCCTGTGATGAATACGTACTTGCTCATTTTCTGGAATACGTTGCGGCATCTGTTGCCGGGAATCCCTCGGATTCAAGCCGGATTTTTGCCGCTGCCTTGAGGATCCACCTCAGGCTCGGAGCACCCGTAACAAGTGCTCCAGACGGGACGACAGGATACCAAATTCACCCGCGCGTCTCAAGGAGAATCCTGCAGCCAGGACTCCCCCCGGGAGACGGAATGATCCGAACACCCATCGCACGGGGATGCCGGAGACGGATGCATACGGCAGCCCGCGCGGTCCATGCAGCAGGTGCCGGTTACCGGACAAGACCCAGGTAAACATGCAGACGCTCCTGCCGGGCCGTCTTCTAGATTTGGTTTCGCTTCATCTCCGGAGACCAGGCCAGTCTAAGTTCCCGGCGAGGCACGGGCGGAGGATCCACCTCCGGGGCACCACCCCCTGGCGGTCGTGCCGTTGCAGGAACGCACCAGCCGACCCCGTGGAACCAGGCAACTCCGCCGTCACAGGCAAGATGCGGCAACAGGTCCCGCTCCCAGCCGGGCACGCCCCGTGCCTGGCAGGCCTTCTTCAGCGAGGTACTGTGGAACCGGCCGGGAAGCCGGATTCTCTCTCCTCCCCGGCGCCATCGCCAAAACAGCCTGCCGTATGACGACAGGCTCGTTCCCTCATCCGCCTTGGGGTCGGAATGAACCGATAGCCCCGGCACCAACTCGATATCTTCACCATGCCAGGGGATCTCTTCACCGGGTTCGGGCAACGACCCGAGCAGGTGGAGCCTGCCCCGGTATTCCCGAATGGATGCACCATGCCAATCCAGCCGCAACCCGCTCCGCACCCTGAATTCAGGCCCGGTCTGGACAACCCGGTCCAAGTCACGCAGGAGCATCTTCATCCCCTGTCTGCCCGGTGCATCCAGCGATCCTGCATGTATCCACCGGCGCAGGATATCCTCACGGTCCACGGCATCCAGGGACAGCAGCCCCTTGACCGGTATGGGCGCATAACGACAGAAGATCCTCGTTGCCGCAGGATCCACGATTCCTGTCAACAGCCGCCGGGCCCTTGCCGAACGAATGCGCACCATCCGTTGCAGTACTCTGGCCGTATCCGTCACGGTCCCATCCAGGTCGGGACAGTGCCGACGAAGTTCCGGAAGGACCCCTGTACGGATCCACACCCGCCGATGCCCGGTATTCCGGTTGGACGGATCTTCAACCCAGCGCATCCCGCTGGATTCGACATAGGTCCGGAGCGCCGTGCGGGTGAATCCCAGCAGCGGCCTGATCACCTCGCGGCGGTCACCGAAATCGAGTGCACGTCTTGGCAACATCCCTGCCACACGATGAATGCCCCGGCCCTCGAGCAGGTTCAGCAGGAACGTTTCCACCTGGTCATCCAGGTGGTGCGCCAGAAGGAGCAGGCACTCATCCGGCAGCGAGCGGCGGAACCAGCGATATCGTGCTTCCCTCGCCGCACCTTCCCGTACCCTCGGCACCTGTCCATGGTTCCATCTGCCACTGACCAGGGAAACGCCCAACTCATGGCAAACCTGTTCGCAATGCCCCTGCCACAGGTCGGACTCGGTGTGAATGGCGTGATTGAAATGGAGTGCCAGCAGTCCGCCGCCGGCCCGGCTCTCCTTCATTCTCGACAGGCCAAGCAGCAATGCCGTGGAATCGACACCACCGCTGAAACCCACGGCGAATCTCGCGTCCCTGGGAAGGTTCAGGGTGCCGTAGAGTATCCCGGCCAGTCGGTCGTGGTCGAATTCCAGACCTGGCCGATGACGGTTAATGGCCCTTGACCCCGTACTTCCCAAGCTTCATGAGGCGCTGGTATCGCTGCTCGAGCAGTACGTCCATGGGCCTGTCACACAGTTGATCCAGTGCGGCGGATACCGCGCTCGCGACGCTCCTTGATGCCGCATCGTAATCCCGATGCGCGCCGCCGGACGGTTCTGGGATCACTTTATCCACCAATCCTTGGGCACGCAACTCCCCCGTGGTCATCTTCATCGCCTCGGCCGCATCGGCAGCCTTTTCGGCGCTTTTCCAGAGTATGCTGGCACAGCCTTCCGGAGAAATCACCGAATACACGGCATATTCCATCATCAGCAGGCGGTCACAGACCCCGATGGCGAGGGCGCCGCCGGACCCGCCCTCGCCGATCACGACGGATACAACCGGAACATTCAGGGACGCCATGACTTCCAGCGACCTTGCAATGGCCTCACTTTGGCCACGCTCTTCCGCCCCCACGCCGGGATAGGCGCCCGACGTATCGATCAAAGTCACCACCGGCAGGTGAAACCGGTCCGCAAGCTGCATGACCCGCTGGGCCTTGCGATAGCCTTCGGGTCGCGGCATACCGAAA
Organism: Gammaproteobacteria bacterium; assembly: GCA_009842505.1. Lineage (GTDB taxonomy): Bacteria > Pseudomonadota > Gammaproteobacteria > Arenicellales > Poriferihabitantaceae > VYFG01. The sequence continues at coordinate 23,690 of VYFG01000083.1, forward strand.
TTCCGCCGGGTGCGTTCACGGGTGTCACGACCTTTCTGGTGACCGATCAGTGCGACGCTGCGGCCCCCGATCCGGCACATGCCTGCAACAATCGCGGCATCGTCGGAATACATCCGGTCCCCATGCAGTTCCTGGAAGTCGGTGCACATGCGCTCGACGTAATCCAGCGTATAGGGACGCAACGGGTGACGCGCGATCTGTGTGACCTGCCAGGGTGTCAGCTTGGAAAAGATATCCTCGGTCAGTTCCCGGTTCTTCTCCCGCATACGCTCGATTTCCTCGTCCAGATCCAGGGATCTGTCCGCACCAACGCGTTGCAACTCGATGATTTTTTCCTCGAGTTCCGCAATGGGCTTTTCGAAATCGAGATAGTCCATGGGGAATAAATACCTGGTTATATGAAGATATCCGGCAGGTGCCGAATATTGTAAACCATCAGGATCCCTGTCGATTCCCGACCCGGTCCAGCATTGACGAAAACCCGGCAAGCGCATGCAGGATGCTCGCCAGACGGACATCGTTCCGGCTGCCCGGGAACCGGCGGGTATCGGTTTCCACCACCCGGAAATCACCCGGCCCCCGGTGGGACCAGGCGAAGCAGACAGTACCCACGGGTTTCTCCTCGCTCCCGCCGTCAGGTCCGGCGATGCCGGTCACGGACAGGGCAAAATCGGCCCCGGAAAAAGCCATTCCGCCCTCTGCCATTGCGACGGCGGTTTGTTCGCTGACCGCGCCGTGCTCATCGATCAGCACCTCGGGAACACCCGCCAGTTCCGTCTTTGCCCGGTTGCTGTAGGTTACCAGCGACCGGTCGAACCAATCCGAACTGCCCGAAACGGAGGTGATGTGCCAGGCGATCCCCCCGCCGGTACAGGACTCCACTGTCACAAGGTGGCCGCCAAGTTCACGCAACCGGATCCCGATGTGCTCACAAATCCGGACGATTTCCGTCTCCGGCATGGCCTGGGCGGTACTGAGAACCGCTATAGCGCCGGGAAATATCCCAGTGCGTCCCGGCGGAACGACACGGGATTTCCGGTCTGAACGTAACCGGCCGGATCGAGTGCTCCGGAACCGGCGCCCTCCCTGCGGCCCGGAGACTGTACCTTGACCACGCGCGGCTTCAACGACAACAGTGCCCGGGCATAGGCAACCATTTCTTCCTGGGTCAGGTCATTCACTGCATCCGCCAGCCTCTTGCGGCTGTCGAAGTCATATTCCATCAGGTCGATTTCCCGCCAGTAACGCCTGGAACGGCTCTTCAGGTTGTTGTCCCTTGTAAGGAGCTGGGCCACCAGGCCTGCACGCGCACGCCGGAAATCGTCATCGCTCATGCCGGCGATGTAGTCAGGAAACCCGGACAGAAAATCCTGTACCAATGCATCAATCTCGCTGGCATTATGGCTGGGGCTCTGAACCGACAGCAACAGACCGGGAACCTCGAGCAGGTCCATTGCGGTGGCAAACACCAGGTACCCGACACGGTTCATGGTGCGAAGCTCAAGGTAGAACGGGGATTCGATGATCTGGCCCAGGAACCGGGAGCGCGCCAGCCCCCGGTAAGATTTCTCATCCCCCTGGAAGTAATAGGAAACCGCCGAGTCCCCGTGATCCACATCCAGCGTACGAAGATAGGGTTTTGCGTAGCCGAGACGGCGGATCCGGGGCCTGGACGCCGTGTCGGCATCCGACAGGGCCGGCAATGCGGCATGCACCTGATGATTCAGGGCCCTTGCCTGCTCCTCGGTCAGGTCCCCGTGCCCCAGGGAGACCACCGCTGCGTTGGTGGTGATGGTCTTCGCATGCCGGCGCACATCCTCGGCGGTGATATCCGGAATCTCCTCAAGGCGCTCAGTTTCAGTCCAGTACGGCTGCATCACGAGGCGGTAAATCTCATGCACGGTCTGCTCGGAGGGACGATCCAGCACGCGGTTTTCCAGCTCACGGGTCAGATCCGCCTTGGCAAGAGCCAGACGGTCCGAATCGAAGGCAGGCGCCCGTACGGCATCGAGGACGGTCTGCAACAGTTCGGACTGTTTGTCCTGAAAGCCGGTGATCCGGATGGACATGCCCCGGCTGTGGCGATAGAGGCTGTAGGAAAGGCCTGCCAGGTGTGCGGGGTAGCTGGCCGGATTGAGCTGGTCGTTCAGCAACCGGACCAGCAATTCCGTCAGGACCGCGCTTCGCGCCGTGTCGTTGGCCGCCGATGACTTGATGCTCACGAAGTAATTCGCCCGCGGCGCGCGAAATTCCTGGTCACCCCGGTACCAGGCCGAGATGGGCTGGGACGATTCCAAGCGTACCGGCCTTGCATGCATGTCCACCAGTTGAGCCAGGTCCAGCCTTTCCGGGACATACGGATTGGCGTCCGGGAGGTGAAGGTCTGTATACTCCGTTTCTCCGGCGTCCCGCCAGCGCCCGATCCACTCGGGGTCCACCGGGGAAATACCGTGGCGGACCCCGTACCAGTCCGAGATTCTGCGCACCTTGTGTTTCTGGGACACGACCTGCAGATAGACCTGTTCCGGGACCAGATGATCCAGCAGGGTCCGGACCCGGTCGGGTGCGAACCGCTCCATCACGTAGGGTCCGCGCAGCACGTCCTCAAAGGGGTAATCATGCAGCCGGGAGGCCAGGGATCTGGCGAGCGCGCCGCCGCCTTGTTCCTCGGCGAACCGGAATGCGATCTCTCCCAGCTGACGCTGCTCCCTGAACCGCCATTCCTCCAGCCCGTGATCACGGATCAGGTGAATGGCGCGGAACAACATTTCCCCGATCTCGGCGATATGGTCGAGGCCGGGTTCGGTCAGTCCGATCGAGACCATCAGGGTCCCCTGGTGCCGGTCCATGAATCCGGCACCCGCGCTCAACGATTCCGCCCAGCCCCGTTGCTTGAGCGCCGCCAGCAGGGATCCATCGCCCTCATGGCCCAGCAAATTGGAAATGAATCCCAGGGGCTTGCTGAGATACTCGTCGTAGACTGTGGGAATGGCCCACTGGAATGACACGCGGTTGACCTGTTTTTCCGGAACAATATCCAGACGCACCGGTGCCAGATCGCGGTTGAGGTAGGACTGGATATACAGTGGCGGGCTGGTTCCGCGTCCGGGAATTTCGGCGAACTTTTCACGAACCCAGCCTTCCAGGGTATCCAGGGATTCCCGGCCCACCACGGCCAATCCCATGATATCGGCGGAATACCATTGTTCGTAGAACTGGATCAAGCGCTCCCGGACGGAAACTCCATCCCGATCCTGCAATGTGTCCGCCGATCCCACAGAAAACCGCGACCCGGGATGTCCGGGGTTCAGGATCTCCTTCTGGGTTTCCCAGATGCGCCGCCCCTCATCCTTCAGCCGGGCCTGGTATTCGGAATGCACGATCGACCGTTCCCGCTCCACGTACATCGCATCGAAGGTCGGATCGATGAAGAATCGCGAAAACCTGTCCAGTGCCGGCTCCAGGCTGTCGTGATTGACATTGAAAAAGTAGTTGGTGTGAGCGTACGAGGTGTAGGCATTCTGATTTCCTCCATGATCCTTGATGAACGCCTGGTACTCGCCGGCTTCGGGATATTTTCCGGTACCCAGAAACAGCATGTGCTCGAGAAAGTGCGCGAGCCCGTTCCAGCCTGCAGGATCGCTCCCGCTGCCGATATGAACGTCCATCGAGGCTTCGGCGCGATCGGATTTCGGGTCGGACACCAACAGGACCTTCAGGCCGTTATCCAGCACCAATCCCCGGTACTCCTTCCGGTCAAGGTCACTGCTGACCGGTACAACATACCGGGTAGCTTCCTGGGCGAGGGATGGCCCTGATATGGCCACGAAGACGACAACGAGAATTCCAAGTGATTTGCGCATACCGGGTTCGATGGAAAGAGTATTCAAAAGTTTGAAGCGGTTCACGGCATCGGCCCTTATTTTCCGGATCGTTCCGATGGTACCAATTACCTGATATCAGGTCCCTCTTGCGAGAATCAAGAATTGCATTGCTCCCGCTTCAGGCGGAGGAATCGCCGGAACAGCGATCGGGCATGTGCCAGAACCCCTTCCGGGGTGTCGAAAGGGAAGTGGAAGAAAGCGACCTACATCCATGTAAGTCTTTGATTTGTTGGCGTCCCCAAGGGGATTCGAACCCCTGTCGCCGCCGTGAAAGGGCGGTGTCCTAGGCCAACTAGACGATGGGGACTTGACCTTGCTGCCGGTTGGAAAATCTGCCTGTCGGACAAATCGGATACGGAAACTGGTGGAGCCAGGCGGGATCGAACCGCCGACCTCAACACTGCCAGTGTTGCGCTCTCCCAGCTGAGCTATGGCCCCGAAGGGCGCGTATTGTACGGTCTGCCCATGGGGCGATCAAGGTTTTTCGCCAGGTGCAATCCGTCTTTATACAAGGACCTTTCCGCAAGGATTGCCGCGCGTCCGAGATGGATCTCGGTTCATCCGTACCGCCCGTTGGGCCCGGGCCCTACCCGGATGGGATCCCGGTTTCGATCGTACCAATGGCACGGCGGATTCGTTTCAGCGTCCTGGTTTTACCCACCAGCCTCGTGGTGACATCAATGGGCGGTGTCGAGGTTCCGCCGGACAGTGCCACCCTGAGCGGCAGGGCCACGTCCGGAAACCTGACGCCCAGGTCGGCCACCACGGCCTTGATGGCGGTATTGATGTTGTCCGCGGTCCAGTCGTCCAGGGCTTCCAGGCTCTTCGCCAGCGCTGCCAGGCGGGGCACCGCCTCCGGGACAAGATGTTTGGCCGCTTCCGGGTCATGGCTTTCCGGTTCGGCATACAGATACCTGGACTGTTCGGCCATCTGCTCCAGGGTCTGTACACGATCCCGCAACACCTCCACCGCCTCGGACACACGGGGACCTTCACGCAGCCGGAGCCCCCGCGCGTGCAGCCTTGCAGCGAGTTCGTTGCCGAGCCTGGCCGTGTCGGCCTGGCGGATGTAATGCTGGTTGATCCAAAGGAGTTTTTCGAAATCGAAGCTGGCTGCGGAACGGTTGATATCCTTGATATCAAACAGATCGATCATTGCGTCCAGGTCAAATATCTCCTGGTCGCCGTGGGACCATCCAAGCCTGACCAGATAATTCAGCAGGGCTTCGGGCAGAATTCCCATGTTGCGGAATTCAAGAACACTCGCCGCTCCATGGCGCTTGGAGAGCTTCTGGCCATCCTGTCCGTGGATCAGCGGCACATGGGCGAAAACCGGTAGCGGCGCACCCAGGGCATAAAAAATGTTGATCTGCCGGGGCGTGTTGCTGGTATGGTCATCACCACGAATCACATGGGTGATCCCCATGTCCGCGTCATCCACCACAACAGTCAGGTTATAGGTAGGAGACCCGTCGCTGCGGGCTATCACCATATCGTCCAGTTCACTGTTGCTGATTTCCACCCGTCCCCGAACCACATCCTCGAACACCACGGCACCCTCCAGCGGATTCCGGAACCTGACCACCGCTGATTCGCCTTCCCCCGGTGTCCGCCCCAGATCCCGGCAGTGATGGTCGTAACGGGGCTTCTCTCCCCTCTGGCGCTGGCGCTCCCGCAGGTCGTCCAGTCGCTTGCGGCTGCAAAAACAGTGATAGGCCTGCCCGTCCGCCAGCAGCTGCCCGATCACCTCCTTGTATCGGTCGAAACGCCGGGTCTGGAAATACGGGCCGCGGTTCCAGCCGAGCCCAAGCCATTCCATGGACTTCATGATCTCCTCCACGGCTTCCGGAGTGGACCGCTCGATATCCGTGTCCTCAATTCTGAGTACCAGTTCGCCGCTCCGTCCACGGGCATAGAGCCAATTGAACAGGGCGGTACGGGCGCCACCGATATGCAGGTACCCCGTGGGGCTGGGCGGAAATCGGGTGACGACGGTCATCGGGGCGCAGATGGACAAGCGCGGAAAGATCGCAGGGATTCTATCGTAATTGCCGGTATACCCACAGTGGGAGGAGTGCGGTCGAGGTGGAGTATGGTTTATTTACCGGTGACCCGGGCCTGCCTGTTCGGATCCACCCGTAATCGATGGGGCGGTAGCTTCCACTACAGACCCCGTGCCCGGATAAGAACCGGTTTCAGTCCCGCCGGGCAGGATCCCATCAATGATTGGTCGGGGTGAGAGGATTTGAACCTCCGACCACCGCAACCCCATTGCGGTGCGCTACCAGGCTGCGCTACACCCCGATTAATTGAATTCGGACCGCAAAGGCCCGCTCCTGTCCAACCCCAACGGGCCGGGGCGCGGATTTTAACTCAAGATGTCGCTGACTTCATTGAGTTCGGCGATCAACTGTGAAATCACCTGGGAGCCTTTCTTGTCAATGCCGGAGGGGCTGACTGGCACTCCTTCGGATTCAACTTGCTCCAGGCGGGACCTGGCACCACTGATCGTAAATCCGTCCACGTACAGCAACTGCCGGATACTGCGGATCAGCTTGACCTCGTGGCGCTGATAATATCTCCGATTGCCGCGACGCTTGACCGGTTTGAGTTGGGGAAATTCCTGTTCCCAATAACGCAGCACATGGGGCTTTACCAGGCAGAGCTTGCTCACTTCCCCGATGGTGAAGTAACGCTTGCTGGGAATCGGGGGCAATTCGAATCCCGCCGGGTCAAGCATGGTCATCAGCGTTTCCTGCCCAACCTCTGAGTCAGTTCAAACGAATTGTCCACCACGCTCTGTTTCAACTTCTGGCTTGAGCGGAATGTCACGACCCGCCTGGCAGAGATTGCCACCTCTTCCCCGGTTTTCGGGTTGCGACCGGGCCGCGAGGTCTTGTCACGCAGGGTAAAGCTGCCGAAACCCGACAGTTTCACCGCCACGCCCTCCTCGAGGGACTGGCGGATCTTTTCGAAGAACAACTCGACAAATTCTTTTGCCTCACGCTTGTTGAGTCCCACTTCATCAAACAGGACATTGCACAAATCGGCTTTCGTTATTGTCATCTGGTGTCCTCGGGCAATTCTTGCGATCTACACACTATCTCTTTAGGGGATGGTCGGTCAAGAGCGCAACCGGGCACCGACACCCGCTTCCAGAGCCTTTACAATCTCGGCCGTCACCGTGTCAATTTCAGCAGAAGTAAGACTACGGGAATCCGACTGGAAAACCAAGTTGAATGTGAAACTTTTCTTATTATATTCAATTCTTTCACTGGTATATATATCAAACAACTCGAGCAGTTTCAGATCTTTGCCCGCGGTTTTCCGCACCAACGACAGCATATCGGCCGCCACGACCCCCCGGTCCACGATCACGGAAAGATCTCGCTGCACTGCGGGGAAACGGGACAGGGGCCGGAATTTCGGCAACACCGATTCCTCTAGTATAGACAAATCCAACTCGAAGAGGAAAGCCGGCACGTCGAGATCCAGTAGTTTCTGTTTCATGGGATGCAGTCGTCCGAGGTGGCCGACTGCCTTTATCCCCAGAAGAATCCGTGCCGATTGTCCGGGGTGGAAAACAGGATGCTCCGAGGCCTCGAAGGCAAATCTCTCCGCATCCCCGGTCAATTCCAGCAATGCGGCGAGATCGCCCTTGAGATCAAAGAAATCCACCTGTCTTGCTGGTTCACCCCAGTGCCGGGGCATGGCCATTCCGGTGGCCAACGCGGCGATCCTGGGATGTTCGCGGCGCTTGCGGCCGTTCCGTTCGAAGACATTTCCGGTCTCGAAGAGACGTACGCGGACTTCCTGGCGATTGAGATTGCGCTGCAGATTCCCGAGCAAGCCGGGAATCAGGCTTTGCCGCATTTCCGACATATTCTCCGCCAGGGGATTGGACAGGCGGACCCCGGGGCCGGATTCCAGAAGGCTCTGCTGGAGCTCGGGGTCGACAAAGCTGTAGTTGATCGCCTCGTGGTATCCCCGCGCGGCCATGGCCTGGCGGATTCTGGGCATGCTGACAGCGGCTTCCGGGTTGGCGCCGTGACGGGCCGCCGACACCGGAAATCTCGGCAAAATGCGTTCAAACCCGTTGCAGCGGCCAACCTCCTCCACCAGGTCGTGCTGGCCCGTGATGTCGAAGCGCCACGCGGGAGGGGTTACTTTCCAGCCGCCATTGGCCGGAGAAACCTTCATTCCCAGCCTTTTCAGGATGCGCTGCACTGCGGCCGAAGGCACACGCGCACCCAGAATGCGCGGAATCTCGCCACGCTCCAGCAGAATCGCATGGCGTTTCGGCAGTGCCCTTGCGGCTACGGCGTGACAGGTTTTCCCGGGACTGCCGCCGGCAACATCCAGCAGCAGACGTGTTGCCAACTCCACCGCCGCCACCTGCCCCGCAGGATCCACACCACGCTCAAACCGGTGCGATGCATCCGTGTGCATGCCAAGACGCCGCGCCTTGCCAAGCATGTGCTGCGGGGAGAAGAAGGCCGCTTCGAAGAAAATATCCGTGGTCATATCCGAAATTGCCGTACCTTCCCCCCCCATGATGCCGGCAAGCCCCACGGCCCTGCGATGGTCCGCGATCACCAGGTTGTCCGGTTTCAGCCGAACGGTAGCCCCGTCAAGCAGCTTCAGCCGTTCCCCGTTGCGGGCAAGCCGTACCACGATTCCTCCGGAGAGTTTGTCCAGGTCGTAGGCATGCATCGGCTGGCCGGTCTCCAGCATCACCAGATTGGTGATATCAACCACCGGATTGATCGGCCGCAGCCCGGCCCGGCGAAGCTTTTCACGCATCCAGTCCGGAGTCCGGGCATGCATGTCGATCCGGCGCACGATGCGTCCGGCAAAACGGGCGCAGTGTGCGGGAGCCTTGAGATCAATGTCCAAGACTTCCGGGTTCCCGGCCCTCACCGGAACGGGGTCAGTGATGCGCAAACGTGCTCCGGTCAGAACCGCCACCTCCCTGGCGATGCCGCGAATGCTCAGGCAGTCCCCGCGATTGGGCGTGAGCCCGAGTTCGAACACCCGATCGTCCAGTTCCAGATGGTCGGCCAGGGGGGTGCCGGGCAACGTGCCCGGATCCAGTTCCATCAGGCCCGTGGACTGTTCGGCCAGCCCCAGTTCCGCTGCCGAGCAGAGCATTCCCTCGGACACAACCCCCCGGATTTCCATCTTCCGGATGACACCGCCGGGCAGCCTGACGCCAATCCGCGCCACGGGAATGACCAGCCCGACGGCAGCATTGGGGGCACCACACACCACGTTGATCGGACGCCTGCCGCCGACCCGCACCCGGCAAACCCGCAACCTGTCCTCCTCCGGATGCGGTGAAACGGCCTCGATCCGGCCAACCAGCAGTCGCTTGCGGTTACCCGCCGAAAGGTCCAGGGAGGTTGCCGGTTCCAGTGATTTCACCTCCAGCCCGGCGAGGGTAAGGACTTCCGCCAGCGCGGCGCTGTCCAGCCTGGGATTGACCCATTCTCTCAGCCAGTGTTCGTTGAAAAGCATCTTGTTCGGGGTTAATTGGTCACGCGGGCCCTGTTCACGCCGCTCTCACTCAGAATTGGCGCAGAAAATCCAGATCGTTCTCAAAATAAAGACGCAGGTCATTCACACCGTATCGGAGCATGGAGAGCCGCTCCACACCCATGCCGAATGCATAACCCGAATAGCGCCGGGCATCCACCCCCCCGTGCCGAAGGACTTCCGGATGCACCATCCCGCTTCCCAGAACCTCGATCCAGCCGGTCTGGCTGCAGACCCGGCATCCGACGCCCCCGCAGAACACGCAGGCAATGTCCACCTCGGCGGAAGGTTCCGTGAAGGGAAAATAGGACGGCCGGAAACGCACACCGAGGTCCTTCTCGAAAAACTCGTGTACGAAATGAATCAGGATACCCTTGAGATCGGCGAACGTGATATCAGTATCCACGGCCAACCCCTCCACCTGGTGAAACATGGGCGTGTGGGTTATGTCGGAGTCGCATCGAAAGACCTTCCCGGGGGCGATCACCCGAATCGGCGGTGCATGCTGATGCATGTGGCGTATCTGAACCGGGGAGGTATGCGTGCGAAGCACAGTGTGGGCATCCACGTAAAACGTGTCGTGCATCGCGCGCGCCGGGTGGTCCGGCGGCATGTTCAGAGCCTCGAAATTGTAGTAGTCGTCCTCGACTTCAGGTCCGGTAGCCACATCGAAGCCGATCCGGGAGAAGATATCCTCCATGCGTTCCAGGGTGCGGGAGATGAGATGCACGGTCCCTTCCCGCTGTCCCCTGGCAGGCTGTGTCACATCGATGCGCTCGGATTCGAGTTGCTGCGCGATCGCCTCGCCTTCCAGGATCCTGCGCCGTTCCTCCAGGGTGCACTGGATACGCTCCTTCAGTTCATTCACCGCCCGGCCGAACGATTTGCGCTCTTCCTGGGACAGGGAGGCAATGGACCTGAGTTCTGCGGTAACCGCTCCCTTCCTGCCCAGATAGTGCACCCTGAGCCCCTCGAGTTCATTGATGGCTTCCACCTGCCCGATGCGATTGACCGCATCTTCAGCCAATTCACCCAGCGTCGGAAATTCGTGGTTCACGGTTGCTTTGAATGATCACCCGGGACGGGACCCGGCAGTTATGGAGAAATACGGCCAACAGCAGCAAATGCCCTGCTTCCCTGTTCGGTTCACCCTCCGGCAGATGCCGGGGAGTGACGGCGTCGGCAAGGCGGAATTTGACCGTATTCAGGCGGCCAGCGCCGACTTGGCCTTTTCAGCCAGAGCCGTGAAAGCCGGTTTATCATGCACTGCCATGTCTGCCAGCACCTTGCGGTCCAGGACGATGTCCGCCCGGTTCAGACCGTTCATCAGGCGGCTGTAGCTGAGGCCGTTCTCCCGCGCGGCGGCATTGATGCGCACGATCCACAACGACCGGAACTGCCGCTTGCGCTGTCTGCGGTCACGGTAGGCGTACTGACCGGCCCTGTCCACCGCCTGCTTGGCGGTTTTGAACAATTTTCTGCGGGCTCCACTGTAACCCTTCGCCTGCTTCAGGACCTTCTGGTGCCGCGCCCGGGCCTGGACGCTACGTTTGACTCTTGGCATGACCTCCTCCTTCAGCTGTATGGAAGCATCTGTTTCACGGATGCCTGGTCGGATGCATGGATCAGGTCACCGCTTCTGAGCTGGCGCTTGCGCTTGGCAGACTTCTTCGTCAGTATGTGACGCAGATGCGACTGCGACCGCTTGAATCTGCCCGAGGCAGTACGTCTGAAGCGCTTGGCAGCGCCCCGGTTGGTTTTCAGTTTTGGCATTTCAGTTTCCAGTATTCGGCCGCACCCCGGGTGCGGGACATCATGTAATTGACAAAGGCAGTTCTGGATTGGACTGCGATTTGCCACCTTCCGGTCCGGAACATCCCCGGCGACCCGCCAGGGCCGTTCCAGACCGAATTCGCGCCTGTTGCAATGCGGTCATCCCGTCGCTGCTGCACCAGGAGCTGCTACCACCGAAGGCAACCTGATTCCGGACCCACCCCGGATTAGTGCCGGCGAGGACCCATGACCATCACCATCTGGCGTCCTTCCATGGTTGGCGCATGTTCCACGGAAGCGATCTCCTCGAGATCCTTCTCCACCTGCTTCAGCATCGCAAGGCCCAGTTCCTTGTGCACCATTTCGCGTCCCCGGAATCGCATGGTCACCTTGGTCTTGTTGCCTGCTTCAAGAAACTCCCTGAGCTTCTTGAGCTTCACTTCATAATCGCTGACATCCGTCCCGGGGCGGAACTTGATCTCCTTGACGGTGATCTGTTTCTGCTTCCTTCTCGCCTCGTGACGCTGCTTGCTCTCATTGTAGAGATACTTGCCGTAATCCAGAACCCTGCATACCGGAGGGTCTGCGTTGGGCGATATCTCCACCAGATCCAGTCCTTCGTTATCCGCGAGGTCGTTGGCCTCTTCCAGGGAAACCACGCCGACCTGATTGCCGTCGGTGCCAATGACCCGCACAGGATCACTGGTGATCTGTTCATTGACGCGCAGTTGCTTTTCTTTAGCTATAGCAGTTACCTCTGTTGGTTCAAAAAATAACAGGCCAGTTCCGGATACAGCCTGAACGGGATGTACGCGGTACCGCAGGAGGCCGGGAACCGGTTAGCGCCGGGCGCATCCAACGGCCGTCAATCCTCTCCCCGCGAAAGAAGTTCCGCCACCTCGCCGATGGACATGCTGCCGAGGTCACTTCCGTCCCTTGCCCGAACGGCCACTTTCGCGCTATTCATTTCCCGGTCCCCCACAACAAGCAGGTACGGGACACGCTGCAGCGTGTGCTCGCGAATTTTAAAACCGATTTTTTCGTTTCTCAAGTCAGATTCAACCCTGAATTCCTGTTTTTTCAGGACTTTTTCCAGATCCCTTGCGTATTCGGCCTGGCTGTCCGTGATATTCATCACAACCGCCTGCACGGGTGCGAGCCATGCCGGGAAACGTCCCTCATGATGCTCGATCAGGATACCGATGAACCGTTCGAAGGAGCCAAGGATCGCTCGGTGCAGCATCACGGGGACCTGGCGCGTACCGTCTTCGGCCACGTATTCCGCACCGAGACGCCCCGGCATGGCAAAGTCGACCTGCATGGTACCGCACTGCCAAATCCGGCCGATACTGTCGCGCAGGGAAAACTCGATTTTCGGACCATAGAAGGCCCCTTCCCCGGGCAGCTCCTTCCATGGCAGGTCCTTGGCATCCATCGCCCTGGCCAGTGCATCTTCCGCCCGTCCCCAGTCCTCGTCCGACCCGACCCGGTTTTCCGGTCTTGTGGCCAGCCGGTAGATCACATCACGGAAACCCAGGGTGTCGTATACCGCATGGAGAAAGTCGATGAATGCCGCCACCTCGTCCTGTATCTGTTCCTCGGTGCAGAAGATATGGGCGTCGTCCTGAACGAAGCCCCTGACCCGCATCAGCCCGTGCAGGGCACCGGACAGCTCGTTGCGGTGACAGGAACCGAACTCCGCGAATCGGAGAGGCAGGTCCCGATAGCTCTTCAGTCCCTGGTTGAATACCTCCACGTGGCAGGGGCAGTTCATGGGTTTCAGGGCGAAGTCCCGACCCTCGGACCGCACCGTAAACATGTCATCTGCGAACTTGTCGGCATGACCGGAGCGCTCCCAGAGGGAATAGTCCACAACCTGGGGGGTTTTGATCTCACGATAGCCGCGGCGGGACTGTTCCCGGCGGATGAACTGTTCCAGCACCCGGTACAGCGACCATCCCCGGTCGTGCCAGAACACCATGCCCGGTGCCTCTTCCTGCATGTGAAAAAGCCCCAGCTGTTTGCCGAGCCGGCGATGGTCCCTCTTTTCCGCTTCGGCCAACTGTTTCAGGTAGACCCTGAGGGCCTTGGCGTCGGGCCAGGCCGTGCCGTAGATCCGTTGCAGCATCTTGTTGTCCGAATCCCCGCGCCAGTAGGCACCGGACACCCGCATCAGCTTGAAGTGGCGGCAGAACCCCACGTTCGGCACATGCGGTCCCCGGCACATGTCGATGTATTCCTGGTGGTGATACAGCCCCGGTTGCGCGTCACGTGCGACATCCCGCTCCAGGATCTCCTGCTTGTAAGGTTCATCCCGCATGGCAAAGGTGTCGTAGGCCTTCTGCCACGGGACATTTTCCTTGATCACCTCATACTCGGTTTCGGCAAGCTCCGCCATGCGGTGCTCGAGACGCTCGAGATCATCCTCGGCGATCCGGTGATCCAGGTCGACATCGTAGTAAAACCCGTTTTCAATGACCGGTCCGATGGCCATACGGCTTTCCGGCCAGATCTGCTTGATGGCATGGCCAAGAAGGTGCGCGCAGGAATGGCGGATGATCTCCACTCCCTCGCTGTCCCGGGAAGTGACAACCGTGACGGTTGCATCTTCCCCGATGGGGTCGACAGTATCCACCAGTCCGTCGTTCACCTTGCCGGCCACGGCGGCGGCCGCCAGTCCGGGACCGATACCGGCGGCAATCTCGGCGATGGTCGTGGGGTGATCGTAAACTCGGGTGGAGCCGTCAGGAAGCGTTATTCGAGGCATGTCTCTGTGATCAGTGGCGCCCACTACCAAAGGGCGCATGGGTATGTGAAACCAGTCAGATGGCGGTTGGAAGCTCGGATGACTGTGGAAGTAACAGAATTTCCTTCGTTGCGGCCGGATTGACTATGGTAGGCGCGATTGGATTCGAACCAACGACCCCTACCATGTCAAGGTAGTGCTCTAACCAGCTGAGCTACGCGCCTGCCGTAGGCGGCGGAGTGTACACACAGGCGGACCGGAATACAATTGATCCGAGGCCGTGTCAGGGGCCTTGCCGTTGGATGCAGAAAACCTTCCCGGGCTGAATTGCCCAACTCGGGAATTGCCCGCAACCGGTGGTTGCGACCGGCGGCCGCGGTCGGTTGTGTTGCCCTGCGTTCATTGATATATTCGGCGGGACGCCACCCTGTCTTGCGTGGTTTTACGTGGATCGGGCGGCGGAAAAGATTCTTCCGGCCTTCGTGAACAAGAACGAGAACTAACTCTTTCCAGAACTCGATAGCCGGGAAACGGGCGGAGAACGCCCTGGGTTTGAAAAGCCCCTAGGTGAATGTGCCAGGGTCGGTATATGGTACCAGTTAATCCGGTTCGGTCCTGAACGGGCCGTTGTCCGCAGGGGATCCCCTCCTGCGACATCAGAATACCCGATCCCTGACCTTGAATGAAGTTCGTTGCTTGTCTTCACTGTATCGGCCGGTGCCTCCGGTCCTGCATCGTGACAGCGGCGGTAAAGTAAGGATCAAATGCGAAATCCTGGTTGTATTTTTGTCCGGACAGCGGCATCTCCCTTCAGGGAGTGTACGGTGCCGGCCATGTCTCAGTTATCGGCACGTGCCTGGACAGGCGCCCTGTCGAGGCGGTATTCAGTACCGTCCTCGGCGCACATCCGGATGAACGTTGCCCATCCGACTGCGGTTCGGCCACGGATTCCAAACTCGTATCTGGTTCATCTCCCTGTTTCCGGACCATCGTGTCCGGGGCAGTTCATTCCGGCCTGATTCCCAGTCTCCTCCAGACAACGGAACAGGTTAGCACACGGTGCCTGCTGTGGCGTTGACCACCGTCGCACCCACCAGGGACATTCTCCCCACTGCGTTCTCATAGATGCCGGAATCCGGTGTATTCCGATCTTCCGGTTAAACTTTATATATATCCTATAGTCAATTGAATTATAGGATATTTTGGGTAATATTATGAAACGCATGTTATTCAATGCAACCCACCCTGAAGAACTTCGGGTTGCAATCGTAGATGGCCAGAAACTCCTGGATCTGGATATTGAATCGGCCATCCGCAGCGAAAAGAAAGGCAATATCTACAAGGCGGTGGTCACCAAGGTGGAACCGAGTCTCGAAGCTGCTTTCGTGGACTACGGCGCCGAGAAGCACGGCTTTCTCTCGTTGAAGGAAATCTACCGGGAGTACTTTCGTAACTATGACGGACGTACGCCAATCAGCAGCGTCCGTATCGAACAGGTGATCGAGGAAGGACAGGAAATGATTGTCCAGGTCGACAAGGATGAACGCGGAACCAAGGGAGCGGCCCTGACCACGTTCATCAGCCTGGCAGGCCGCTTCCTCGTCCTGATGCCGAACAATCCG
Organism: Gammaproteobacteria bacterium; assembly: GCA_009842505.1. Lineage (GTDB taxonomy): Bacteria > Pseudomonadota > Gammaproteobacteria > Arenicellales > Poriferihabitantaceae > VYFG01. The sequence continues at coordinate 39,250 of VYFG01000083.1, forward strand.
AAGGGCGGAGGGATATCCCGCCGGATATCGGGTGATGATCGCGCGGATCTGCGGGACGCACTGGAAGGTCTGGAGGTGTCGTCCGATCATTCCCTGATTGCCAGGACGGCCGGCATCGGACGCAGCACGGAGGAATTGCAGTGGGACCTCGATTTCCTGAAAAAGCTATGGCAATCCATCGAAAAGGCCGCCGAGACCTCCAAGGGCCCTTTCCTGATCTACCAGGAAAGCAACCTGATCGTTAGGACCATTCGGGATCATCTCAGTGCAGATATCTCGGAAATCATCATCGATGACGAGGAGATATTTGACCGGGCGCAGCGATTCATGAACCAGGTGATGCCCCATAACCTGGCCAGGCTGAAGCTCTATCACGGCAATATCCCGCTGTTTTCCCGCTACCAGATCGAAAGCCAGATCGAATCCGCGTTCACCCGAGAGGTGAACCTGCCCTCCGGGGGCTCGATCGTCATCGACCATACCGAGGCGCTGATTTCCGTGGACGTGAACTCGGCCCGGGCCACCAAGGGCGGAGACATCGAGGAAACCGCCTTCCGCACCAACCTGGAAGCGGTCGAGGAAGTGGCGCGACAGCTGCGTATCCGGGATATCGGCGGACTCGTGGTGATCGACCTGATCGACATGACCGTGGGTGAGAACCAACGTTCCGTGGAAAGCCGGCTCAAGGAAGCGTTGCGGCCGGACCGGGCCCGGGTCCAGATCGGCAAGATTTCCCGCTTCGGCCTCCTGGAAATGTCCCGCCAGCGGCTCAGATCCTCCCTCAGTGACGCCAACTACCGTTCGTGCCCCCGATGCAACGGCACGGGCACCATCCGCAGCGTTGTCTCATCGTCCCTGAATCTGTTGCGCCTCATCGAAGACGAGGCTCTCAAGGAGAACACCGAAGCGATCCAGGTCGACCTTCCCCTGGACATGGCGACCTATCTGCTCAACGAAAAGCGCCACGAACTGAACCAGCTGGAGGCCAGGCTCGCTTCGAGAATCATCATCATCCCCAACGAGCGGCTGGAAAGCCCTCATTTCGACCTCCGCCGCCTGCGAAGTGAGGAATTGGACGAATTGGGAAGTACCCCGAGCTACGAGCAGAAAATCGACCAGAGCGAGCATGAACCCGGGCTTGCTGACAGCCTGAAATCGCCCAGGCAGGCAAAAGCCAGTGTCGAAATCGACAGCATCGAGCACGCCGCGCCGCCCCCGCCCTCTATCCCGGACCAGCCCGCTGCTTCCAGGGGCAGAACCGCTGCGTCACAGACCGAGTCCGGTGAGCCTTCGGGATTCCTTCGCAGGATTGCCCGGTCACTCTTCGGGACCGGCTCCAAGGCGGATGCATCCGTGGCAACCGAGGCAACCAGGTCAGCCGCGAAGCCGAAGGGCCGCGAAGGCTCCCGGAAAAGACAGGGAAGCAGCCGCAAGGAGGATGGTGCCGCAGCCGGCAGCCGCCGGGGGACAGGAGCCAGAAGCGGACGCGGTGGGCGCGGCAGGGGTGGTGACGGCCAGCGTGGACCGGGTGCCCGTGCCAGAGACGACGGGAGCGTACGGAAGCAGGGTCAGGGCTCCCGGGGGCAAAAACAATCCCGGGGACAGGGGCGTGGCGATGGTCGGCGACGGGGTACTGATGCGGACGATGGCGGCGGACAGAAAAAAACCCGCCAGGGTGGCGACGGCAGCAAACGCCAGGCCCGTCCAAGGTCCGGCGCCCGCCCGCAGCAGGATCAGCAATCCGGAAGCGAACAGCGCGGTCCCGGCAGCACGCAGGAAAAACTGCCGAAGCCCGCCCAGGGTAACGGCAAGGGTGCAACGGGAAAAAAGCCCGTCACCGACGGCAGTGCACCGAAATCCCGGGAAACGGCCACCCGCGTGAAAGAGCCACAGCAGAGGCAACTGGAATCCAGGGCAGCTCCAGCCGCCCCGTCGGCACCGGAAGTCGGTTCACCGGCGCCGGCTGCGCCACTCAGGCCAGCACCCGCGAAGCCGGATGCGCTCCCGGCCGATGCGGTGAAGGAAGGTCCGGTGACGAAGCCGGATCCCGCCCCCGGGCCAACGGAATCCCGGCGCCGGAGCCCGGAAAGCCCACCCGGACAGGCGGGCCAGGCACCCGAGCCAAAACCGGCACCGCAGGCGCCCGCTCCGCCCGGTGACAGTAACCAGGGTACAGGATAGCCCGGACTCCCGTTCCCGGTCACAGGAATGCGTCCATATCCCGGTTGACACCGAGACGGTGACCCTCCATGGGGTCCCGGATGCGGCCTGGTAGGGGAATTGGCTGCCTGCCGGCGGTCCCCGTGGGCCACGGCATGCAATTGGCGTTCAGCGACGGGGGGTCGGGCGCTGAAACACTGCCATGGACTCGACATGCGCGGTATGGGGGAACATGTTGATGGCGCCGGCGTGGCTGAGAACATATCCATGCCGGTGAACCAGGACTTCAGCGTCCCTAGCGAGCGTCGCGGGATTGCAGGACACGTACACGATTCTTTCGGGCATGGCCTGCCCTACCAGACCCTGGATCACTTCAAGTGCCCCGGAACGTGGAGGATCGAGGAACAGCTTGTTGAATCCCAGTTCCGCCAAGGGGGCCATATCCCCTGAACACAGGTCCATGCTCAGGAACTCGGCGCCTTCCAGCCCGTTGGCCCGGGCGTTGGCAGCTCCTCTGTCCACTAGGGATGAATCTCCTTCGACCCCTGTGACCCTGGCCCCCAGCCGGGCCATGGGCAGGGTGAAATTCCCGAGACCGCAGAAAAGGTCCAGCACATGCTCCCCCGGCGCCGGACGGAGCAGTTCCATCCCCTGACGCACCATTGCGGCATTGACGCCGCCGTTGACCTGGATGAAGTCAGCCGGCGCGAATTCCAGCCTCACATCGTAGTCCGTCAATGCGTACGCAAGGGGTTCGGGATCCTTCGGCCACAGCGGCCGTATGCTGTCCAGACCCGAAGGCTGCACATGCAACTGCACGGACTGTTGCTCAGCAAATGCCTTCAGTCGGTCGACATCCCCGCCGGTCAGCGGCACCAGATGCCGCAGCACGACTGCGACGGCATCGTCTCCCGCGGCGAATTCCAGTTGCGGCACCTGACGGGCGCAGTGAAGCCCGGCGATCAGTTCATGCAGAGGATCCAGAAGCACACTGAGCCGGTCATCCAGCGTGAGGCAGTGTCTCAATGAGGTCAGGTAGGAACTGCCTTGCTCACGAAACCCCACGAGGATTCCACCTTTCCCCGGCACGAACTTGCAGCCCGGCCTGGCCTTGCGACGGTAATGCCAGGTTTCTCCCGAAAGCGGCGGCAACACCGTCCCCGGGACCGTCTTGCCGATCCTTTCCAGGTTGTCCAGCAGTATCTTCTCCTTTGACTCCCGCTGCCTGTCCTCGGCAAGATGCTGGAACGTGCAGCCGCCGCAGACCCCAAAATAGGTGCAGGCCGGTTCAACGCGATGGGGCGAGACCCGCAGGATTTCCTGGAGCCGGCCGTTGAACTTGCCCCGCCGCTTTCTGCCCGCGGTGAACCGGATCGCCTCACCGGGCAGGACGCCCGGCACAAAATAGACACGCCCCCCGATCTTCACCACGCCTTCCCCGGCGTGCGTCAGGTCATCCACGTCGGCTTCCAGGATGATGGTCGAATTCTTCTTCGGGGTTGGCATCGGTATCACTTGCACGGCAGGCGGAAGGGCCACACCGGAGTATATCTTTGCAGCGACAATGATGGGCACTGATACCGGCAGTCACGTGGACAACCCCCGGTGGACAGCTATAATCATCGTCCGTGCTTACTTTTCCGGCCTGAAAGCCGCCATCCTTGCACCCGGTTGACGGGGAACGGGTGTCCGGCCCAGAAACAGGACCGCAGGAGGATACGGACAGAACGCCAGCGCCCATTCGCCTGATCCAACGTGCGAACTGACATATTCCGGAGAGCTTCGGGCAAACGCCCGGATCAGTATTGCTCACCCTGTCCGCATGCACGGTCATGCTTCACCGCGCAACACACCCGGGAGCAACCATGAACAATCCGGTTAACGACAAACTCATGCAGTCCATTCACCAGATGGTGACCCCCTTGCCGGGCAAGCAGCGGCTGGATTTTGTCAAGGATTACTACCGACGGATATCGGCCCAGGACTACCGTGAAGATCGGGTTCCGTTCTTCCTCCAGGCAGCGCTCCGGCACCTTGATCTGGCCAGGGACCGGAAACCGGGACAGACGCTGATCCGAATCGATAACCTGATGTCGCTGGACTCCGGTGTCCGCACCCTGATCAGCATCGTAACGGATGACCACCCATTCCTGATCAACTCCCTCACCGTCACGCTCAATCACCTGGGCTACCGGATCGAACGAACGAACCACCCGCTGTTCCAGGTACAGCGCAATCCCAAGCACCGGATTCACTCGATCGAACGCTATCGCAGCGGCGAATTCTCCCGCAGCCGTTCCGACCGGACCATCCTGGAGACATTCATCCAGTTCGACGTGGATCCGGTGGAGGAGTCGGCGCATCCCGTCCTCGTCGATGCACTCAACAAAACAGTCGCCAATATCGAGGTGGTCACGGGAGACTGGAGTTACATGCGGGATGCGACGTTGTCCCTGGCGGACCGGGTGGAGCAATCGCTGCAGGGCCCTGCGTTCGCGGAATACGGCGCCCTCTTCCGCTGGATGGCGGAAGACCATTTTGCTTTCATCGGCTATTGCGAACTGGAAACCACCGGGCAGCGGGGAAATTACCGTGTCAACGAGGATTCCCTGACCGGCATACTCCGTGCCGCCCACCTGTCGGGAAACGATGTCATGGAGATCCTCCCGCCCATCATGCTGAGCAAGACCTCGCCCGTAATCTTCACCAAGTCCCGTCAGCGCCTTTTCATTCACCGCGCCAACTACCTCGACTGCATCCTCGTGGATCATGGTTTCGGCCAACCTGAGGGCTCCCGCAAGAGGCGGGTCATTAGCTGCATTCTGGGATTCCTGGCCGGTTCCACCGCCACCATGGCCGTGGCAATGATTCCCCACCTGCGAAGCAAGGCCGCGTTCATTCTCTCCGAGAGCAGTCTGCGCAAGGGCAGCTTCGCCTACAAGGAATTGCGCACCATCCTGGAGACACTGCCCCGGGAAATGCTGTTCCAGATGGAAACCCGTGCGCTGTACGGTCTTTGCATGACACTCCTGAACCAGCAGGAACGCCACCGCACAAGGCTGCACCTGCACCGCAACGTCTGTCAGCACTATTTCACCTGCCTGGTGTATGTGCCCCGGGACCTGTTTCATACCAGGCTCCGCCAGCGCATCCTGGAGTATCTGGAAGAGCGTCTCCACGCCCGGGAAATCACCTTCAACGTGTATTTTTCCGAGTCCATTCTCGTCCGGGTCCAATATACAGTGCACTGCGATGCCGATTTCGAACCGGACATCACGCAGCAGGAACTGGAGCGGGACGTGCAGACCATGGCCAGGGACTGGAACGAGAACCTGTTTGTCACCGCGCAGGAATACCACACCCTCGACGAGGCCCGCGCATTGCTGAACCGGTGGCGGGATGGCTTCCCCGCGAGCTATCAGGAGAATTTCGACCTCGAAACCGCGCTCACCGACATTGCCTGCCTCCCTGCGGAATCACCCGAGGCAGGCCCGACCATCAACCAGAAACTCCTGGTATCCGAAGATGTTCCGTCCACGGCACACTTCAAGATCTATTCCAGCGGCAACACGATTCCGCTGTCCGATGCACTGCCCATCCTGGAAAACATGGGTATCCGGATCCTGGGGGAACACCCCTACCGGATCCGGAATGCGGACGGGGCGGTATTCTGGATCCAGGATTTCGAAATCGTACACAAGGACGGTCTGCCGTTTGCGGGTTCCGCCACGGGACTGTTCGAAGCCACGTTTGCCGCCGTCTGGCACGGACAGGCGGAAAATGACGGCTTCAACCAGCTGGTTCTCGCTACGGGCTTTGACTGGAGGCTGGTCAGCGCATTCCGTGCCTATTTCCGCTACCTGAGGCAGATCAAGCTACGTTACAGCGAGAACTACATCATCGAGGCGCTGATGCACAACACGGACCTTGTCCGGGAAATCGGCGACCTGTTCTTCATTCTGTTCGAACCCGAGCGCAAGCAGCGCCCCTTCAAGAGTATCAGCAAGCGGATCGTCGAAAAGCTCGATGCCGTGCAGACCCTGGATGAAGAGCGCATCATCCGCGCCCTGCTCGACGTGATCCGGGCCACGCTGCGCACCAGCTATTTCCAGACCCCGGGAGGCACACACAGGCCCTATATCGCCTTCAAGCTCGATTCGAGATCCATACCCCGCATTCCGGAACCTGCGCCAATGTTCGAGATTTTCCTGTACTCCCCGCGGGTCGAGGGCGTGCATCTCCGGGGCGGCGAGGTGGCTCGGGGAGGCCTCAGGTGGTCCGAGCGGCCCGAGGATTTCCGCACCGAGGTTCTCGGCTTGGTCAAGGCGCAGCGGGTAAAGAACGCGGTCATCGTGCCGGTGGGCTCCAAGGGTGGATTCGTCGCCAAGCAGCTGCCCGCCACCGGAGACCGTGAACAGGTCCAGGCCGAGGTGATCGCCAGTTACCGGGATTTCATCAGCGGACTGCTGGATCTGACAGATAACCTGGTCGATGGCGCCATTGTGCCGCCGGAGAACGTGATTCGCAGGGACCGTGACGACCCCTACCTGGTTGTCGCGGCGGACAAGGGAACCGCCACCTTCTCGGATATCGCCAACGGCATCGCGATCGATCACGGGTTCTGGCTCGGGGACGCCTTCGCTTCCGGCGGGTCCGACGGTTACGACCACAAGAAGATGGGGATTACCGCAAGGGGTGCCTGGGAATCCGTCAAGCGGAATTTCCGCGAACTCGGCAAGGACATCCAGAACGAGGAATTCACCGTGGTCGGTATCGGGGACATGAGCGGGGACGTGTTCGGCAACGGGATGCTGCTCTCGCCCCACATCCGCCTGGTTGCCGCCTTCAATCACCTGCACATCTTCATTGATCCCGAACCGGATGCCGCCCGGAGCTACAAGGAGCGCATGCGGCTTTTCGGACTGCCCCGCTCCAGTTGGGCGGATTACAATGAAAAACTGATTTCAGCGGGCGGGGGGATCTATCCGCGGACCGCGAAGTCCATCAAGCTTTCCCCCCAGGCAAAAAAGGCGCTCTCCGCAGAAAGGGATTCCTATACCCCCAATGAACTCATCCACACCATTCTCAAGGCGGAAGTCGACCTTTTGTGGAACGGCGGTATCGGCACGTACGTGAAGGCATCCACGGAAACCCACCAGGATGCCCAGGACCGGTCGAACGATTCCCTCAGGGCCAATGCCGACGAACTGCGCGTCAGGGTGGTGGGAGAAGGAGGCAACCTGGGGATGACCCAGGAGTCTCGCATCGAGTACAACCAGAAAGGCGGACTGTGTTATACCGATGCCATCGACAATTCCGCCGGTGTGGATACCTCCGATCATGAGGTCAACATCAAGATTCTGCTCAACGCCGCCGTCCAGGCGGGAACACTGACTCCCCGGACAAGGAAGAGCCTGCTGGCGCGGATGGAATCCGAGGTGGGATCCCTCGTCCTGAACAACAACTACATCCAGACCCAGACCCTGAGCGTCGAAAGCAGTTACGGCGGAGAAGTGATCGCACAGCAGGCCCGCCTGATCCAGCTGCTTGAAAACCGGGAACTGCTGAACCGGGCCCTCGAGTTCCTGCCGGACAACGAAGAACTGCGGCAGCGGCAGGAAGCCGGCCAGGGCCTCACCCGGGCAGAACTCGCGGTGGTCCTCTCCTACGGCAAGATGGACCTGTACCAGAGCCTGCTGCTCTCCGATGTTCCGGATGATCCCTATCTGTACCGTGAAATCGAGGCGTACTTTCCGCGGGTGCTGCAGAAGAAATACCGCGCGCAGATGGAAACCCACCGGCTCAGGCGGGAAATCATCGCCACGCAACTGACCAACGACATGGTCGGAAAACTGGGCGCGGGATTTCATCTGCGTGTCTCCGAACTGACGGGCGCATCCGTACCGGATGTCACCCGGGCCTTTGTGGTTTCGCGGGATGTCTTCCGTCTCGACCAGCGGCAACAGTGGATCCAGGACATGGACAACCGGGTGTCCACCGATCTGCAATACCGTCTCCTGCGGGATATCGCCTACAACAGCGAGGCCGCCATCGTGTGGCTGCTGCGCAACCGCCCCGGCTGCGCTGATCTTGGCAGCATCGTCCTGGAATTCCGCGCCGGCCTGGACAAGCTGGAAACTGCCCTGGCTTCACCGGGCGACTACAGCGCGCCTGCCTACGGCGAGGACCTCCGCACGGCGATCGCCGCGGGGGGGCTGAACAGGAAAGCCACCCATGCGCTGTTCTCGATTCCAGCGGAATCCAGGGCACTGGACATCATCGACATCGCGAACACCACGGGCCAGCCGATGCCCCTTGTCAGCGAAGTCTACCTGCACTGCATGCAGCAGTTGCACCTGCAATGGGTGCGTGAGGCGGTGGACGGGCTGCCGGCGAGCAGCGACTGGAACCAGCGCGCCCGATTCAGCCTGGCGGAGAACCTGCGCATGTCCCATACCAGGGTGGTCCGGGAGATTCTCGCAGCATCCAGGGATAAGTCCGCATCCGCCCGCATCGATGCCTGGGCAAGGAAACGCGAACAGCCGCTGCACCATGTCTCGGACATGCTGCATCGCCTGCAGCAGGAGAGCCGGGTGGATTTCGCCATGCTGTCGGTGCTGGTCAGCGAACTGTCAAACCTGTAGGGTCCGTACATGGGATCTTCCGAAGGGCGCCGCGGGGGCGGCCGCATGCATACCCGCATCGTGCACAAGGGCAACGATCCAGCCTCCCTGGGCGGCATGGTGAATCCCCCGGTCTACCATGGTTCCACCGTGGTGTTCCCCACCCTGGCTGCGCTGGAACAGTCCCGCATCGATCATGAACTCAAGGACCGCGTGGTCTACGGACGCCTCGGCAGCCGTTCCACTTTCGCCCTGGAAAACTCCGTGGCGGACCTGGAGGGCGGTTTCGGCGCCCTGTCGGTGTCTTCCGGCCTGGCCGCGGTCACTACGACGATCCTCGCTTTCGCCGGTGCCGGGGACCACGTTCTCGTGGCGGACACCGTCTATGGCCCGACCCGGAAATTCTGCGATGCATTCCTTACCCGCATGGGGGTGACTGTCGAGTACTATGATCCGCTCATCGGCGCAGGCATCGCCTCTCGGTTCCGCGGCAACACCAGCCTCGTGTTCATGGAATCCCCCGGATCCATAACCTTCGAGGTTCAGGACGCTCCGGCCATTGCCGATGCCGCCCGTTCCCGGGGCATCATTACGGCGCTCGACAACAGCTGGGCAACACCGCTCTACTTCCGTCCGCTCGAGCATGGCGTGAACGTTTCCGTGATTGCGGCCACCAAGTACATCGTCGGTCATTCCGATGCAACCCTGGGGCTGGCTGTCTGCGACACGGAAGAGAATTTCTACCGGGTCAAGCAGTCCCGTGACCTTGTCGGCCAAAGCCTTGCACCGGACGATGTCTACCTGGGACTGCGCGGGTTGCGCACCCTCGGCGTACGGGTGGAAAAGCACCAGCAGCAGGCCCTGGAGCTTGCGCACTATCTGTCCGGCCGCCAGGAGGTGCTGGCGGTTTTTCATCCGGCGTTTCCGGACTGTCCCGGGCACGAGGTCTGGCTGCGGGATTTCTCCGGTTCCACCGGCCTTTTTTCCGTCCTGCTGAAGCCTGGTTCGCATGATTCCCTGCGCGCCATGCTGGACGGCATGCGGTTCTTTTCCATGGGTTTCAGCTGGGGCGGGTACGAAAGCCTGATCGTGCCCCAGTACCCCCAATCCAGCCGCAGCGCATGCCCCTGGAACCGGGAAGGCCAGATCATCCGGCTGCATGCCGGACTGGAGGACATCCAGGACCTGCTCGAGGACCTGGAAGCAGCGCTCGAGCGCTACTCGGCCTGATGCCTGCACGGGCGGGTCAGCGATCCGGATCCGATGCCGGCCTTGAAGGCCGGCGCAGTAGTCTGACTTTCCATGGCTTGTCTCAGGCCGTGCTGCTCAATTAACATCACCCGATTAGCGGCAGATTCCCCATCACCATGGAACTGGAGTTCCCCAAGCTCGACGCATCCCTCCTGCAACCCGGCACCCCGGAGTCCATCCCGGTTCCGGCGGGACAGTTCTGGGTGTTTGCCTACGGTTCGCTGATGTGGGACCCGGGATTCGAGTACCGGGAGGCGATTGCCGCAACCCTGAAGGGTTATCATCGGCGGCTTTGCCTGTGGTCGATCCGCTACCGCGGAACCGAGGATCGGCCAGGTCTGGTCCTGGGACTGGACCGGGGCGGCTCATGCCGGGGGTACGCCTATCATGTCGACGGCACCCTGACCGCTTCCGTCGTGGAATACCTCTGTGACCGCGAACTGCTGATCGGTTCCTACGACCCGAGGCTCGTTCCGGTGACACTGGAGGACGGACGCAGGGTCACCGCCCTGACATTCGTCTCCAAGCCCGATCATCCACACTTTGCGGCGAGGCTGACCCTTGAACAGACCGTATCCGTGGTGCAGGGAGCCGTGGGCGCACGCGGCTGCAACCGCTCCTACGTCATCAATACTGTCTCGCACATGGATCATCTCAACATCAACAACACCGAACTTCACCGCGTGGCGAGGCGACTCGAAAGCATCGAAAATCCGGCAACCTCCTGACACACTTACGAAAAGATGAGCGAAGAGACCTTATTCAGCAAAATCGTTAACCGGGAAATCCCAGCTGAAATCCTGTACCAGGACGACCGGGTCACCGCATTCCGCGATATCCACCCCCAGGCCCCCACTCATATTCTCATCGTTCCCAACAAGATCATCCCCACGGTGAACGACGTAAGCGAAGAGGATGAGGCGGTTCTCGGGCACCTGTTTGTCGTCGCCAGGCACCTTGCCGAAGTAGAAGGTGTCGCCGAGGACGGTTACCGGTTGCTCGTCAACTGCGGCAGGAACGCCAACCAGGAGATATTCCACCTGCACATGCACCTGCTGGGAGGACGCCAGCTTGGCCCCATGGTAAGCCGCCCGCGCCTATAGACCATGTCGGCCCCATGGCGCCTCAGCGCGCGGGAGGTGGTCACCCTGCTGAACCGGGGTGCAGTGAGCCCGATGGAACTGCTGGGCGCCGTTGAATCACGCTGCGCCGCCGTAAACGGCCCGCTCAATGCCCTGCCCACGTTCTGTTTCGACAGGGCCCGGGATCATGCGCGCCGGCTGGACGGAACCGATCCATCCGGGCGCGGTCCGCTGTCCGGACTGCCGGTAACCATCAAGGACCTGACGGACGTCGCCGGAGTGAGGACAACCTACGGCAGCGCCATCTACCGGGATCACGTGCCAGCGGTTTCTGACAGGCTGGTCAAGCGCATCGAAAGCCGCGGCGGCATCGTGTATGCGAAGTCCAACACGCCTGAATTCGGTACGGGCGGGATCACCTTCAACGATGTGTTCGGCCTGACCCGCAGCCCGCGCAACATGACATGCGCTTCCGGCGGGTCCTCCGGCGGGGCGGCGGCCGCCCTCGCTTCGGGCTGTGCATGGCTGTCCCAGGGTTCCGACATGGCGGGGTCCTTGCGCACGCCGGCGGCCTTCTGCGGCGTCACCAGCCTGCGCCCGTCGCCCGGACGCATCAGTGCCGACTCCCCCCTGCTACCGTTCGACCCGCTCGGCCAGAACGGACCCATGGCAAGGGACATCGATGACCTTGCGCTGTTCGCGGGCGTACTGTTCGATGACCCCCCCGGGGAATTCGCCCTGCAGGATGACACGTCCGTCAGGCCGGATCGGATTGCCGTCAGCCACGATCTCGGAATCACCCAGGTCAGCGATGAAGTCCTGTCGACACTGGATCAATTCGCGGATACGCTTTCCCGGGAGGGGTGTCGCATTACCAGTGCCCATCCCCCACTGGATCATGTGCATGAATCGTTTGACGCCCTGCGCGCGCATGTCTACGCGGTTTCGTTTGAAGGGACCCTTGCCGATCATCCCGATGCCATGAAACCGGAAGTACAATGGAACATCCGAAGCGGCATGGATCTGGACACGGAACGGCTGCGCCAGGCGCAAAGACAACAGGGTGGCATTGTCGATGCCGCGGCACGGTTCATGCAGGACCATGACCTCCTGGTCTGCCCGGCCACCAGTCTCCTGTCGATACCCGCCGAAACCCGCTACCCGGGGCATGACGCCGGGATCCCGATTCCCGAATACTACCGCTGGTTGGCCATTGCCTATGCCACGACGATGACCGCATTGCCGGTCGTGACGATCCCTGTCGCCCTCGCAGAAAACGGGATGCCCGTTGCAGTGCAACTGGTGGGCAAGCCCGCGGGCGAAGCCAGGCTGATCCAGAACGCCCGGTGGATCCAGCGCCTCCTTCCTTGGGATCCCCGCGCGGTTGATCCCCGTTGACGGCCTTGAGGCCGGGGACAATTGCGGTCCGTACCTGAACAGGCCCGATCCGGAAATGGGGCCTGACGGGTTCCGCCCGCCAGACGCCTCACAACGTCCCACAGTTGACTCACTGGGCCTGAGCGAGTACATTCCCGGC